>NZ_CP089746.1:5111667-5423335 GCF_029541745.1 Streptomyces sp. LX-29 | reverse complement strand
ACCCGCTCGGCGGCGACCGGGTCGGCAAGAAGGCCGACTTCGTCAACATCGGCGTCATCGAGTCCGAGCACGGCACCCACGTCGCCGGCATCACCGCCGCCCACAGCCTCTTCGGCGGCAAGATGAACGGCGCGGCGCCCGGCGCCAAGCTGGTCTCCTCGCGCGCCTGCACCTGGACCGGCGGCTGCACCAACGTGGCGCTGACCGAGGGCATGATCGACCTGGTGGTCAACCGCGGCGTCGACATCGTCAACATGTCGATCGGCGGGCTGCCGGCGCTCAACGACGGCAACAACGCCCGCTCCGAGCTGTACACCCGCCTGATCGACACCTACGGCGTGCAGCTGGTGATCTCGGCGGGCAACAGCGGTCCCGGCGCCAACACCATCGGCGACCCGGCGCTCTCCGACAAGGTGCTCAGCGTGGGCGCCACCGTCTCCAAGCAGACCTGGGCCGCCAACTACGGCTCCGAGGTGAAGCGCAAGTACGCCATGTTCCCGTTCTCCTCGCGCGGCCCGCGCGAGGACGGCGGCTTCACCCCGTCGATCTCCGCCCCCGGCGCCTCGGTCAACACCATCCAGACCTGGCTGCCCGGCGCCCCGACCGCCGAGGCCGGCTACCAGCTGCCGCCCGGCTACGGCATGCTGCAGGGCACCTCGATGGCCTCCCCGCAGGCCGCGGGCGCCTCGGCGCTGCTGCTGTCCGCCGCCAAGCAGAAGCGCATCGAGCTCTCCCCCGCGGATCTGCGCACCGCGCTGACCAGCACGGCCAAGCACATCCGGGGCGCCCAGGCGTACCAGGAGGGGGCCGGCCTGATCGACATCGTGGAGGCGTGGGACGCGATCCGCGACGGCGCCACCGCCCACCAGTACACGGTCAAGGCCCCGGTCGACACCAAGCTGTCCGGCTTCCTCAAGGAGCCCGGCTTCGGCACCGGTCTCTACGACCGCGAGGGCGGGCTCAAGGTGCGGCAGTCGCGCACCTACGAGGTCACCGTCACCCGCACCACCGGTCCCGACCGTCCGGTCTGGCACGAGCTGGACTGGCGCAACAACGACGGCACCTTCGACCTGCCCGGCAGCGGCAAGGTCAAGCTGCCGCTGAACCAGCCGGTCACCTTCGAGGTCACGGCCAAGGCGCGGACCGCCGGCATCCACTCCGCGATCCTGGACGTGGACGACGAGCGGACCGAGGGCGTCGACAAGCAGATCCTCACCACCGTGGTGGCCGCCAAGCCGCTCGCGAGCCCGTCGTACACGGTCAAGGAGACCGGCACGCAGCAGCGCAACAACACCACCTCGTACTTCGTGACCGTGCCCAAGGGGGCGAAGTCGCTGGAGGTCTCGCTGGGCGGGCTCGCCGCCGGCAGCCAGACCCGGTGGATAGCGATCAACCCCTACGGTCTGCCGGTCGACCCGACGGGCACGCCGAACTGCTACCCGAACTACCCGAACCCGGCGAACACCTGCCGTCCGGACCAGCGGTCCTACGTGAACCCGCTGCCGGGCGTGTGGGAGCTGGAGGTCGAGTCGCGCCGCACCTCGCCGCTGCTCGACAACCCGTACACGCTCACCGCCAACGTGCTCGGCGCCACGTTCGACCCGGCGGTCAAGACCGTGGCGGAGGCCAAGGTCGGCACCCCGACCAAGGTCGAGTGGAAGGTCGGCAACGACTTCGCGGCGATCGACGGCACCCTCAAGGGCGGCGAGCTGGGCTCGGCCAAGACCGACCGGCCGACGATCAAGCAGGGCGAGAAGCAGACCACCACCGTCACCGTGGGTGAGGGCGTCTCCCGGCTCGACGTGGCCATCGGCGGCGTCTCCGACGCCAAGGCCGACCTGGACCTGAACGTCCTGCTGAACGGCAAGTCCGTCGGGTCCTCGGCGGACGGCGACTCGGAGGAGGCGGTGAGCCTGGCCAAGCCGAAGGCCGGCACCTACACCGTCGAGGTCGCGGGCTACAGCATCCCGGGCGGTTCGACCGCGTACGACTACCGCGATGTGTACTTCGCCTCCTCGCTGGGCGAGATCAAGACCGGCGAAGCCTCCTCGGTGAAGCTGGCCAGCGGGGCGTCCGCGCAGGTCAGCGCCGATGTGGTGGTGGCCGGGGCGGCTCCCGAGGGGCGGTCCTTCTTCGGCCAGGTGCAGCTGGTCAACGGGACCGGCACGGTCGCCGGGACCGGTGGCGTGAAAATCGAAAAGGTCGTTCCGTAGCGACCTGAGACACTGGACGACGGGGCGGGCGCCTGGCGCACCCGCCCCGTCGGCACGTCGGCGTGTCGGAACGTGGGCATGTCGACAGGCGGGCGCAACGGCGCGCCGGCCCGTCGGCGCACCCGGCATCGGCAGCACAGGAGGAGTCAGACACATGAGGATCGGAATCGTCGGAGCCACCGGGCAGGTCGGCGCCGTGATGCGCAAGGTGCTGGCCGAGCGGAACTTCCCGGTCGACGAGCTGCGGCTGTTCGCCTCGGCCCGGTCCGCCGGCTCCACCCTGGAGTGGCGCGGCGCGGAGATCACCGTCGAGGACGCGGCCACGGCCGACTACTCCGGCCTGGACATCGTGCTCTTCTCCGCCGGTGGCGCCACCTCCAGGGCGCTGGCCGAGAAGGTCGCCGCGGCCGGCGCCGTGGTGATCGACAACTCCTCGGCCTGGCGTCGCGACCCCGAGGTCCCGCTGGTCGTCTCCGAGGTCAACCCGCACGCGATCAAGAACCGCCCCAAGGGGATCATCGCCAACCCGAACTGCACCACCATGGCCGCGATGCCGGTCCTGAAGGTGCTGCACGCGGAGGCCGGTCTGACCGCGCTGATCGCCACCACCTACCAGGCCGTGTCCGGCTCCGGGCTCGCCGGCGTGGCGGAGCTCGACGGGCAGGTCAAGAAGGTGATCGACCAGGCCGCCGAGCTGACCCACGACGGCGAGGCCGTGGAGTTCCCCGAGCCCGGCGTCTACAAGCGCCCCATCGCCTTCAACGTGCTGCCGCTGGCCGGCAACCTCGTCGACGACGGCTCCTTCGAGACCGACGAGGAGCAGAAGCTGCGCAACGAGTCCCGCAAGATCCTGGAGATCCCGGAGCTCAAGGTCTCCGGCACCTGCGTCCGCGTGCCGGTCTTCTCCGGCCACTCGCTCCAGGTCAACGCCCGCTTCGAGCGTCCGATCAGCGTCGAGCGGGCGTACGAGCTGCTCCAGGACGCGCCCGGCGTGGTGCTCTCGGAGATCCCCACCCCGCTCCAGGCGGCCGGCAAGGACGACTCCTACGTGGGGCGCATCCGCGTCGACGAGACCGTGGAGAACGGTCTGGCGCTCTTCCTCTCCAACGACAACCTGCGCAAGGGCGCGGCGCTCAACGCGGTGCAGATCGCGGAGCTGGTCGCGGCGGAGCTGAGCGCCTGACGGCATAAGTCATACCGGCGGGGGCGGGCTGTGGACAACCACCGTGGCCGCCCGGACGGATGTGGGACGGTTCCAGCATGTCCCACGTCACCGACGGCGGTTCTCCGCCCGCCCCCGCCGCGCTTCCGCGCCTCCTCCCGGCGTCCGGCCGCCTCTCGGCGCCGGGTCGCCACGGCGTGTCCCGTCGCCCGACCGCGCCCCTCCCGCGACACTCCTCCTTCGCCGATCCCGGCGCTCCTCCGTCGCCTCCCGGTCCGTCACGTTCGCCCCCGGACCGTCACGTTCACGCCCGGAAATGCTCCCGCCACGGTCAGGTGCGACGTGGAAGGATGACCGGAAACGCGACATAAGGAGATGCCTACGTGCCTGGCACGAATCTGACCCGCGACGAGGCGCAGCAGCGGGCGCGCCTGCTCACCGTCGACTCGTACGAGATCGACCTCGACCTCTCCGGCGCGCAGGAGGGGGGCACCTACCGCTCGGTGACCCGGGTCCGCTTCAACGCCGCCGAGGCGGGCGCGGAGTCCTTCATCGACCTGGTCGCCCCCACCGTGCACGAGGTGGTGCTGAACGGCGAGGCGCTCGACCCGGAGCAGGTGTTCAAGGACTCGCGGATCGCGCTGCCGGGACTGCTGGCAGGTGCCAACGAGCTGACGGTGGTCGCCGACTGCGGGTACACCAACACGGGTGAGGGGCTGCACCGCTTCGTCGACCCCGTGGACCAGCAGGCATATCTGTACACGCAGTTCGAGGTGCCGGACGCCCGGCGGGTGTTCGCGAGCTTCGAGCAGCCGGACCTCAAGGCGACCTTCCAGTTCACCGTCACCGCGCCCGAGGGCTGGACGGTGATCTCCAACTCGCCGACGCCCGAGCCCAAGGACAACGTCTGGCACTTCGAGCCGACGCCGCGCATCTCCACCTACATCACCGCGCTGATCGCCGGTCCGTACCACTCGGTGCACAGCAGCTACGAGAAGAACGGCCAGTCGGTCCCGCTGGGCATCTACTGCCGGCCCTCGCTCGCCGAGTTCCTCGACGCGGACGCGATCTTCGAGGTGACCCGCCAGGGCTTCGACTGGTTCCAGGAGAAGTTCGACTACGACTACCCGTTCGCCAAGTACGACCAGCTCTTCGTGCCCGAGTTCAACGCGGGCGCGATGGAGAACGCCGGCGCGGTGACCATCCGCGACCAGTACGTCTTCCGCTCCAAGGTGACGGACGCGGCGTACGAGACGCGCGCCGAGACGATCCTGCACGAGCTGGCCCACATGTGGTTCGGCGACCTGGTCACCATGGAGTGGTGGAACGACCTGTGGCTGAACGAGTCGTTCGCCACCTACACCTCCATCGCCTGCCAGGCGTACGCGCCGGGGTCGAAGTGGCCGCACGCCTGGACCACCTTCGCCAACTCCATGAAGACCTGGGCCTACCGGCAGGACCAGCTGCCGTCGACCCACCCGATCATGGCCGAGATCCGCGACCTGGACGACGTGCTGGTCAACTTCGACGGCATCACGTACGCCAAGGGCGCCTCCGTGCTGAAGCAGCTGGTCGCCTACGTCGGCATGGACGAGTTCTTCAAGGGCGTCCAGGCGTACTTCAAGCAGCACCAGTGGGACAACACCCGACTGTCCGACCTGCTGGGCGCGCTGGAGGAGACCAGCGGGCGCGACCTGAAGACCTGGTCGAAGAAGTGGCTGGAGACGGCGGGCATCAACATCCTGCGCCCGGAGATCGAGACCGACGACTCCGGCACCATCACCGCCTTCGCGGTGCGCCAGGAGGCCCCGGCGCTGCCGGCCGGCGCGACCGGCGAGCCGGTGCTGCGCCCGCACCGCATCGCGATCGGCGCCTACGACCTGGACGCCACCGGCAAGCTGGTGCGCACCGACCGCATCGAGCTCGACGTGGACGGCGAGCTGACCGAGGTGCCGGAGCTGGTCGGCCGGAAGCGCCCGGGCGTGGTGCTGCTGAACGACGACGACCTGTCCTACGCCAAGGTCCGGCTGGACGCGGAGTCGCTGAAGGCCGTCACCGCGCACCTCGGCGACTTCGAGGCGTCCCTGCCGCGCGCCCTGTGCTGGTCCTCGGCCTGGGACATGACCCGCGACGGCGAGCTGCCCACCCGCGACTATCTGGACCTGGTGCTGAGCGGCATCGCCAAGGAGTCCGACATCGGCGTCGTGCAGTCGCTGCACCGCCAGGTGAAGCTGGCGCTGGATCTGTACGGCGCCCCGGACTGGCGGGCGACCGGCCTGGCCGCCTGGACCGAGGCGACGCTGCGACACCTGCGCGCGGCGGCCCCCGGCAGCGACCACCAGCTGGCGTGGGCCCGGGCCTTCGCCGCCACCGCGCGCACCGACGAGCAGCTCGCTCTGCTGGCCGGGCTGCTGGACGGTTCGGAGACCATCGAGGGCCTGGTCGTCGACACCGAGCTGCGCTGGGCCCTGCTGGAGCGGCTGGCCGCCACCGGCAAGGCCGATGAGCCGGAGATCGCCGCCGAGCTGGAGCGGGACCGGACCTCGGCAGGCGAGCGCCACGCGGCCACCGCGCGCGCCTCCCGGCCGACCCCGGAGGCGAAGGCCGAGGCATGGGCGTCGGTGGTGGAGTCCGACAAGCTGCCGAACGCGGTGCAGGAGGCGGTCATCGGCGGCTTCGTCCAGACCGACCAGCGCGAGCTGCTGGCCGCCTACGCCGAGAAGTACTTCGCCTCGGTGAAGGGCGTCTGGGAGGGCCGCAGCCACGAGATGGCCCAGCAGATCGCCGTGGGGCTCTACCCGTCGCTCCAGGTCTCCCAGGCCACCCTGGACGCCACGGACGCCTGGCTGGCCTCCGCCGAGCCCAACGCGGCGCTCCGCCGCCTGGTCACCGAGTCCCGGGCGGGCATCGAGCGTGCCCTCAGGGCCCAGGCCGCCGACGCGGCGGCGGGTGCCTGAGTCCGACGCCGAAGGTCAGGGCTTCCGGCTCGGGTCTCCGGCCTCGGCCGGGTGAGCGCGCGGCGGGGGCCTCGGCCTGAGACCAGGGCGGGCCCGGGATGACCGCGAGGACGCCCCCGGACCGGACCGGCATCGACCGGACCGGTCACGGGGGCCGCGGGCCCCGCGCCCGGTGCCCGCCCGCGTCCACCGGCGGGTGCCGGCGGTGCGGGGCGACGCGTGCGCTCGGCTCAGCCCCGTTCGGCGCGGGCGGCGCGGCGGGCCAGGAGGGCCGCACGGCGCTCGTCGAACCGGGTGGCCTGGTCGTCGAGGCCGTTCATGAACAGGCCCAGCTCCTCCTGCGCCTGCAGCCCCTCGGCACCGAGCCCCGGCAGGTCCAGGACCTTGAGGAAGCGCAGCACGGGCTGCAGCACGTCGTCGTGGTGGATGCGCAGGTTGTAGACCCCGCCGATGGCCATCTGCGCGGCGGCGCGCTCGAAGCCGGGGATGCCGTGCCCCGGCATGCGGAAGTTCACCACCACATCGCGGACGGCGGCCATGGTCTGCTCCGGCGCGATCTGGAACGCCTTGGCGAGCAGATTGCGGTAGAAGACCATGTGCAGGTTCTCGTCGGTGGCGATGCGGGACAGCATCCGGTCGCAGACCGGGTCGCCGGAGTGGTGGCCGGTGTTGCGGTGCGAGATCCGGGTGGCCAGCTCCTGGAAGGCCACGTACGCCACGGAGTGCAGCATGCTGTGCCGGTTGTCCGACTCGAAGCCTTCGGACATGTGCTGCATCCGGAACCGCTCCAGCGCGACCGGGTCGACGGCCCGGCTGGTCAGCAGGTAGTCGCGCATCACGATGCCGTGCCGGCCCTCCTCGGCGGTCCAGCGGTGCACCCAGGTGCCCCAGGCGCCGTCACGGCCGAAGAGGGTGGCGATCTCGTGGTGGTAGCTGGGGAGGTTGTCCTCGGTCAGCAGGTTGACCACCAGCGCCGTGCGTGCGATGTCGCTGACCTTGGACTGCTCGGGCGCCCATGCCTCGCCGCCCATGACCCCGTCGAAGTTGCGGCCGTCGCTCCACGGCACGTACTCGTGCGGCATCCACTCCTTGGCCACCTTCAGGTGGCGGTTGAGCTCCTCCTCCACGACCTCTTCGAGCGCGTACAGCAGCTTGCTGTCGCTCCACTCGGCTCGGCCGGAGTGAAGGGATGGGGCAACGGTCACAGCAGGCTCCTGGGGACGGGAGAGGGCGGCTCGTTACCTACGAGCCCGTAGGTAACGGTCCCGTAGGTTACGACACCGTAGGTTAAAGCGAAAATAAGGGTCCCCTGGCCACCAGGAGCGGCGGGCGGACGGCCGGTCAATCCGGCGTGAGGGAAGTCGAGTTCGGCGCGGAGGAGGCCGACTCCAGACAGGGCCAATCGGCCTAAGCGGGGCGGGCGCCCGCGAGAAGACGCGACAAGGCGCCCGCCGGCCGATACGACCAGGGGCGCCTCATCTATATGCTTTTGTCCGATTCCTTCGGTCGGTGTTCCGACCTCGGGCGCGGAGTCGCCGATCCCGGGCTCCGGAGTCGGCTTCGACGCCGGTCGGGGACCGGCGAAGGTGTGCTACTGCTGCGGCTGCTTGCGGGACTTGTCGCCCAGCATCACCAGGCCGGCGATCACCAGGAAGGAGACGATCGGCAGCACGACGAAGAGGCCGAGCGTCTCGGCGGCACTCATACCCGGACCCGGGTCGTCGCCGTCGTCGCGGGTGAGCGCGAACGCAGGGGACGACATCAGCAGCATCAGCGTCGTTCCGGCGGACACGGCGCCGGCGCGCAGGGCATTCTTCTTGACCACGCTCCCAACCTAGCGAACGCCCGAACGCGCCGCGCGGCCGGGGTGCCCGTACGGGTCGAAACGGGGCCCGAGCGGGTTCCCTCGGCCCTGAGCGGGCCCGCGCTCCACCCGTCCGGACCTCCGAGCCCGCCACCGAGCCCGGCCTTCGACCCCGATATCCCACCCCGACTCCGCCCCGGCCCGCTCGGCTCCGGGCGGCGCTCAGCCGGGCGCGGCGGCGAGGCCGGCCCGTACCTCCTCCATCAGCGCGTGCAGCCGGGGGGACGCGACCAGCCGCTCCAGGGAGACCGGGCGCCCCCGGTGGTCGGCGATCGGCAGCCGCCAGTTGGGGTACCGGTCGCCCCAGGTGCCGGGGAGGTTCTGGGGCCGGCGGTCGCCGACCGCGTCCGGCAGCCACACCCCGACCATCCGCGCGGGCGTCCGGACGAGGAAGCGGTGCACGGCCCTGACCGCCGCCTCCTCGTGCTCGGGCCCCTCGGGGAGCAGCCCCAGCCGTCCGAGCAGCGCCAGCCACTCCGCGACCTCGATCGCGTCCTCGGCCCGTTCCCGCCCCAGTGGCCGGGTGAGCAGCCCCAGCCGGTGCCGCAGCTCGACGTGGACGCCGGTCAGCCGCGCCGCCGTACTGGGCAGATCGTGCGTCGTGGCCGTCGCCAGGCATCCGGCCCGCCACGCCTCGGGCGGCAGCGGACGGGCCCGCCCGCCACCCCGGACGGCGGGCTCGCCAGCCGCCCCGGCCAGGGCGTCCCGCACGGACCTCGACACCGCCCCGGTCGCGACGCCGCGCCCAGCCCCCACATCGGCCCCGGCGGCCGCCCCGACGTCCACCCCGGCAGCGGCCCCGACGTCGGTCCCGGGGGCGGCCACGGCGGTACGGAGGTCGTCCGCGCCCCCGGTCCCGGCGGCCGCGGCGGCGCCCGGACCGGCGGGGGCGCCGGCGACGGCGACGGCGACCACGGGGTCCGCCTCCGCCGGCCCCGGCATCGGGGATTCGGGCACCGCCGGCGCGACCGCCGGATCGGGCACCGCGAGGTCCGAGCCCACCGGCCCCGCCCCCAGCGCCACCGGCTCGACCTCCGGCACGGCGGGATCGGTCGCGGCGCCCGACGGCCCCGCGGTCGGGGCCTCCACGGGCGCCGCGGTGGTCCCGGGCGCTGCGGTGGTCCCGGCTCCCGCGGTGGTCCCGGCCGCGGGCGCGGGCGCGGCCCGCGCGTAGTCGCGCTCGAACCAGAGCACGGACGTGCCCAGCACGCCCCGCGCGGCCAGGGTCTCCCGGACGCCCGGTTCGACCGTGCCCAGGTCCTCCCCGATGACCACGGCCCCCGCCCGCTGGGCCTCCAGGGCCAGCACGGCGAGCATCGCCTCCGCGTCGTAGCGGACGTATGTGCCCTGGGTGGGGTCGCGGCCCTCCGGGACCCACCAGAGCCGGAAGAGGCCCATCACATGGTCGATGCGGAGCGCGCCCGCGTGCCGCAGGAGCCCGCGCAGCAGCTCGCGGTAGGGCGTGTAGCCGGTGGCGGCCAGCACGTCCGGGCGCCACGGAGGCAGGCCCCAGTCCTGGCCGCGGGCGTTGAACGCGTCCGGCGGGGCGCCGATGGACATGCCCGCGGCGAAGACGTCCCGCTGCGCCCAGGTGTCGGCGCCGGAGGGGTGGACGCCCACGGCCAGGTCGTGGACGAGGCCGATGGACATGCCCGCGTCGAGCGCGGCCCGTTGGGCGGCCGCGAGCTGGGTGTCCGTCAGCCAGGCCAGCCAGCAGTGGAAGTCGATGCGGTCGAGGAGTTCCCCGCGGGCCCGGGCGGTGGCGACGGAGCGCGGGTCGCGCAGCGCGCGTGGCCACGAGCGCCAGTCCGGGCCGTGCACCTCGGCCAGCGCGTACCAGGTGGCGTGGTCGTCCAGGGCCTGGCCCCGCTCGGCCAGGAAGTCGCAGTAGGCGGCGCGCCGACCGGGGCTCATCGGGGCGGCCCGCACCAGGCGCAGCGCCTCGCTCTTGAGCGCCCACACCGCGTCCCGGTCGATCAGCTCGCCCTGGTCGAGCACGGACGCGCGCAGCGCCGCGGCCGCCTCCAGCAGGGCCGCGGCTCGCGTCCGGGCCGAACCGCTCAGCCGCGCGTACTCGGGTACGTCCTCCACTCGCAGGTAGACCGGGTCCGGGAAGCGGCGCGAGGAGGGGCGGTAGGGGGACGGGTCCGTCGGCGCGCCCGGCACGGCGGCGTGCAGCGGGTTGATCTGGACGAAGTCGGTGCCGAGCGTCCGCCCCGACCAGGAGGCGAGGTCGGCCAGGTCGCCGAGGTCACCCATGCCCCAGGAGCGGGCGGACAGCAGCGAGTAGAGCTGGACGAGGAAGCCGTGGGTGCGGCCGGGCGGGGCGGGCATGCCCTCGGGGGCCACCAGCAGGGTGGCGACGGCGGACCGCCCGTCGGGGCTGTGCGCGTGGAGGGTGTGGCCGCCCGGGGGCAGCGGCGCCCGCTCCGAGCCGTCCCCGCCGGCCGCGCGGGCGGCCGCTTGGCGTTCCGCGCTCGCGCGCGCGGGGCGGCGGCGCGGCGCCCGGCCCGCCGCGCGCCGCGCGCGCGCGCGCGCCGCGCGCCCCGGCCCGGCCCCGCGGCCCGGCCCGGGCACGCCTCCGCCCCCGGCCTGGCGCCGCGCCGGTGCGCCTGTGCGCGCACCGCCCGCGCGGCCGCCCTGACGGCTCCCTGCCCCGGAGCCGTGGCCCGTTCCGCCGCCCGTGGTCGCCGCGCGGTGCCCCGCGGGGCCCGTGCCCGCTCCGTCCGTGCTCCCCGTGCCGTCGCCGCCGGCCCACGAGGCGCCCGATCCCGCCCAGGGGTCGCTCGCCTCCGGGAGCCACTCCCGCACCTCCCCTGCCTCGGTCTCCAGTCGCAACACCGTGCCCGGGGGCAGGGCGAGCCGGGGGCCGCTTCCGGGGCCGAGGACGACGCACGGGGGCAACAGGCGCTCGCGGTCGGCCAGCGCGCGCCGTTCCAGCGCGGCGCGCACCGCGCGGGGCGTCGAGGCGTCGACCCCGAGGGCGGCGAGCACGGCCACGACGGTCTCGTCGGGCACGCGGACGGTACGACCCGGCTCGGGCTCGTAGGACGTGGTCACACCATGCAGCTCGGCGAGTCGCGCTCGGTCCATGGGGACTCCCCGCCGCTCAGAACTCGATCGGTTCCATGGCCGCCCCACCGAGCCCGGCGGCGGTCGGCTCGCTGGTCAGCGGCGGCTCCGCGGCCAGCGGTGGTTCGCTGGTCAGGGGCGCGAGGGCGGGCAGCGGCGGTTCGCTGGTGAGCGGAGCTTCGACGCCACCACCGGAGGCCGAGGCGCCGGTCATGGAGTCGGGGCCGGAGACCCCGGCGAATGGGTCGGGCTCCCGGTCCGGCACGAGGTCCCCGGAGTCCGCCGGCGCGGCCGTTTCGGGCAGGGAGGCGGCGGAGGCGGGTTTGAAGAAGGCGGAGAGCAGAAGGCGGGAGGACGTGGCCACACGGGCCTCCGTGAGTCTCGGAAATGGGGATACGACAGCCCTACCCACTGCGGGCGATCGCAGACGTCCACGCTCGGGGAACGTGCGTCAGGTCACACTCCCCGGCTACAGGCGAATCGTCGGCCGGGAGGCTCCGACGGAGGAGAGCATCCGGATGTCGACCCGGCGGGGCGGCGGTCTTACGGCGCCGCGCACGGCGCTGAACAGCCGTGCGACCGGGGCCCCGCGGCCACCCGCCACCGCAATACCGGCACTTCGGTCACTCCCGTTGACACCTCGCCAGGGGGGTGGTGGGCTCAGCGCCGAGCGCAGCACACGGCGCGGGACACCGCAGACGACACACACGACACCACAGACGAGCCATCACGCCAGCCACCACGACCAGGAACGAGGAGAGCACCGTGCAGTTCCGGGGGATGCGGTCGCACAGGCCGAAGTCGGCGGGGGCGACCGCGGTCGCCGCGGCCGTGATAGGCGGGCTGCTCGGCGGTGCGCCCAGCGCGACCGCCGCGCCCACGCCGCCCGGGACGCCCGGCCCCTCGGGCGCCGCCGCGCCGGAGCGGACCAGCGACGGCGGGGCGCCGCCGGTGTGGCCGCGGCCGCAGTCGATGCGCGCGCAGGGGACGTTCGTGCCCGTGGGCGACGAGGTCACCCTGATCGCGGACGGCAGCTCCGACCCGTACGCGCTGGACGCCCTGCGCCTCCTGCTGCACGAGGCCGGGGCGCGCGACGTCGTCGAGTTGACCGAGGACCCCGCCGCGGCCGGCGGCCGCCCCGGCATGGTGGCACCGCCCCGCGGGCTGGTCGTGCGCGTCCAGGGGCGCGACGCGGAGGCCGCGCTGCGCGCCCTGCGCGCGCCCGCGCGGGGCGACCTTCCGGCGGGCGGCTACCGGCTGGCGACCGGCACGGTGGCCGGGGCGCCCACGATCGCGCTGTCCGGGTCCGACGCTGACGGTCTGTTCCACGCGGTCCAGACGCTGCGTCAACTGCTGGTGCGGGACGGCTCCACGGCCACGGGCTCGTACGGCTTCTCCGCCGTCACCATCCGCGACTGGCCCGCGGCGACCGTCCGCGGCACCACGGAGGGCTTCTACGGCACGCCGTGGACCCGGGAGCAGCGGCTGGCGCAGCTGGACTTCATGGGGCGGACGAAGCAGAACCGCTATCTGTACGCCCCGGGCGACGACCCGTACCGCCAGGCCCGCTGGCGCGACCCGTACCCGGCGGACAAGCGCGAGGAGTTCCGGGCGCTCGCCGAGCGCGCCCGGCGCAACCATGTGACGCTCGCCTGGGCGGTGACGCCCGGCCAGAACTTCTGCTTCGCCTCCGAGAGCGACCTCAAGGCGCTCAACCGCAAGATCGACGCGATGTGGGCGCTGGGCGTGCGCGCCTTCCAGCTCCAGTTCCAGGACGTCAGCTACAGCGAGTGGCACTGCGGCCGGGACCGCTCGGTCTTCGGCTCGGGGCCGGAGGCGGCCGCGATGGCGCAGGCCAAGACCGCCAACGCCGTCGCCGAGCACCTGGCGCGCCGTCACCCCGGCGCTGCGGCGCTGTCGCTGATGCCGACCGAGTACTTCCAGGACGGGGCGACGGACTTCCGGAGCGCGCTGGCCGACGCCCTGGACGACGGGGTCGAGGTCGCCTGGACCGGGGTCGGCGTGGTGCCCAGGACGATCACCGGGGGCGAGCTGTCCGACGCCCGCGCGGCCTTCGGTCACCGGCTGATGACGATGGACAACTACCCCGTCAACGACTACGCCAAGGACCGGGTCTTCCTCGGCCCGTACACCGGTCGGGACCCGGCCGTGGCCAGCGGCTCCTCGGGACTGCTGGCCAACGCCATGCAGCAGGCCACCGCCTCCCGGATCCCGCTGTTCACCGCCGCCGACTTCGCCTGGAACCCGCGCGGCTACGACCCGCGCGCCTCCTGGCTGGCCGCCATCGACGACCTGGCCGGTCCGGACCGCGAGGACCGCGCGGCGCTGCGCGCGCTGGCCGGCAACGACGCCTCATCGGTGCTGGGCGGCGAGGAGTCCGCCTATCTCCGCCCCCGCATCGACGCCTTCTTCGCCGCCCTGGACGCCTCGGGGGCGGGCGGCACGGCGCCCGGCGGGGCCGCGCGGACGGCGGGAGCCTCGGACCCGACGCTGGACCGGGCGGCCGAGCGACTGCGGTCCGCCTTCCGCACCATGCGCGACGCCCCGGCGCGGCTGGACGCGAAGCTCGGCGCCGAGGTGCGGCCGTGGCTGGACCAGCTGGGCCGCTACGGCGACGCGGGGATCCGCGCGGTGGACATGCTCACCGCCCAGGGGCGCGGCGACGGGGCCACCGCCTGGGCCGAGCGGCTCGAGATCCAGCGGCTGCGCGAGGAGATCG
The DNA here is from genome assembly GCF_029541745.1 of Streptomyces sp. LX-29. Lineage (NCBI taxonomy): Bacteria > Bacillati > Actinomycetota > Actinomycetes > Kitasatosporales > Streptomycetaceae > Streptomyces > Streptomyces sp. LX-29. Next base: position 5,409,327 of record NZ_CP089746.1, on the reverse strand, counting down.
CGGACAGTCCGGCCACCGTCGGCAAGGGCGTCCTGGCGCCCTTCCTGAAGCGGGCCACCGACCGCGCGGACGCCTGGACGGGGCTGGACGAGACGGCGGAGAAGCCGCCGCGCGCCGACAAGGAGCACCGCGCGGCCGCCGACGGCGACCCCGCCACCTCGCTGACCTCGACGTCCCCGGTGACGCTCCGCTTCGGCCGGGCCCGCCCGCTCACCGCCGTCACCGCGCTGACCGGCCGCGGCCCCGAGGAGCACGGCGCGATCGAGGCCCATGTGCCGGGCGAGGGCTGGCGGCGGCTCGGCGCGGTCTCCGGCAGCGGCTGGACGCAGGCGAGCGGCAAGGGCGTGCGGGCGGACGCGGTGCGGCTGGTGTGGTCGGGGGCCGGCGGGGCCGAGCCGCCCGCCGTGCACGAGGTCACCCCCTGGTTCGGCGACACCCCGGCCGCCGAGCTGGAACTGTCGCAGAGCGTGGCGGACGTGGAGATCGGTGGTGCGCCCGTCGTGGTGGAGGCCCGGCTCGCGGCCCGCCGCCCCGGCGATGTGCGCGGCGACCTGACCGTCCGGCCCCCGCGCGGCGTCACGGTCACGGCGCCGAAGCAGGTCACGGCGGAGCGCGGCGGGGTGACCACCGCGCGGATCGCGGTGTCGGTTCCGGCGGGCACCAGGTCGGGGACCTTCTCCGTACCGGTGCGGTTCGGCTCGGAGACCTCGATGCTGACCGTGCGGGCCGTCCCGCGCACCGGTGGCCCCGACCTGGCGGCGGCGGCGAGCGGCGCACGGGCCGACTCCTCCGGGGACGAGACGTCGGACTTCCCGGCCGCGGCGGCCGTCGACGGCGACCCCGGGACCCGTTGGTCCTCCCCCGCCGAGGACGGTGCCTGGCTCCAGGTCGAGCTGGCCCGGCCGGCCCGCGTCGGCCGGCTGGAGCTGCGCTGGCAGGAGGCCTACGCGACGCGCTACCGGATCCAGGTCTCGGCGGACGGCCGTAGCTGGCGCACGGCGGCGACGGTGAACGACGGGCGGGGCGGGACGGAGACCGTGCGCCTGGACGCCCCGGGCGCCCGGTTCATCCGTATCCAGGGCGTCGCGCGGGCGACGGAGTTCGGGTACTCCCTGTGGTCGGTGCGGGCCTTCGCGGTGGCGGAGTAACGCGCGAAGCACGGCACGCGAGGCGCGCACCGCAGGGCGAGCGCGCACTGCACGGACGGCGGGAGGCGAAGGACGGGAGGCCGAAGAGGCGCCGAAGAGCCGCGCGAAGCGGCTGGCGCACGGCCGCGCGGGGGCGGGCGGGCCGGGAGGCCGGACCACCGTCCGCCGCGACCGCGCCGCGGGTACGACGATGGCCCGGTCCTCAGGCGGATATGCCGTCGATCCGGGCCATCGCGTCGTCCGCGCCGTACGGCTGCAGGTATGGCAGCCAGCGCGGGTCCCTATGTCCGGTGCCGATGATGCGCCAGGCCAGGCCGGAAGGGGGCGCGGGTTGGTGGCGCAGCCGCCAGCCGATCTCGGCGACATGGCGGTCGGCCTTGACATGATTGCAGCGGCGACACGCCGCTACCACGTTCTCCCAGGTGTGCTGGCCGCCCCGACTGCGCGGAATGACGTGGTCGACGCTGGTGGCCACGCCGCCGCAGTACGCGCATCTCCCGCCGTCTCGGGCGAACAGGGCGCGGCGGGTGAGGGGAACGGGACCTCGAAAAGGGACCCGCACGAAGCGTTTCAACCTGACTACGCTCGGTGCGGGTATGACATGGGTCGCGCTATGCATCAGGGCGCCTGAGTCCTCAAGGCTGATGGCCTTGTCGTTAAGGACGAGGACGAGCGCGCGGCGGAGCGGTACGACGCCGAGGGGCTCGTACGACGCGTTGAGGACCAGGACGTGCGGCACGGTGCCTCCTAATACGCCGGCGGCGCGTGGCTCGCGCCGGGACGATCTCCCCCCAGTGTCCCCGCATCCCTGGTAGACGCGCCACCACCGCCGGGTAACGGCCTGGGAGTGTTTTCGACCACACTGTGTTCATCCCCCGCAAGAGAGCGGTTCTCTCTCGAACACAACGTCGGGTCCGTTGCGCGGCCCCGTTAGTGTGGAGGGTCTGCCCCCGGTGCGCGTCATCCACCGGGCATGTCCCCCACGAAGGGTTCCTGCTGTGTTCTGGTCCGCTGCTCTGGCCGGAGACCCGACACCCCGTCCCAACAGCTTCGATGAGGCCCAGGAGAGCGCCACCAACGCCGCGGGCTGGGTGGAGGAGAACTGGTCCACCTGGCTCAGCATCGGGCTGCGCATCCTGCTGATCCTGGTCATAGCCTTTGTGCTGCGCACGGTCGTCCGACGCGCGATCACCAAGCTGATAGAGCGGATGAACCGCACCGCGCAGGCGGTGGACGGCACGGCCCTGGGCGGTCTGCTGATCAACGCCGAGCGGCGCCGGCAGCGCTCCGAGGCCATCGGCTCGGTGCTGCGCAGCGTCGCTTCCTTCCTGATCATGGGCACGGCCGGGCTCATGATCCTCTCCACCTTGGAGATCAATCTCGCCCCGCTGCTGGCCAGCGCCGGTGTCGCGGGCGTAGCGATCGGCTTCGGCGCCCGCAACCTGGTCACCGACTTCCTCTCCGGCGTCTTCATGATCCTTGAGGACCAGTACGGGGTCGGCGACTCGGTCGACGCCGGGGTGGCCTCCGGCGAGGTGGTCGAGGTCGGGCTGCGGGTGACCAAGCTCCGCGGCGCGGACGGCGAGATCTGGTACGTGCGCAACGGCGAGGTGAAGCGGATCGGCAACCTCAGCCAGGGCTGGGCTACCGCCGGCGTCGATGTGCAGGTCCGCGCGGACGAGGACCTGGACCGGGTGAACGAGGTGATCACCCGGGTCGGCGAGGACATGCAGAAGGACGAGCCGTGGAACGAGCGGCTGTGGGAGCCGGTGGAGGTCCTCGGCCTGACCGCGGTCTACATCGACTCGGTGGTCATCCGGGTGTCTGCCAAGACCATGCCCGGGGTGGCGCTGGGCGTGGAGCGCGAGCTGCGCTGGCGGATCAAGCGGGCGCTGGACGCGGAGGGCATCCGCATCGTCGGCCGCCCGACCGACCCGGCTCTGGAGACGGAGTCCGTCCCCGACCCCATGGCGAACGTCGCCGCCCCCTCCGCGCTGGCCAACCCGACCTCGCCGCAGTCCCAGGCGGCGACCCCGCTGGCGCCGCAGAGCGTCGGTACCCCGAGCACCCAGAAGTAGCGCGCGAGCGCGAACGACGCGACCGCGCGGGCCGCTCCTCGGGGCGCCGCCCGCGCGGTCGCTGCTCTTCCCCCTCCGCGGTCGCCGCTTTTCCCCTCCGCGGTCGCCGCTTTCGGCCCGCAGTCGTTGCTTTCCCCTTCCGCGGTCGCTGCTTTCGGCCCGCGGTCCGCGCCACGCTCTTTCCCGCCCCGGTGCCCGTCCCCTCCGCGCGGCCCGGGGTCCGCTGGTACGCCCCGCACCCTTGACCCGACCTCCGGCCGCCTCTACCTTCCTGGTCACTCGACAGGAAGGTTTCCTGACAGAGCGCCTTTCCATGGGAGCCGTGGGGAACCCGTGCGGGCACGCCTGGGTTTCCGTACGGCAGGAGACGAGGGGCACCGTATGGCCGGTACGGCGAGGGGCACCCCGGGCACGCCGCGCGTGCTGCGCGCGATGAACGACCGGGCCGCGCTGGAGCTGTTGGTCGCCCACGGCCCGCTGACCCGCGCCCGGCTCGGCGAACTGACCGGGCTGTCCAAGCCGACCGCGTCCCAGCTGCTGGCCCGGCTGGAGGCCGCCGGGCTGGTGCGGGCGACCGGGACCGCGACCGGACGGCCGGGGCCCAACGCCCGGCTCTACGAGATCGAGCCGTCCGCCGCCCGGATCGCCGCGCTCGCCGTGGACCCCGAGCGGGGCATCACCGCCGCCGTCGCGGACATCACCGGCGAGGTCGTCGGCGAGCACCGGATCCGCGCGCCCGCCCTCGCCGACGGCACTCCGGAGCGGACGGTTCGGCTGGTGGCGGAGGCGGTGGACGGCGCGCTCAGCGCCGCCGGGCTGACGCGGAAGGACCTGCACCACACTGTGATCGGCACGCCGGGTGCGCTGGACCCGCTCACCGGTGCCCTGCGCTACGCACCCCACCTGCCCGGCTGGCAGTCCCGCACGCTGCGCGAGGAACTCGCCGAAACGCTCGGCACCCCCGTCGTGATCGAGAACGACGTCAACCTCGCCGCCGTCGCCGAGCAGCACCACGGCACCGCCCAGGACTTCGACGACTTCGTGCTCGTCTGGGCGGACGACGGCGTCGGCGCCGCCATCGTGCTCGGCGGGAACCCGCTGCGCGGCGCGACCGGCGGGGCCGGCGAGATCGGGTACATGCCGCTGCCCGGCGCCCCGCTGGCGCGCGGCGGCTCGGACGCCACCGCCGGGGCGGACGGGGGTGGCGGGTTCCAGATGCTCGTCTCCTCCCCCGCCGTGCTCACGCTCGCCCGCGCGCACGGGTTCACGGCCGACGCGGCGCCCGCGGCGCTCGCCGAGGCGCTGCGCACCCCGGGCCGCGGCGACGCGGTGCTCGCCGAGCTCGCCCGCCGGCTGGCCACCGGGCTGGCCTCCGTCGTCGCCGTGGTGGACCCGGAGTTGGTGGTGCTCTCCGGCGCGGTGCCGCAGGCGGGGGGCGAGCGGCTGCGGTCGCTGGTCGAAGCCGAGCTCACCGACCTCGCTCTGCCCCGGCCCGAACTGCGGCTGAGCGCCGTGGAGGGCTCCCCGATCCTCAAGGGCGCACTGCGCACCGCTCTGCGAGCCGCCCGGCACTCCGTCTTCGACACGACCTGAGCGCGCCCGGCCCTCGCCCACCGACCGCCCGACCACCCACCGCCCGCCTTCCGACCCGCCCACCGACCGCCTTCCGACCCGCCCACCGACCGCCTTCCGGCCCGCCTTCCGACCCCTCCGAGCGACACACGCCCCGGCCCGCTGCCGCCCCGCCTCTGCCCCGCCCCGGCGACATCGGCCCCGCTGAGCCACCACCCCCGGCCGTGCGATGGAGGCACCGGCCCGCACGACCGTCCGCCCCGCGTAAGCCGTCCCCAAGCCCCGTTCGCCCCGCGCAAGCCATCCGCACGACCGCCCGCCCCGCGTAAGCCGTCCGTCCCGGCTCGCCCCCCCGCCCCGGCCCCGCCCGGCGGCGCGGCCCGGGCCCCCCGAACGCGCCCCGAGCCGCCGCCCGGTCAGAGCCCTGTGGCCCGTGCCCGGTCGGCCCCGTCATCGCCGTCTTCTTCTTCGCTCAGAAAGCCTTCGTCGAAGGCCTGACACGGACAGGAGTCAAGGGTTGAAGCTCGCAGTGGTGGGAGGAGCCTCCACCTACACCCCCGAACTGGTCGACGGATTCGCGCGGCTACGCGACGTCCTGCCCCTGGAGGAGCTCGTCCTCATCGACCCGGCCGCCGAGCGGCTGGAGCTCATCGGCGCCCTCGCTCGGCGGATGTTCGCCCGGCAGGGGCACCCGGGGCGGATCGGCTGGACCGGCGACCTGGACGCGGGCGTGGACGGTGCCGACGCGGTCCTGCTCCAACTGCGCGTCGGCGGGCAGGCGGCGCGCGACCAGGACGAGACCTGGCCGCTGGAGTGCGGCTGCGTGGGCCAGGAGACCACCGGCGCCGGCGGCCTGGCCAAGGCGCTGCGCACCGTCCCGGTGGTGCTCGACATCGCCGAGCGGGTGCGCCGCCGCACCCCGGACGCGTGGATCGTGGACTTCACCAACCCCGTGGGGATCGTCACCCGCGCCCTGCTGATGGCGGGGCACCGAGCCGTCGGGCTGTGCAACGTGGCGATCGGCTTCCAGCGCAGGTTCGCCGCTCTGCTGGGCGTCGCCCCGGGGGAGGTCAGCCTGGACCACGTGGGGCTCAACCACCTCACCTGGGAGCGGGCGGTGCGGCTCGGCGGCCCGCAAGGGCCGGACGTGCTGCCCGGGCTGCTGGCCGAGCACGGCGAGGCGATCGCGGCTGACCTGCGGATGCCGCGCGAGCTGGTGGACCGACTCGGCGTCGTCCCCTCCTACTACCTGCGCTACTACTACCAGCACGACGAGGTCGTACGGGAGCTGCGCACCGGGCCCTCCCGGGCTCGGCAGGTCGCCGCGATCGAGCGTGAGCTGCTGGCGGCGTACGCGGACCCGACGCTGGACGAGAAGCCCGAGCTGCTGGGGAAGCGCGGTGGTGCCTTCTACTCCGAGGCGGCGGTGGCGCTCACCGCCTCGCTGCTGCGGGACACCGGCGACGTGCAGGTGGTGAACGCCGTCAACGGCGGCACGCTGCCCTTCCTGCCCCCCGACGCGGTGATCGAGGTCCCGGCCACGGTGGGCGCGGGCGGCGCGCGGCCGCTGCCGCAGCCCCCGCTGGACCCGCGCTTCGCGGGGCTGGTCGCGCACGTCACCGCGTACGAGGGGCTGGCCCTGGAGGCGGCGCTGCACGGCGGTCGCGGCCGGGTCTTCTCAGCGCTGCTCGCCCATCCGCTGATCGGCCAGTACGCCTACGCCGAGCGGCTCACCGACAACCTCATCGCACACAACCGGGAGCATCTCGCGTGGGCCTGAGCAGCGCCGTCCTGGCGATCGACGCGGGCAACAGCAAGACCGACGTGGTGCTCGTCGGCACCGACGGCAGCGTGCTGGGCGCCGCCCGCGGCGGTGGCTTCCAGCCCCATCTGGTCGGCGCGGAGCGCGCGGTGGCGCGGCTGGCCCCGCTGGTCGCCGAGGCCACCGCGCGGGCCGCGCCGGAGGTGGCGCACGTCTTCGCCTGTCTGGCCAACGCCGACCTGCCGGAGGAGGAGCGGCGGCTGACCGACGCCGTCGCCGGGCGGGGCTGGGGGCGCGCCGTCACGGTGGCGAACGACACCTTCGCGCTGCTGCGAGCGGGGCTCGGCGACACCGGCGAACCGCGCGGTGTGGCGGTGGTGTGCGGCGCGGGCGCCAACTGCGCCGGCCTGGCGCCCGGCGGGCGCACCGCCCGCTTCCCGGCGGTCGGACGGATCTCCGGCGACTGGGGCGGCGGGGCGTTCCTGGCGGAGGAGGCGCTGTGGTGGGCGGCGCGCGCGGAGGACGGCCGCGGCGAGCCGACCGCGCTGGCCCGGACGCTGCCCGACCACTTCGGGCTGCCGAGCATGTACGCGCTCATCGAGGCGCTGCATCTGGGGCGGATCGAGAACGGGCGGCGCCACGAGTTGACCCCGGTGCTCTTCGCGACGGCGACCGCCGGGGACGCGGTCGCCCGCGCCATCGTGGTCCGTCAGGCCGAGGAGGTCGTCGCGCTGGCGGTCACCGCGCTGGCCCGGCTGGGGCTGCTGGACGAGGTGGTGCCGGTGATCCTGGGCGGCGGGGTGCTGGCCGCCCGCCATCCGCTCCTCGACGGCCGCGTCCGCGCGCTGCTCGCCGAGCGCGCCCCCAAGGCGGAGCCGCGTCTGATCACCGCCCCACCGGTGCTCGGGGCGGCCCTGCTCGCCCTGGACCGGGTGGCCGCGCGGGAGGAGGCCTACGAACGGCTGCGGTCGCACTACGGCTGAGCCCTTCACGTCATGTTCACGTTGTGAGAGGCATCACCGGAAACGGTGCGCCGACGAAGATCTTTTCGACGGAACCCCCTCCTCCGGTTGTTTCTTGCCCATAAGGCCGTCCCGACCGAACCGAGGGGCAATTCCTCCCCGAACACTGGTTGACCCTTCATAGACCCAATGTCCGGATTCGATCCGACCCTCCCCGCCCTCCTCGTGATCATGCAAGCATCCGGCTTCACAGGAATTGATCACGTGATTACGGCACGTAACAGCCCTTATGGGGACATCGACCCCCGCGCGTGACGACTCCCTGCTCCACATCGCCCATTCCCGAGGGGGGAATCACGCATGCCTTCCAACCCCACCCGTCGCCTGATACTCAGGGGAACCACCATGGCCGTCGCCGGGGCCGCGCTGGCCGGTACGGCGGCGACCGCCGCCGTACGGTCCGAGGGCGTCGGCACCGGCGACGCGGCGGGCCACGGGGGCGGCACCGGACACGCCGGCACCGCCGCGCCCGCGCCGTTCGTCGAGGTCTACCAGGGCCGGCACATAGCCGGGCGGGCCACCGGAGGCGACGGCGGCCACGACGGTGGCGGCCACCACGAGGTCGGCTACTCCGTCTACGTCGACGGCGAGGAACTGCACCTGATGCGGAACGCCGACGACACCTGGATCAGCGTCATCAACCACTACGAGACGTTCCGCGACCCCCGCGCGGTCGCGCGCGCCGCCGTGGACAAGCTGCGGGGCGCCGAGCTCGTCCCGATCCAGACCGCCTGACCGGCCCACTGCCGCCGGACAACCCCGCCCCATCCCCGAGAGGACACCACCCCCATGGCAGTGCGCAAGAACCAGGCGAGCCTGACCGCCACCGAGAAGCGCAACTTCGTCAACGCCGTGCTGGAGCTCAAGCGCAGCGGGCGCTACGACGGCTTCGTCCGCGTCCACAACTCCTTCATCATGAGCGACACCGACAACGGCGACCGCGTCGGCCACCGTTCACCCTCCTTCCTCCCCTGGCACCGCCAGTTCCTGCTCCAGTTCGAGCGGGAGCTCCAGGCGATCGACTCCTCGGTGACGCTGCCCTACTGGGACTGGACCGCCGACCGCACCGTCAACTCCACGGTGTGGAGCGCGGACTTCCTCGGCGGCAACGGCCGCCCGCGCGACGGTCAGGTGACCACCGGGCCGTTCGCCTTCAGCGGCGGCCGGTGGCCCATCAACGTGAGCGTCGACAGCCGCGACTACCTCGTCCGCGAGATGGGCGCCCGCACCGCCTCGCTGCCCACCCGGGCCGAGGTGGACTCCGTTCTGGCCATGAGCACCTACGACACGGCCCCCTGGAACAGCGCCTCGAACGGCTTCCGCAACCACCTGGAGGGCTGGCGCGGCGTCAACCTCCACAACCGCGTCCATGTGTGGATGGGCGGCCAGATGGCCACCGGAGTCTCGCCCAACGACCCGATCTTCTGGCTGCACCACTGCTTCATCGACAAGCTGTGGACCGAGTGGCAGCGGCGCCACCCCGGCTCGACCTACCTCCCGACCGGCGGCACCGCCGACGTGGTGGACCGCGACGAGCCCATGCGGCCCTGGAACGACGTCACCCCGGCCGACATGTGGGACCACACCCGCTTCTACACCTACGACACGGCCGCCTGACCCGGCCCGACCCCCGAGCCACGCGCCCCACCGGAACCGAACACCGCCGGGGCGCGTGATGGCTCACAGCAGTGGTGGCGCGGCTCCGGTGAAGATCGCGATCCGAACAAGATCGAGTCAACACCGGTGAGATTGTCAGAGTCTGACGCCATACTGCTGCCGAGTGACCGGAACGCCGCCCCGCGGTTACCCGGTCACCGCGCCAGCGACCGAGGGGGAGGGTCTCGTGTCACAGTCGCCGACCACGGGCAGAGCCGTGCCGCCCACGGCGCCGCCCGGCACGGCACCACCCACCGCGACCCCGTCTGCCGCGGCGCCCGGCGCGCCGCGGCAGACCGCGTGGCAGGAGGGGGTCGAGCGCCTGCGGGCCGCGGCGGTCACCGAGCCCGGTCGGCTGCGCGTCATCGGAGCCGTGCTCGCCGCCCTGGTGCTGGGGTTCGGCGCGGTGACGGCCTGGCAGGTCTCCGACCGGGCGGCCGCCGCCGACGCCGTGGTCGAGCGCAGCCAGCCGCTGAGCGCCGACGCCGCCGACATCTACCGCTCGCTGGCCGACGCCGACACCACCGCCGCCAGCGGCTTCCTCGCCGGCGGCGACGAGTCGTCGAAGGTGCGCCGGCGCTATGTGGAGGACATCGCGACGGCGTCCAAGCGGCTCGCCGAGGCGGCCGGCACCGGCGGCTCCCCCGCCGCCCAGCGCCAGATAGCCCGGCTGAACGAGCGGCTGCCGGTCTACACCGGGATCGTCGAGGCGGCGCGCGCCAACAACCGCCAGGGCCTCCCGCTGGGCGGCGCCTATCTGCGGTACGCCAACGAGCTGATGACCACCGAGCTGCTGCCGGCCGCCCGCGCGCTGTACGAGACCGAGTCCGCCCGCCTCGACCGGGACTACGCGGACGCCGAGGCGTGGCCGTGGGCCGCGCTGGGCGCCGGCGTCCTCGCCCTCGGCGGCCTCGGCTGGGCCCAGCGCCGCCTGTACCAGCGGACCAACCGCGTCCTCAACCACGGACTGCTCGCGGCGACCGCCTCGACCACCGTGGTGCTGCTGTGGCTGGCGGTCGGCCACGGCGTGGCCAGCGCCCGACTCGACGACTCCGACGAGCACGGCGCCCGTTCCCTGCGGGTGCTCAACGAGGCCCGGATCACCGCGCTCCAGGCGCGCGGCGACGAGAATCTCACCCTGGTGGCCCGCGGCGCGGTGGTCGTCACCAAAGAGGGCCCGGACCAGGGCAAGGACGCCTACGAGGTCGGCTACCGCGACCAGATGCGCGCCCTGGTCGGCTCGGAGAGCAGCGTCGGGCTGGCCGAACGGGGCAGTCTGCTCTCGCGCGCCAGCGAGCTGGCGGACGACCGCGCGGGCCGCGAACCGGTGGCCCGCGCGCTGGACGCGGTCCGGCAGTGGCAGGAGCGCCACCGCTCCGCCCGCGCCACCGACGACAACGGCGAGTACGACAGCGCGGTGGCCCAGGTGATCGGCGCGGGCGCCAGCACCCGCGAGTCCTTCGACCGGATCGACGCCGCGCTGGCCGAGGCTCTCGCCCACGAGGACGGCGAGTTCCGCGACGCCGCCGACGACGGGCGCGGCGCCCTCTCCGGCCTTGTCGTCGGCGCGGCCGTGCTGGCCGTCCTCGGGGCCGCCGGCGCGGTGCTCGGCATCGGACGCAGGCTGTCGGAGTACCGATGAGGGGGGACACGGGCATGCGGTCGAAGACGTCGCGGTCGACGCAGACGGCGCGGGCGGCGGAGCCGGGACGGAGCCGACCGGCGCGGCGCGTGACAGCCGGCCGGTCGACGCGGTCCGCGCTGGCCGTGTCCGCCGCGGCCCTGGCCGTACTGGCCACCGTCCTGCTGCCCGGCGCGCTCGCGGACGGCGAAGAGCGCGCGACGCGGGGCGGGCGCGCGGCGCACGGCGACCGCGTGGAGCGCGCGGGTCACCCCGCGCCCGGGCTGCCCGACGGCGCCGTGGAGGAGGTCGACACCTCGGCGGCGGACTGCGAGAGGCCCGAGGCGAGCCTGCGCCCCTCCCGGGACGCGGGCGACGCCATCAAGCGCATCAAGAACCGCGAGGTCAACGGCCGCAAGCTCAACAAGCTGATCGCCGGCGTCGACCAGAACAGCTACCGCTGGGGCTACCGGGACCCGGTCAGCGGCGAGCTCACCGGCTTCGACATCGACCTGGTGCGGGCCATCGCCAAGGACCTCTTCGGCGACCCGGACGCGGTCATCTACCGCACCATCCCCACCAGCCAGCGCATACCGGCCCTGAAAGAGGGCAAGGTGGACGTGGTGGTGCGCACCATGACCGTGAACTGCGACCGGATCAAGGAAGTGGCCTTCTCCACGGCCTACTTCACCGCCGGCCAGCAGGTGCTCGCCCCCGTCAGGCACAGGTCGATCACCGGCTACGACGACTCGCTGCGCGGCAAGCGGGTCTGCACGGCCAAGGGCTCCACCGCCGAGGCGGCGCTGGACGATCCGAAGACGGGGGCGGAGTCGCTGGGTGCGATCAAGGTCCCGCCGGTCCCCAACCAGCTCGACTGCCTGGTGCGGCTGCAACTCGGCACCGTGGACGCGGTGATCACCGACAGTGCGCTGGCCGCCGGCCAGGCCGCCCAGGACCCCTCCGTCCACCTGGTCGGCAAGCCCTTCACGGTGGAGCACTACGGCGTGGCGATGAACAAGAACGACACCGACCTGGTACGCCGGGTCAACGACGTGCTGGATGACTACCGCGACAGCGGAGCCTGGGAGCGGGCCTACCGCACCTGGCTCGCCGAAGACCTCGGGGAGGACGGGGCGACACCACCACGGCCGGAGTACAGGGACTGAGCGCCGGCGCCCGGCACCGGGCCGGGACCGACGGCGGACGACATACCGAGAGGTGATCGATGGGGGTCGCGGGACCCGTTCCCAGCTCCACGGGGAGGCCCCAGGAGCCGGCCATGAGCCGTGAGGAGGTGGACCGTGCGCTGGCGCGGCTCGGCGCCGAGCACGAGGCCATCGAGTCCTCGCTGCTCGCCCTCCAGGACCACGCCGGCCGCAGGCTGTTGGAGGGCGCCGAGCTCACCGGCCGCACCAAGGACCGGTGGTCCATCACCGAGCAGGCCATCTCGCTCCTGTGGACGTACTTCGACGCCTATACGGACACCCTGACCGCCGCCCGTGAGGTGCGCGGCCGGCGCCGCTGGCCCACCGCGGGCGAGCTGGCCGAGCTCACCGAGCTGCTGCGCGGCAGCGGCATCACGCTGCCCAGCAGCGCCACCCTGACCGGGGCCGCCCTGCTCAGCGAGCAGGTGGGCGTCGAGGAGCTGGTGGCCCGGATGAACCGGTGGTACGCGGAGGCGCTGGACGTCATCGTCGCCGCCGACGCCGTGTGGTCCGCCCTGCCCGCGCGCATCGACATGCTGTCGGCCGAGCTCCAGCGCACCCGTTCGCTGGCGCACTCCGTGGGGGTGCGCCCCGGCGAGCATCCCGCCGGGGACGACCTGGAGGAGATCACCGCCGAACTGGCCGCGCTCCGCGCCGAGGTGGTGCGCGACCCGCTCGCCTTCTGGACCAGGGGATCGGGCTCCGCCGCGCCCGGTGGCGGCCGTCCCGACACCGGGCGCTACGACCGGGCGGCCCGCGCCCTGGAGGACGTGCGGCGCGAGATCGAGGCGGTGCTGGGCGTGCGGCAGGACGCGGAGCGGAGGCTGATGCATCTGCGCGATCTGCTCTCCCGGGCGGATCGCACGCTCGCCGAGGCCCGGCAGGCGCGCGGGGAGGTGCTCGCGAAGATCGCCGCCTCGGAGGTCCCGGTGGTCAGCGGGCCGCCGACCGCGCTCCAGGAGCAGCTCGCGGCGGCGGCCGAGTACCGCAGGCGTTCCCAGTGGCACCGGCTCTCGCCGCTGCTGGAGAGCCTGGAGCAGCGGGCCGAGGACGAACTGCTGCGCGCCCGCGAGTCGCTGACCGCCGTCACGGCGCCGCTCGCCGTCCGCGCGGAGCTGCGCGGACGGCTGGACGCGTACAAGGCGAAGGTCGCCCGGCACGGCATGGCCGAGGACCCGCTGCTGGTGGAGCGGTTCGACGTGGCCCGTCGGATGCTGTGGAGCGCGCCGTGCGACCTGCGCGCCGCCGAGGCCGCCGTGCTGCGCTACCAGCAGGCGGCCGCCGAGGCGCTGGCGCCCCCGCGGACGGAGCACCGGCCCGAGCCGGCCGACCGGACCGGGGAGCACCGATGAGGCGAGACGCGGGGGCGGACCGATGAGGCAGGACGGGGGAGCGGGATGAGCACACCGAACCAGCCGTGCCAGCGGCCCGACTGCGCCGGCGCCTACGAGGACATGGGCGGCGGCGAGCTGTACTGCGACACCTGTGGGCTCGCGCCGGTGGTGTCCTCCGAGGGGCTGGTGGTCTCGGCGCCCACCGGCATCACCGCGTTCGGGCACCAGGGCAGCGGTTCGACCGGCTCGGGCTCACACTCCTCGTCGCGGTTCTCCACCCGCTCGCAGAGCTCGCGGTCCTCGCGGCGGTCGGTCTCCGGACGGCTGTCGTTCTCGCGGTCGGACCCGTCGTCGACGCGGTCGGTGTCGGTGCGCAGCGCGCCCTCCGCCGGCACCTCCGTGCGCAGCCGGCTCGGTGCGGGGCTGGTCAACGTGCCCAAGGTGCCGCGCCCGGACCCGCGCACGGTCGTGCTGGACCGCCCGGAGGTGCCGGAGCGGAAGCGGTTCTGCAGCCGGGGCGACTGCGGGGCGCCGGTGGGTCGCTCCCGCGCGGAGCGGCCGGGCCGCACCGAGGGCTTCTGCACCAAGTGCGGCCACCCCTACTCCTTCGTGCCGAAGCTGCACCCCGGCGACCTGGTGCACGGGCAGTACGAGGTGGCGGGCTGCCTGGCGCACGGCGGCCTGGGCTGGGTCTACCTGGCGATGGACACAGCGGTCGCGCACCGCTGGGTGGTGCTCAAGGGCCTGCTCGACACCGGCGACGAGGACGCGCTGGCGGCCGCGGTCAACGAGCGCCGGTTCCTGGCCGAGATCGAGCACTCCAACATCGTGCGCATCTACAACTTCGTCGAGCACCTCGACCAGCGCACCGGCAGCCTCGACGGCTACATCGTGATGGAGTACGTCGGCGGCAAGTCGTTGAAGGAGATCGCCAACGAGCGCCGGACGCCGGACGGCAGACGCGACCCGCTGCCGGTCGAGCAGGCGTGCGCGTACGGCATCGAGGCGCTGGAGGCCCTGGGGCACCTGCACAGCCGCAAGCTGCTCTACTGCGATTTCAAGGTCGACAACGCCATCCAGCAGCAGGACCAGCTCAAGCTCATCGACATGGGCGCGGTGCGCCGCGAGGGCGACGAGACCAGTCCGCTGTACGGCACGGTCGGCTACCAGGCCCCCGAGCTCTCCGAGACCGGCCCGTCCGTCGCCTCCGACCTGTACACGGTGGCGCGGACGCTCGCCGTGCTCACCTTCGACTTCCAGGGCTACACGAACGTCTTCGTGGACAGCCTCCCCGACCCCGAGCACATCGAGGTCTTCCGGCGCTACGAGTCCTTCTACCGGCTGCTGGTCCGGGCCACCGACCCGGACCCGGAGCGCCGGTTCGCCTCGGCGGAGGAGATGGCCGACCAGCTGACGGGTGTGCTGCGCGAGGTCGTGGCGCTGCAGTCGGGGCAGCCTCGACCGGCGCTCTCCACGCTGTTCGAGTCGGAGCTGCGGGTGGTGGACACCCAGCTGTTCACGGAGCAGAGCGGGGACGCCTCGCGGCTGGGCACCCGGCAGGTCGGCGCGCCCGGCGGCCGGGGCCTGCGAGCCCTTCCCGGCCGGCGTTCGACGGCGACGGGCGGCGGCACGGTGCCGCCCGGCGGGACGGGGCTCGCGGGTGCGACCCTCGACACCGGATCCACCGGCTCCGGCGGCGCCGGCTCTGGACCGTCCGGTGGCGCCGCCCCAGCCACGCCCGGTGGTGCGAGGGCGGGAACGTCCGGTCGTACGGGCACGGGGACGGCCGGTGGCTCGGGCCCAAAGGCCACCGCTTCCGGTAGCGGCGGCTCGGGCTCCTCCACGGCCACGAGCGCCGCCCCCGGCGCCGCCGAGGTCGGCGCCGACACCGCGGCCGCCGTGCACGATCCGCTGCCGCTCCTCGCCCCGCTGGACGCGCGCGCCACCGCGCTGGCCCTGCCCACCCCGCGGGTCTCCCCCGCCGACCCCAACGCCGGGCTTCTCGAGGGGCTGCCGGCCTCGTCCCCGCCGGCGGAGGTGAGCGCCGCGCTGCGGGCCGCGCCCACCGACTCCACCGAGCTGCGGCTGCGACGGGTGCGGGCCGAGCTGGAGCTGGGCGACGAACGGACGGCCGCGGAGCTGCTCTCCGGCCTTGAGGCCGACCACCCGGACGACTGGCGGATCGTCTGGTATCGCGGACTGCACGCGCTGGCGACCGGCGACCACACCACCGCCGCGCTCTCCTTCGACGCCGTCTACGACGCGTTCCCCGGCGAGCCCGCGACCAAGCTGGCGCTCGGGGTCTGCGCCGAGGTGCTGGGCCAGCTGGACAACGCGGCCGAGTACTACGGACTGGTGTGGACGACCGACCCGAGCTACGTCAGCGCCGCCTTCGGGCTCGCCCGCGTACGGCTGTGTTCGGGGGATCGGCGGGGCGCGGTGGCCGCCCTGGAGTCGGTGCCGGCCTCGTCGATCCACTACACGGCGGCCCGGGTCGCCGCGGTCCGGGCCAGGCTGCGGCAGCGCGCCGCGCGGGACGCGTTGTTCGACGACCTGGTGGCCGCGTCCGGGCAGGTCGAGCGGCTGGGCGAGCTCGGCCTCGACGCGGTGCGCCGCGAGCTCCTGAGCACGGAGGTGCTGGGCGGCGCGCTGGACTGGATCCTGGCCGGGGGCAACGGAGCCCCGCGGGACGCCGCGGCGCACCCGCTGCTCGGCAGCAGCCTGAACGAGCGTGGGCTGCGCTTCGGTCTCGAACGCTCGTACCGCACGCTCGCCAGGCTCGCGCAGCGCGGCGAGGAGAGGATCGACATGGTGGAGCGGGCCAACCGCTTCCGCCCCAGGACGTGGGTGTGAGGATGTCCCATATGCCGCAGCTGCCCCGGCTGGCCGCCTGCCCAGGCTGTCACGAGCCCCTTGAGACGGGCGACAACTTCTGTGGCGGCTGTGGCGCCGAGCTTTCGGTGCCGCCGCCTTCCACCGGACCGGACGGCGCCCCGGCGCCGACGCTCCCCCTGAACGGCGTAGCCCACCTCGCGGAGCGCGCCGCCGCCCGCGAGGCTGGGCCCAGCCCCGCGGAGCCCGACGACTATCCGCTGCCGCCGCCCAACCCGCCGGTGGCATCGGTGTCCGTGTCGACGGCGCCCCCGTCGCCGGCGGCGCCCTCCGGGGCGGCGGCCGGCGGACCGTACGGCGGCGACGCGATCGGAGCCGGGCCGTACGGCGGCGGCGGCCGGGACGGTGCGACCGCCGACCCCGGTCCGCACGGCGACGAGCGACCGGCCGGCGCGGCCACCGTCGACGGCCCGGCCGCCGACCCGCGGGCCGCGGCGGGGGTCGGGGCCACGGCCCCGAGCGGGGCGGAGGGCACGCCGACCACCGGCGGGCCGGGCGGTACGGGGCGGCGCCGGTGCGCCGCGTGTCGGGAGGGCACCATCGACAGGGACGGCTACTGCGAGAACTGCGGCCACGCCCAGCCTCGCGAACGCGACCACATGGAGCGTGAGCTGGAGGGCGTCGCGGCCGCCAGCGACCGCGGGCTGCGGCACCACCGCAACGAGGACGCCTTCGCCGTGTCCACCACCGCGCTCCCGGACGGCACCCCGGCCGTCGTCGCCGTGGTCTGCGACGGCGTCTCCTCCGCGACCCGGCCCGACGACGCCTCGGCCGCGGCGGCACAGGCCGCCGGCGAGTCGCTGATCGCGGCGGTCTCGCGCGGCACGCAACCGCAGCAGGCCATGCATGACGCGATCTTCGTCGCGGCCGAGGCCGTCAACGCGCTCGCGCGGGAGCCCGTGGCCCGGCCCGAGGACCACTACCGACAGAACGCGCCGGCCTGCACCCTCGTCAGCGCGGTGGCGGCCGGGCCCATCCTGACCGTGGGCTGGGTCGGCGACAGCCGGGCCTACTGGGTGCCCGACGACCCCGACGCGCCGCCCGCGCGGCTCACCGAGGACGACTCCTGGGCCGCCCAGATGGTGGCGTCGGGGCTGATGTCGGAGGAGGAGGCGTACGCGGACGAGCGGGCGCACGCCATCACCGGCTGGCTGGGCGCCGACGCGTACGAGCTGGAGCCGCACACCGCGTCCTTCAAGCCGGACCGGCCGGGCGTGGTGGTGGTGTGCACCGACGGGCTGTGGAACTACGCCGAATCCGCGCGGGAGATGGCCCGGGTGGTGCCGGCCGACGCCCGGACCCGGCCGATGGAGAGCGCGCGCCGGCTGGTGACGTACGCGTTGGAGGGCGGGGGCCACGACAACGTAACAGTGGCGGTGGTCCCGTTCCCCGTAGCGGTCGGGAGGGCAGGATCGGCCTGACGGCCTGAGGGGGGTGGTGCCCGCGTCGAAGACGCGGGCACACGCGGGGGACCTCGACTCCGCACGCCCATATATCGCTTTGTCCATATGCGGGGCGCCGGGGCACCGGGGCCGAGGAGCGGATCAGATGACCAACTTCGCGAAATCGAACGTTCCGCAGTTCACCGTCGACGTCTACCAGAACGAGTACCTGCCCGAGGGCGGTCGGGACGTCAACGCGATCGTGACGGTGACCGCCACCGGCGGCGGCACCACGGGCGGCCTGCCGATCCCCACCGACGGTGAACACACGCCCGACGCGGCCGTGGCCATCATGATCGACTGTTCCGGCTCCATGGACTACCCGCCCACCAAGATGCGCAACGCGCGGGACGCCACGGCCGCCGCGATCGACACCCTGCGCGACGGCGTCTCCTTCACCGTGATCGCCGGCACACACAAGGCGGAGGACGTCTATCCGGGCGACGGCCGGCTGGCGGTGGCCGGCCCGACGACCCGGGCGCGGGCCAAGGAGGCGCTGCGCCGGCTGAGCGCGGGCGGGGGCACCGCGATCGGCACCTGGCTGCGGCTGGCCGACCGGGTGCTGGCGACCGGCGACGCGCCGATACGACACGGCGTCCTGCTCACCGACGGGCGCAACGAACACGAGACGCCGGAGGAGTTACGCGCGGCGCTCGACGCCTGCGCGGGCCGCTTCACCTGTGACGCGCGTGGCGTCGGCACCGACTGGGACGTCAAGGAGGTCACCGGCATCGCCTCGGCGCTGCTCGGCAGCGCCGACATCGTGGCCGACCCCTCCGGGCTGGCCGCGGACTTCACGCGGATGATGGAGACCGCAATGGGCAAGCAGGTCGCGGACGTGGCGCTGCGGCTGTGGACCCCGCAGGGCGCCGAGGTGGTCTTCGTCAAGCAGGTCGCCCCCACCATCGAGGACCTGACCGACCGCCGCGCGGAGGCGAACGCGCGGGCCGGCGACTACCCGACCGGGTCGTGGGGCGACGAGTCCCGCGACTACCACGTGTGCGTACGGGTGCCGGCGGCCGACGTGGGCCGGGAGATGCTCGCGGCCCGGGTCTCGCTGGTGCTGCCGGCGCCGGACGGCGGCGCCCCGACCCCTCTCGCCCAGCAGCTGGTACGGGTCGTCTGGACGGACGACATGGCGGCCTCCACCCGCATCAACCAGCAGGTCGCGCACTACACGGGGCAGGCCGAGCTGGCCCAGGCGATCCAGCAGGGGCTGGACGCCCGCAAGGCCGGCGACCGGGACGGCGCGACGGCGAGACTGGGCCGCGCGGTCCAGCTCGCGAGCGCACTGGGCAACGAGGACACCGCGAAACTGCTTTCGAAGGTGGTAGACGTCGTCGACGCGGCGACGGGTACTGTGCGACTGAAAGCGAAGGTCGCGGACGCCGCCGAGATGACACTCGACACGCGCTCCACCAGGACAGTTCGCGTCAAGAAGTAGCACCGTCCACGAGCAACGCCAAAAAACGGCACACGAGGGGGAACTCCGACATGGCGACCTGCCCGAACGGCCACCAGTCGACAGCCGACGACTGGTGCGAGGTGTGCGGCCACCGCATGTCGGGGACGCCCATGCCCGCGGGCAGCGTCCCGCCACCACCGCCGCCACCGCTCCCCATGCCGGGCGCGCCCCTCGCCCCGGTGGCTCCGGGCGGTGCGCCCGGGCCGCACGGCGGCCCCGGTGCGCCTGGTGGCCCCGCGCCTGGTGACCCCGGTGCACCGGATGTCTCCGGCTTTCCCGGTATGCCCGGCATGCCGGGTACCCCCGGCGTTCCGGGTGCTCCAGGCGTTCCGGGTGTTCCGGGCGTTCCGGGCGCTCACGGTCAGCTCGGCGCGCCCGCCGCGCCCGCCGCGCCCGGCGGCTACGGCTACCCGGGTTCCCAGCCCCCCGCGCCGGCGGGCGGCTACGGCTACCCCGGCCCGCAGCAGTCCGACGCCACCGTCCAGGCGGAGCTGTGCCCGCAGTGCCGCACGCCGCGCGAGGCGCAGGCGCCGTTCTGCGAGGAGTGCCGCTACAACTTCCTGACGCAGTCCGCCAGCCCGTACATCGCGCCGCCGGCGCCGCCCGCGCAGGGCGGTTTCCCCCCGGCGCCGCAGCCGCCGGCCCCGCCGCGGCCGTCGCCCGGCCAGCCGCCGCACCCGCACGTCCCGGCGCAGGCGACGCACGGCGGCGGTGACTACCCGGGCTCGCATCCGTCCCAGGTCAACCGCCCGGCGGAGCCGCTGACCGGACCGCAGTCCACCGGCGGCGCGTACGGCGTGGAGGACGACTGGCCACTGCCGCCTCCGGGCGGCGGCCCGGTGGGAGCCGCCGCACCCGCTCCTCCGGTGCCGCCCGCGCCGGCGCCCGCACCGGCCCCCGGTCCGGTGCCCTCGCCGTACCAGCCGCCGCAGGCCCCGGCCCCCGCTCCGCCGGCGCCGATGCCGGCCGCGCCGGTCTTCGGGGGTGACGACTTCCCGGGTGCCGGCTCCCCGCAGCCGCCGGCGCAGCCGCAGCCGCCCCAGCCGGCCGCCCCGTTCCAGCCCGCCGCGCCACCGGCCCCGGCGGGCTGGGTCGCCGTGGTGGCCCCGGACCGCGAGTACTTCATGGCGATGATGCACCGCAGCGGTCCCGAGGCCGCCGGGTTGAACCTTCCCGCCTACAGCCCGGACCAGCACATCCAGCTCACCGGCAACCAGGTCACTATCGGCCGCCGCCGGCACAGCACCGGCGAGTCGCCCGACATCGACCTGGCCCGCCCGCCGGAGGACCCGGGCGTCTCGCACCAGCACGCGGTCTTCGTCCAGCAGCCGGACGGCAGTTGGGCGGTCGTGGACCAGAACTCCACCAACGGCACGACCATCAACGGCGCCGAGGACCCGATTCAGCCGTACGTCCCCGTTCCGCTCCAGGACGGCGACCGGGTGCACGTCGGCGCCTGGACGACGATCACCGTGCGCCGAGGCTGAGTCGACCCGGTTCCGTACGGGTCCGCCCCTCGACACCAGGGCGCGGGCGACGGCCGCCTCCCGGCCGCCGCCCGCGCCGCGCGGACCGACGTCGACAGCGAGCGGGCATCGGCAGCAGGCCGGCGTCCGCAGCGGGGTGCCGCCGGGCGCGAGCCGGTCAACCGCACGGGGTGCCGCCCGGCGCGGGCAGGTCAACCGCGCGAGGTGCGTCACACGCGCGAGGTGCCGTCGACCGCGCGAGATGCCCTCGACCACGCGGGGCGCCGTCCACCGCGCGAGGCGCCGGCACCGTCCCGCCGGGCGTGGGGGCGGGAAGCGGTCATCGTGTGACCTACGTCTACAGACCTCCTCCGGTCATCTGAGAGCATTGAAGGGTGAAAGAGATCCCGCGCGGCACGCTTCAGGAGCAGACCTTCTACGAGCAGGTCGGCGGCGAGCAGACCTTCCGGCGCTTGGTGCACCGCTTCTACCAGGGTGTCGCGGAGGATCCGCTGCTGCGGCCGATGTACCCGGAGGAGGACCTGGGGCCCGCCGAGGAGCGGCTCGCACTCTTCCTGATGCAGTACTGGGGCGGGCCGCGCACCTACAGTGACAACCGCGGACACCCGCGGCTGCGGATGCGCCACGCCCCCTTCACCGTCGACCGCGCCGCCCACGACGCCTGGCTGCGCCACATGCGCGAGGCCGTCGACGAGCTCGACCTCTCCCCCGAGCACGAGACGCAGCTGTGGAACTACCTCACCTACGCCGCGGCCTCGATGCTCAACACCCCGGACTGACACCCATCGGGGAGCCGCCTGACCGGTCGATGCCGGCAAGCCCGTCGCGGTGAGCCCGTCACACCCCGCTGTCGGTCAGCGGGGCCGGCTCGGCCCGGCTTCCGTCCGGCGTCAGACCGGGGACAACGGCAGGGCCGACAGCCCGGCCCGGCGCACCGCGATCGAACCGTACGGGGTGCGCAGCCGCAGCCAGCTGCCCGCGGTCAGCAGGGCGAGCGGCTCGTCGGCGACGGCGGTCGACCCCGCGCCGCGCGTCGCGGAAGCGGCGTCGCCGAGGGCCGTGGCCGCGGAGGCGGCCGGCCGCTGGGGGGTGCGGCCCGGACGCAGAAAGCCCAGTGACTGCGCCGCGTGCACGGCACGCAGCGGCAGTTCGGTGTCCCCGAGGGTGCGGGACCAGATCTGGCGGCCGATGCGGTCGCGCTCCGCGCGCGTGCGCCGCTCCTCGGGAAGCGCCTCGTCGCGGGCACGGAACTCGGCGATGGCGGCGGCCACCGCCCCGCGCATCGCCTCCGTGCCCGGCAGGCCGGGCATCCGCTGCCAGCCACCGCGTGGTGGGAGCACCCCGGCCCACGGCGGCCCCGTGACCGGGTCCGGCACGGCGACGGTCAGCCCGCGCGGCCCGGGTCCCTCGGGCGCGCCCGACGGGCGGGCGGCGTCCAGGGCGTCCGCGAACTGCCCGGCGGAGACGGTGGTGTCCAGCTGCTCCGTGGCGGGCTGGGCCAGCCGCGCCGTGCGGATGGCGAGCACCTCGAAGGACGGCGGCCGGCCGAAGACGGCGAGCACGCCGCCGCCGGCCTGCAGCCGCACCGCGGCGGCCCGGTCGTAGTGGAGCAGCCGGGACAGGAAGGCGGCGAGGTCCGCCGCCTCCCTGTCGTCGGCGAAGTGCAGCTGCCGCGTCGTCATGCGACGACGGCCTCCTCCGGCTTCCCGGACTGGGCGTCCCGGCCGTCCCGCGCGGCCGGCGCCTGCCCGTTCCGGCGGTCCCGGGCGCTTGTGCCCCGCCCGGGCTCCTCCTCCAGGTAGCGCTCCAGGAAGAGCCGCTCCTGCTCCATGAGCCGGCGGGGCCGGCCCGCCTCCAGGTCATACGGGACCAGGAGCGTGGTGGCGCGCGCGTAGACGGCCTCCTCGTCCTTGATCTCGTAGGCGACGGCCAGCTGGGCGGCCCTGATCTTCGTCACCCACAGCTCGATGGTCACCGGCGTGTGCCGGTGGACCAACGGCTTCAGGTAGTCGATCTCGTGCCGGGCCACCACGATGCCGCCGGTGAAGGCGCCGCTGCCGTCGTTCGGCGCCAGCCGCCAGATGAAGTCGACGCGCGCCTCCTCCAGGTAGCGGATGAACACCGCGTTGTTGACATGGCCGAACGCATCCATGTCCGACCAGCGCAGCGGGCAGGAGTAGAGGTGTCGGGCCACGCTCAGCCCCGGGTGAGCTTCTTGTAGGTGGCACGGTGCGGACGCGCCGCGTCCGGGCCGAGCCGCTCGATCTTGTTCTTCTCGTAGGACTCGAAGTTGCCCTCGAACCAGAACCACTTGGACTCGCCCTCATAGGCGAGGATGTGGGTGGCCACGCGGTCCAGGAACCAGCGGTCGTGGGAGACGACCACGGCGCAGCCCGGGAACTCCAGCAGCGCGTTCTCCAGCGAGGAGAGCGTCTCGACGTCGAGGTCGTTGGTCGGCTCGTCGAGGAGCAGCAGGTTGCCGCCCTGCTTGAGGGTGAGCGCGAGGTTGAGGCGGTTGCGCTCGCCACCGGAGAGCACGCCGGCCGGCTTCTGCTGGTCCGGGCCCTTGAAGCCGAACGCGGAGACGTAGGCGCGCGAGGGCATCTCGACCTGGCCGACGTTGATGTAGTCCAGGCCGTCGGAGACGACCTCCCACAGCGTCTTCTTGGCGTCGATGTTGGCGCGGCTCTGGTCGACGTAGGAGATCTTGACGGTCTCGCCGACCTTGATGTCGCCGGAGTCCGGCTTCTCCAGGCCCTGCAGCATCTTGAACAGGGTGGTCTTGCCGGCGCCGTTCGGGCCGATGACGCCGACGATGCCGTTGCGCGGCAGGGTGAAGGACAGGTCGTCGATGAGGACCTTCTCGCCGAACGCCTTGGAGAGGTTGTTCACCTCGACCACGACGTTGCCCAGACGCGGGCCCGGCGGGATCTGGATCTCCTCGAAGTCCAGCTTCCGGGTCTTCTCGGCCTCGGCGGCCATCTCCTCGTAACGGGCCAGACGCGCCTTCGACTTGGCCTGCCGCCCCTTGGCGTTGGAGCGCACCCACTCCAGCTCTTCCTTGAGCCGCTTGGCGCGCTTGGCGTCCTTCTGCCCCTCGACCTTCAGGCGGGCCTGCTTGGTCTCCAGGTAGGTGGAGTAGTTGCCCTCGTAGCCGATGGCGCGGCCGCGGTCGAGCTCCAGGATCCAGCCCGCGACGTTGTCCAGGAAGTACCGGTCGTGGGTGATGGCGACGACGGTGCCCGCGTACTTGGCGAGGTGCTGCTCCAGCCACTGCACCGACTCGGCGTCGAGGTGGTTGGTGGGCTCGTCGAGCAGCAGCAGGTCGGGGGCCTCCAGCAGCAGCTTGCAGAGCGCGACCCGACGCTTCTCACCACCGGAGAGGTTGGTGACCGGCCAGTCGCCGGGCGGGCAGCCCAGGGCGTCCATGGCCTGCTCCAGCTGGGCGTCCAGGTCCCAGGCGTTGGAGTGGTCGAGGTCCTCCTGGAGCTTGCCCATCTCCTCCAGCAGCGCGTCCGAGTAGTCGGTCGCCATCAGCTCGGCGATCTCGTTGAACCGGTCGAGCTTGCCCTTGACCTCGGCGACACCATCCTGGACGTTCTCCAGCACGGTCTTCGACTCGTCCAGCGGCGGCTCCTGGAGCAGGATGCCGACGCTGTAGCCGGGCGACAGGAACGCGTCGCCGTTGGACGGCTGCTCGATGCCGGCCATGATCTTGAGGACCGTGGACTTACCGGCGCCGTTGGGGCCCACGACACCGATCTTGGCGCCGGGCAGGAAGCTCAACGTCACGTCGTCGAGGATCACCTTGTCACCGTGCGCCTTGCGCGTCTTGCGCATGGTGTAGATGTACTCAGCCAAGAGAAACCGTCCGGCAATCTATAGGTGTCGAAATGCGGCTCCGCCGCGTGGGCTCCGCCGTGTGCGGGCAGATACACCCCATCTTGCCTGACGTCCACCCTCAGATGGAAACGAGTAGGGGGGAAGGCCGTCACCTGGGCCGCAGCCGGGGTTCCTCCGGGCCGATCAGGTGATCTTCGGTGGTCATTGGTGACCAGTGGCGGCCCTGTCACGGCCCAGAGACGGCCCCGTCGGGAATGAGGGCCCCGCAGCTCAGGCACCCCAGAGGAAGATCCCTGATACGTGCGCCCCGCCCGCACCCCAGGGTGTGGGCGGGGGCAAGGATGAGAGATTCGAATGGCTGAGTCATCCGCTCTACTCCCTCGATACGCTGGCCAGCACCAGCCGACGATCCGGGAGTGTGCGCCGAGGATGGGACCCAAGACGCAGAGGGTCTACGAGACGATCCGGTCCAGGATCGAGTCGGGCCACTACGCGCCCGGCGACAAGCTGCCGTCCGAGCGCGCGCTGAGCGCCGAGCTTGAGATCGGCCGCACGGCGCTTCGGCAGGTACTTGCACGTCTCACGAACGAGCGCCTCATCACGGCGCACGACCGCAGCCGGTACCGCGTCGCCGGCGCGGTGAGCGTCCCAGCGCCGGACGATCTGGAGCCCTGGCAGATCCATGGCAGCCGACGCCTCTACGAGAACCGCTGGGTCAACCTCGATCTTGTGGACGTGGAACCGCCGGGAGTCGAGCGCTTCGAGCACCACGTAGTCCGACTGCATCACGTGGCCATCACTGCCGTGGTGGACGACCAAGACCGAGTCCTCATGCTGTGGCGCTACCGGTTCGTCCCGCAGCGGTGGGGCTGGGAGCTCCCCGGCGGGATCGTGGACGCCGGAGAAGACGCAGCGCTGACTGCCGCGCGCGAGACGGAAGAGGAGACCGGCTGGCGGCCGGCCAAGGTGGAGCACGTCGTCACCTATCAGCCCATGATCGGCATGGTCGACTCACCCCATGAGATCTTCGTGGCCCACGGAGCCACGAAGGTCGGGGAACCGAGTGACGCCGAGGAAGCGGGTCACGTTGCCTGGATCCCCCTGGCCGAGATTCCCGCTCTCATGGGGGAAGGCAAGCTGATGGGGTCGGGAACGCTCGTTGCCCTGCTACACCTCCTCGCGTCGCGCCCTACAACCTCCCGGTAAGCAACTCAACCCGACGGCGATACCGCACGGACCCCGTGCGGTTCGCCAGCAGTCGAGCCTGCTGGAGGTGTGTGCGCGCATCGTCCAGCTCGCCGCGGGCAAGGTGCGCCTCGGCAAGGTCGCTGTGGAGACCGGATCGCGCCCGCACGAACGAGCTGTCAGCAGTGCGCAGGGCCGAGTACAGCTCGTCCATCGCCGCGCCGTCGCCGAGCATCGCCAGCACGTTGCCGCGCCAGCGGGTCAGATGCCCCTCGTTGAGGAAGATGCTCAGCATGTCGGCGTCTCGCGTCTCATCGCCGCCAGGCAGCACGCCGGCGGCCCGCTCCAGGGCACGCCACGCGTCGTCGCTCCAGCCCGCCGCGGCGCACAGTTCCGCCTCGGCAGCGCTCAGCCATGCCTTGAGCCGGGGTGAATGCCGCTCTGCGTGCGTGCGCTGCGCATCGCGGACCAGCTCCACAGCCATCTCCGGGCGCCCGGCATCGCGGAGCACGTACGCCTGCTCCCCCATCGCGTGTGCGAGGTACAGCGGCGCGTCTGCCTCCTGGGCCGCCCGCTTCGCGAGTTCGTAGTGTCGCCACGCCCGCTCCACGAAGCCGGCATCAAGCGCCTGCCACGCGGCGAGCGTGGACGCTCCTGCCAGGGCCGTAGCAATCGGCCGGCGCGCCCCGGGGAGAACGGCGAACGTCAGCGCATCCTCCATCGACGCCAGATGCCCGGTCATCTGGTCGACAAGGCTCGCAGCACCCATCTGCCTGTCCATCGTGCGCAGTAGCTCCGTCTGATCAAGGAACGTCTGCACCATCGAGTCGCTGACACTTTGGGCGGCATCGATGCGGCTCAACAGGTCGTCGTAGCCGTCCGCCTGTTGCGGCATCGACTTCTCCGGCTCACCACGCAGTTCGACATCTGTGACGCCAAGAAGCGGGCGGAGGATCGCGGCATACCGCTCGCCGATGGGCCGCTTCCCGTTCTCCCATTCCGAGACATAGGTCTTGAGGCTCGCACTGGACGCGATGTCCATCAGGCGCTTCTGCGCGTACCGCTCCATCTCGAAGATCAGCCGGTCCTGCGACCACCCGCGCGCCGTACGTGCAGACCGCAAACCTTTGCTCACGTGCATCGCCTCCGGGGAGTCCGCCTGGCGGGCAATCAAATAGCCGCAGGTGAGAGGGGGTTAACCCATCTGAGGTTAACCCCAGTTGGCTACCGGCGACCCACTCTTTCGCCGTTTCCTGAAGTCACGCCAGGCAGCGCCGGCGCGGACACCCAGCACGAAGGGGTTGCATCTGGTGCGCACCAGATGCCATTCTTCTGGTGCGCACCAGATGGGCCCGCAGGGGTTCGTCTCGGTCTGCTCGGTACGCCCGGAGGGCAGCGCGTGATGGCGGCCCCGAAGGAAGCGTCCGTTCCTTGAGAACTCAACAGAGAGCGTCCGAAACAGCAGGCATCTGCGACAAGCCGCAGGCCCTGCCGCGCGAGCAGCACGCACCTTTCTCCCCGCCGCCCTCGGGTGGCGAAGGGACTCGCCCACGCGCGGTGAGACAAGGGCAAAGATCGCCAGTTCCGTTGCACCACCCGATTCCGCAGCCGTCCGGCTGCGGCCGGTTGCCTCCTCCGCCCGTCCGGGCCCCTCGCGGGTTGCGGTACGGGCGGGGCCGAGGGGAGCCGGAAGTACTGGTTCTAACGGCGAGAACCCCCGGTGCGGGAACACCGGGGGTTCGGTTCGGGCCGTTCCTGTCTGGAAGGAACACACCCAATGAAGCCCATCGCTGCACTTCAGGCGGCCGTTACGGCCGTGCCGTTCGACCGCGAGCCGTCGGCCGCGGAGCTGGACGCGATCGACCGCGAGATGCCCGTCATCCGGGCGGAGGTCGAGTTGTTGGACGTGCAGATCATGACGCTGGACCGGCCGTTGTCGGAGCTGGACGAGCGGCGGCTGCGGCGGGCGCGGCGGCGGGTGCTGGCCGCGCGCGTCGCCGTGATCAACCAGACGGCCGGTGCGAGCGTTCCCGGGGGTGCCGCGTGAGGGCCGCACCCGCCGCCGAGATCATCAGGGCTCACAAGCTGAGCGCGCCCATGCTTCGTGCCCTCTACACGGGCGAGGAAGGCCAAGTGGTGGCGTGCGGTGTCCGCACGGAGCGCGCCCTGGTCGCCCGGGGTCTGATCCACCCCGTCGAGAGCACGCTGACGGAGAAGGGCTCTGCCCTGCTGGCGAAAGTCCGGGGCCAGGGCACGGCTATGGGGTCGATCACCCCCCGCACCGCCGCCGACCTCCCGAAGGGGACCCGCGTCATGTGCGCCGAGGGGCGCATGGGGACCGTCAACGGGGGCGACATCGGCCGCGTCACCAACACTGACCACCCGAATCACGGTCGTGAGTACGTCGGCGTGTGGTGGGACGCGGTCGAGGGTGACATGGGCTGCAACCGGCGCAGCCGCCCCTTCGTCGACGAACTGACTGTGGTCGGGGGGTGTGGCGTGACCGGCACCGTCCGTTGCCCAGCCGCTCACCCCGACGACCCGACCCCGTGCGACGGCCCGGCCGTCGTGACCGTGCTGGACGCCTACAACGATGGGGCGGACGGCTGCGAGCACCACGGGGCCCGGCTGCTGGCGTCGTTGGAGCGTGGCAGCGTCTACGCCCTGCCCGACGCCCCGGCGGGCGCCGCCATCCGTGTCTTCATCGCCGCGGACGACATCCCGCCGTTCGTCTGGTACGAGGGCGCCCCGCGTACTCAGCCGAGCCAGCGCAGCCGCGCGGAGAACGGCCGCAAGGGAGGTACGGCGTGAGCGCCAAGACCGTTCTTCCCGCCGTGGCGATGACGGCGGTGTCCATGGTCCTCACTCTGGCCGTGGTCCTGGTGTGGCTGGGCACGGCGGTGCCGTGGCCGGTCGCGCTGGTCGTCGGTCTCGGCATCGACGGTGGATGGCTTGCCACGCTCGCCTATGAACGCCGACTCGCCGCGCAGGGCGACCACAACCGCACCGTGACGGGCGTCGGCTGGTTCTTCGGCCTGGTCGCCACTGGCGTCCTCATCGCCCACGCGCTGACCGCCGAAGAGTCGCCGGGCGCGTGGCTGGCCGTGGCCTGGCTGCCCCTCGCGGCTAAGGCAATGTGGCTGGTCCACAGTCTGTGGGAGCGCACCGCCCTCACCCCGGCCGCGCTCGGTGCGATCCGGGGAATCCAGCAAGAGGCCCGTGACGAAGCGGCCGTTGCCCGCGCCCGGCTGCGGGCGGAAGCTGCCACCGAGGAGACCCGGCTGACGGCCGTGACGCAGGCCGGGGCCCGCGTCGCACGCGTCCAGGCCAAGACCGCTGACACCCTGGCCGAAGCATGGTCGACGCTGGAGACGGCGCGGCGGGGCGAGGACACCGGCAGGGCCCTGACCAGCGTGACGACCCGCGTCACACCCGGCGTCACACCCTCATGGGAACTCCCCGTGTGGGGCCCCACTGAGCCCGTTCCCGCGCTGGAGACAGGGCCCGCGCTCACGGATGAGGCGCTTGACGCGCTGGTCGACGAGATCCGGCACAGCGAGACGCCCGCCCTGTCCTACCGCGAGATGTCCGCCCGGTTCCGCGCGGCAGGCCACTCCGCATCCGAAGTCCGCCTACGGGCCGCATGGAAGCGCGTGGCCGCATGATGTCCCCCGCCTTCGGCCGGTGCTACGACCCCACCGGCGCCCGCCGCGCCTACCCCGACCAGCAGCGCGCCGCATGACCAGTGACCATCTCGACCCCGCCCAAGGAGGGGGAACTCCTATGACGAACCTTCCGGCCCCGCAGCCCACCCCGCCCGCGGTCGTCCAGCTCCCGGACGGCACCTGGGCCTACACCGACCGCCTTCCCATCCTCCCGGCGCAGGCGCAGACGCCGGTGCCGCAGGTGATCCACGTGCATCAGGCTCCGCCGGACCGCACTACCCAACGCGTCGCCCTCGGCGCCGGGGCCGGCGGCGGTGCGGTGGCGGCGGGCGTGTACTTCGGCCCGCTGCTGGTCGCCACGCTTACCTCGGTCGCGATCAGCCTCGCCATCGCCGCCCTGGTCGTCGCCCTCGTCTGCTCGGCCGTCGTCAGCGTGGTCCGCTCCGTCGCCGGCGCCGACGGGCAAGCCGCGACCAAGGCAGTCGCCAAAGCCCGGCGGCGTGGCTGAGCGTCCGGCCACAGTGCTCCACGTGCCGTCACGGGCGTGGGGTGCGGTGGCCGGACAGCCCGGCCACCCGCAGGGAAGGAAGCCGACTCCATGACCGCCCAGACCAACTGGCCCACGGGCGTCATCGCCCGATACCTCAACCTCGCCGGCGCCACCATCGACGTGCAGCCTGCGCCCGAGTCGAATGCCAATGGGCACCGCGCCGAGTGCACCGGATGCCCGCCCGGCGCGACCGGGATCTCCACGCCCAGCCTGACCCGGGCCACCGCGTGGGCCCAGGAACACGCCGAACGCTGCCGCGCCATCCCTCGCCCGGCCGCGGCCTGACGGCTGCCTGATCCGCCCGACCCTGCACCCCGGGCGGTGAGGGGGAGCCGGACAGACCGGCCCAGGGAGGGGAACCCGATGGCACAGCCCGAGCCCAAGCTGACCGCCGGCGAAAAGGCGCGGGTGGCCTGGTACGTCGCCCGGATGGCCAAGCGCGGCATCGCCGGCGACGAGAACGTCTTCCAGGCCGACTTGGAGCGCAAGGTCGACCGGATCATCGACGGCGCCCGCAAGCGCGAGGAGCGCGCCGCCAAGAACAGCAAGTGACTTCGCCCCGGGGCGGCCGCCATCCCGGCCAAGGAACCCGGCCGCCCTGGGCCTACCCGTTCGCCTATCAGCGAGACAGGAGACCACCATCATGACCGACCCCGCGCCGGAGGTCTCCGGCATGGGAACCGTTCACCACCTCGATGACCACCGCCCCCGCGACACCACCGCCCCGCTCAGGCTGACCAAGGAGACCCCCGCCGCGGCCCCCGAGGGCGACACGGACCCTGCCCCGCCGGCCCCGGCCGTCCCTGTGTGGGCGCGGGGTGCACGGACGGTGCGTGTGGTGGCCACACACGAACGCACCCGCGCGGCGGGCCGCCTTGCCGCCCGGCACACCCTTTACACCGTCTCCGGTGCCCGGATCGTCGCCAAGCGCACTTGGGACGGCCGGACCGCCGCCCGCTACGAGCGGATGATGCGGGCCGCCGAGGCTGCCGGTCAGATCGAGCAGGCGGCCGAATGGGAGGAGCGCGGGCGCCAGTTCCGCGCGGCGCGGCATCAGCGCCGCATGGACCTGCTGACCGCACCGCAGCGCGTCGCCAAGGGTGCCCTGGTCGGCGCCGGGACGGGGCTGGGGGGCCTGCTGGCGCTGGGCACGGTGATGGCGATAGCCGACGGCGCCCCCGCCGAAGTCATCGTGCCGCTGGTGGCCACGATCGAGACGATCCGCTGGCTCGTCTTCATCGTCTCCGTGGTCTGGGGGCCAGCGGTCGCGGTGGGGCCGTGGCTGGCGCTGGCGGGGTTGTGGGCGGTCGGCGCCAAACAGAAAGCCGCACCACAGTGGGCTATGCCTGCCGGGCAGCGCGACAGTGACGGGGAGCCGATCACGCCGTCGATCGTGGTCAAGTCCCTGCGGGACCTGGGCATCCCGGCCCTGCGCACCGCCATCAAGGAGATGGGCGACGCTGGTGCCTCCATGCTCTCCCCGATCGTGCTCGCCGGCTGCGGCGTTGAGGTCGACATCCTGTTGCCCAGCGGGTGCAGCACGGAAGAGGTGCTGGCCCGGCGCCGCAAGTTGGCGGAGAACCTGGGGCGGCATGAGCATGAGGTGCACCTGTCGGTGGCGCCGGCCGCCCGCACCGTGAGGGCCTGGATCGCCGATTCCGGCGCCCTGGACGAGCCCATCGGACCCTCCCCGCTGGTCACCGACCCCGAGGCCAGCGCCGACTACAAAACCGGCCGGGCACCTTGGGGTGTGGACCTGCGTGGAGACGTGGCGCTGATCAGCCTCTACCAACGCCACATGCTCATCACGGGCCTGTCCAACCAAGGCAAAACCGCCTCGCTGCGGGCACTGGCGCTGTGGCTGGCCCACGACATCGCGGTCGAGTTCCGCATCGCGGACCTCAAGGGTGTGGGCGACTGGCAGTGCACGGACGGCATCGCCACCGTCCTCATCCAGGGCCCCACCGACGACCACGTCGCCGACGCCACCGAGATGATGGAAGACGGCGTGGAGGAGATGAACCGCCGCCTCCTCGCCCCGAAGGGCAGCGTCTTCCCACCGCTGGTCCTGATCTGCGACGAAGCCCAGGTCGCCTACGGCTCCGGCGCCATCGGCGAAGACAAGCGGCCCTACGGCGGGTCCAAGGCCACCAGCCGCTACTTCCAGGCCGTCAAGGCCATCCACGACCAGGGCCGGGCAGTCAACGTCACCGTCTGGGAAGGCACCCAGGACCCCACCAACGAGAACCTGCCCAAACGCTCCCGCGAAGGCAACCACATCCGCGCCTCCCTGGTCCTGGGCACCGAGTCCCAGGCCCGCATGGCCCTCGGCGATGCCGCCATCGATGCCGGCGCCGCGCCCCACAAGCTCCGCCAGGGCCTGGACAAGGGCACCGTCGTCGTCGCCGGCGACGGCGTCAAACTCGCCCCCGGACAACCCGCCATCACCATCCGCACCCACTACATCAACGACGACGACGCCGACGACATCGCCGAGCGGATCAAAGCCCGGCGCTCCGGTGTCACCACCCGCACCACCATCGCCACCGGCGAGGAGGAAGACGTCGACAACCTCGCCGACATCGCCAGCGTGCTCGGCGAGACCAAGCGGATGCGCACCGAAGAGATCAGGCAGCGGCTGGCTGAGCGCAACCCGCGCGTCTACCGCACCTGGACCGCGCAGGACCTGAAGGAAGTCCTGGAGGACGCCGGGGCAGCCCCGTACAAGTCCAGCGGAGTCATGGTCGCCAGCACGGACCTCGTCCACGCCGCTCTCTCCCGCCGCGGCGACACCGAAGATTGTGACCCTGAGTGAAGGGAGGCGGTGAGGGAGGCAGGGAGTTCTCCCTCACCGCCTCCCTCACCCCACCTCCCTGACCTGAACAGCGCAAATACCCCTTCAGGGAGGCAGGGAGGCACTCGCCCCGGACCTGCGGAAACCCCCGAGAACACGGCCCGACGGGCCCCTCCTTGCCTCCCTCCCTGAACGCACAGTGATCGCTCTTGGAGGTTCAACCATGGCTCGACTGCGCATCCGGCGCGTCAACTGGCCCCGCGCCGCGCTCGTCCTGACCGACACGCCCCGCCCCGCCTGCCGTACCTGCGACGGCGACGGCGGGACCGCGTACGGCTACGGCGACTACAAGACCGGCGAGTACGCCGGCACCGACTGGGAGCCCTGCCCCTGCTGGGACGAACACCGCCGCTGGACCCTACTCCCCCTCCCGCGCCTGCCCCGCCGGCTCCGCCGCGCCAACGCGGGCTACAGCGACGAACCGCCCTTCTAACAACGGCTAGGCAGCCCGCAGCTCGCCAAAGCCTCGGGCCGCCGCGCCACCCCCGCGTGCGCGGGGACCACCGGCAGATGCGGACGCCCGAAAACCTCAAGGCGGGAACACCCCCGCGTGCGCGGGGACCACACGATCGTGCCAGCGCTCTGCCCGCTCTCCTTAGGAACACCCCCGCGTGCGCGGGGACCACAGCGGCCATCGGCCCGCACTCGCCCCAGCTGAGGGAACACCCCCGCGTGCGCGGGGACCACGACTGCCCCGGCATGCCGTTCCTGGTGGCCTGGGGAACACCCCCGCGTGCGCGGGGACCACGTTCTCCCACTCCTGCAGCGCGGCATCGGTCGGGGAACACCCCCGCGTGCGCGGGGACCACTCCGATCGGGACCCGGTGCCCGCACCGGAGGCGGGAACACCCCCGCGTGCGCGGGGACCACAGTTGCTGACCTGGGAGTTTACGCGAGGCTGGGCCGGTTTTTACTCACTTTCGCCAGCTCCGGCATATCGGACTCCCTCCTGTGTCCAGGCTCGCCCGACGTCTGCGCCGCGCGCCCACTCAGCTCATCAACAACCGCCCATCCAGTGATGGCTAGGGCGGCCCGCGTCTCGCCAAAGTCTCGGGCCGCCCCTTGTCCACCTGTCTCGACAAGACCTGTGGAGGTCTCCAGCATGACCCAACCGACCACCATCCGGCGAGTGGCCCGCGTGACCGGCCACCTGAACACCGCGCTCGGACTCGCCGTCCTACGGGTGCCGGTCCTGCCGTTGCGGGCCGGCAAGGTCCCGTTCGGTAACTGCCCCGACTGCACCGACCTCGCGTGCGGCGGCCGGCCGAACATGAGGCACGCCGGACCGTGCACCTGCCCCCGCCCGTGCCACGCATGGGCCGCCGCCACCAGCGACCCCACCGTTATCCGATCTCGGGAGTGGGCGGGGGCGTGGCGCGAGGCGGCGGCGGTGGCCTACCACCCCGGCGGCGCCGGACTCACCGTCGTGGACCTGGACGACACGAAGGCCGTCACCTGGGCCAGGCAGTCCCTGCCCCCGACCCGGACTGTGGTCACCACGCGGGGCGAACACTGGGTCTATCAAGGCACCATGCGGTCCGTGAACGCCGTGCGTGACGGCGTCGACATCAAGTCCACGATGGCCTACGCACGGTGGCTCGGGCCCGGCACCGGCTCCATGACGGCGTTGCCGACGGTCGTACGCGCACTGGCCGTGAAGGAACCCCCCACAGTCCGGCCGGCACAGCCTGCCGTCACCGTGCCCGCGCCGGTCGGGGGCGGGGAATGCCGCCACCGCACTCCCGTCTACCTGGAACGTGGCATCGCCATGGCGGAGCAGCGCATCACCGAGGCCCGCAGCGCGATCCACGCCACCGTTTACCGCACCTTCCTCGCCGTGCTGTCCGTCCACGGCCGGTGCGGCTGCCTCACCGACACCCACATTGCGCGCCTGTTCACCGCAGCGCAGGCCAAGGGCGAATCCGCCCGGCACTGCACCGACGCGTGGACCAACGCCCGCACCAGGCTGGGACTGTGACCATGCCCGACGACGAGAAGAACCCTGCCCGCGAGGTCATCGCCAACTACGCGCATGCGCACTTCCGGTACTTCCGTACCGCTGACGGGACCGTGTACGCGCAGAAGAACGGCCACCCCGTGGCCCGTCCGATCCGCTCCCAGGGCACGACGGGCAGCCACCGCCAGGAACTCATGGTCGGCCTGTTCAAGGACGGGGTCGGCGTGTTCAACGGGACCGCGCTCAAAGAGGCGTTGGACTTGATCGAAGCACTCGCGCTGACGGAGGACGTGCAGCCTGTGAGCATCCGCGTCGCCCCCGGGTACGACGGAGCGACGTGGCTGGACCTGGGACGCAACGACGGACAGTCCGTCCGCATCCACCCCACCGGCTGGGACATCGCCATCCCGGACCCGCGGGAGGTGTGCTGGCGGCGCACCCAGCTCACCGGCGAACTGCCCGTGCCGGCCAAGGACACCGACGGCAAGGGCATCGACCTCCTACTCAGGCTGTGCAACTTCGCCAACGCCGAGACCGAATGCCTGGCCATCGCCTGGCTCATCGGCTGCCTCGGACCGTCCGTGCCCGTCCCCGCGCCGTTCCTCACCGGGCCGCAGGGTGCGGGCAAGTCGACCGGCGGGCGCATGCTCGTGCGGATCATCGAGGGTATGAGCGGTGACCTGCGCCGGGCGCCGAAGGATGAAGAGAACCTGATCGCGGCGGTGGCGGCCGGATGGGTCACCGCCCTGGACAACCTCTCCCACATGACCCCGGACCTGTCCGACGCCATGTGCTGCATCGTCACCGGCGCCGAGAGCGTCAAGCGCGCGCTGTTCACCGACGGGGACGTGTTCCGCGTCGGCTACCGCCGCCCCCTGCTCCTGACCGGCATCGACGTGGGCGTCATCCGGCCCGACCTCGCCGAGCGGCTCCTGCCGCTGCGGTTGGAGCGGCCCCGCGTCCGGCGCACCGAGGCCGAACTGTGGGCGGACTACGCGGAGGTTCTGCCCGTCGTTCTCGGCTCGCTCCTGGACCTGACGGTCAAGGTCCGAGCCGTTGAGGCGGAGACCCCCACCGATCTGCGGATGGCAGACTTCGCGCACCTGTGCGCGCAGCTCGACGCAGCGACAGGCCTCGGGGCACTCGCCGCCTACCGGGCCAGCCTGGACGACCTGAACGACGACGTGATCGAGGGCGATCTCCTCGCCCAGACCGTCCTCAGACACGCCGACACCATCGAGCCCGGTGCGGCGCAGCGGATGACGTCCACCGAGTGGCTGCACTGCCTCAGTCGCCTCTACAGCGGCGACGAACCGCGCCCCCTGCCCAAGGGCTGGCCGACCACGGGCAAAGTCCTCTCCGACCGGCTCAAGCGCCTCCAGCCGACCCTTGCCGCCCGCGGTGTCCTTATCGACACCGGCCGCACCAGCGAGGGCCGCTATCTCGAAATGACCCGCCCGGCCACGGCGCCCCCACACCAGCACAAACCGATGTTCTGACCCGCGATCCGCGCTCGCCCGGACAAGCAAGAAGAGCACCCCGGCCGGGCGTGCTCCTCTTGCTGTTCGGCGGAACGCCGCCCCAAGGACGCGCCGCGAAGCGGCTCCTTCTTCACGCTCTGAGGGGCACCGCACTACAACAGACACCCCTCCTCTTTGTCCTAAGAGGGAAGACGCTGCGTCATCTGCGTCATGCAGGCCGAAATACGGCACCTGACCTGCGGCTACAGCCATGACGCAGGCGACGGCGCCTGCGTCATCCTGCGTCATCTGCGTCATCCCATGACGCAGCCCATGACGCTGCGATGACGCACACCCCAGCCACTGCGTCACACAAAACCCCAGGTCAGAGGCGCGAATGACGCTGATGACGCAATGACGCAGAAATCCGCACCTCGGACAGGCGCGCGCCGCGAGAAGCCCCGAACGCAACACGACTCGACTCCGAGGACCCCATGAGCCGAACCCCTTCCGCTCAACCCGACCCACGCGCCGCCCTCCGCAGCGGCCTGCCCGACCGCTACCTCACCCCCGACGACATCGCCGTGCTCTTCGGCGTCCCGCTGGAGACCGTCTACCACTGGCGCAAGAAGCGCATCGGCCCGCCCGGATTTCGCGCCGGCCGCTACGTCCGCTACGACCCCGTCGCCGTCCATGCCTGGGTCACCCAGCAGAGCGAGCTCGACACCGCCGCCTGACCATCCCTCGCTGGCCCGTGCCGTCCCTCACCAGGGCGGCACGGGCCTTCCCTTGCGACAGAAAGGACCCACAGCCCTATGGCTGGCCACATCCAGGACCGCTGGTACAAGACCGAGGTCGGCCCCGACGGCAAGCCCCGCCGGGTCAAGACCGACCGCCACGGCACCGGCATGCGATACCGGGCCCGGTACGTCGGCCCCGACGGCACCGAGCAGTCGCAGAGCTTCCCGGACCGCGAGAAGGGCCGGGCCGAGAAGTGGCTGACTCGGATCAAGGCCGACATGGACTCGGGGCAGTTCTTCGACCCGAAGGCCGGGCGGATCACCTTCCGGGAATACGCCGAGAAGTGGCTTGGCGGCCTGACGACCGACGTGGTCAGTCAGGAGGCAGTGAAGAGGCGGATCCGCCTCCACGCCATCCCGCATCTGGGTGCCCGCCCCATGGGGTCGTTCAAGCCGGAGCACGTACGCGCCTGGCTGAGCAAGCTCAAGACGTCGCTCCCCAACGCGACGTACCGGCGGGCCATCTACGACTCGGTGTCGTCCCTGTTCAACGCGGCGGTGGACGACGGGGTAATCCGGTCGAATCCCTGCCACGCCCAGTCGGTCAAGGCTCCGGAGCCGGACCCGCGCCTGGTTCAGCCGTGGCCCGAGAAGCGCGTGTTCGCCGTCCAGGCCGGGCTGCCCGACCGCTACGCCGCCACCGTGGATGCCGGCGGGGGCTGCGGCCTGCGTCAGGGGGAGATCTTCGGCCTAGACCAGGAGAACATCGACTTCGCCGCCGGGTGGCTCTACGTGCGGCAGCAGGTCAAGCGCGTGGGCGGCACGCTCGTCTTCGCTCCCCCGAAGCGGGGCAAGCTCCGTGACGTTCCTCTGAGTCCGGTGACCGCTGCGGCCCTGCACGCCCACGTGGACCGCTTTCCCCCGGTCGAGGTCAAGTTGCCCTGGAATACTCCTGACGGGCCGCTGGTGGCCCGTCAGCTCGTCTTCACGAGCGCTGTGGGCCATGCCATCTGGCGGAGCTACTTCGACGACCACGTGTGGAAGCCCGCCCTGGCCTCCGCTGGCGTCATCCCGCCCCGGGAGCCGGGCAAGCGGTACGCTGCCGCACCGGACGACGGCATGCATGCCCTCCGGCACTTCTACGCCTCCGTGCTCCTGGACGGTGGCGAGAGCATCAAGGCCCTGAGTGTGTACCTCGGTCACTCGGACCCGGGGTTCACGCTGCGGATCTACACCCACCTGATGCCGAGCAGCGAGCAGCGGACACGCGCGGCTGTGTCTGCCGTCTTCGGTCGCGCTCAGGGTGTCCCTGAGGCGGCCTGACGGCCCACAGACGGCCCACGGCCCCACAGCGGCCCCTGATTGGCGGCTCCTCCGCAGGTCAGGGGCCGTTTCGCTCCCCTGATTCGCAAGAAACACCCCATCTTGCCGTACGACAAGGCCACGGCGAAAACCACAGACCGGCGCGGAGCGGCACGGCCCCGGAGCGCAGCACCCGTCGAGACCCGTCGCGCTTCGGACGGTCACCCGACGACTACGCTCCGGCTCGATCACTCTCCTCGCGCGGTGGCTCCTGTCACTCCCCGACCATCACTCCCCCTCGGGCGACCCCTTCCGGCGGAGGAGGAAGACCATGCCGGCGCCGGCCGCGACGAAGGCGATGGCGAGGCCCACGATCAGCGGAGTGTCGCTGTGGGAGCCGGTCTCGGCGAGATCGCCGTCGTCCGGGATGTCACCGCCGGAGGCGCCGCCGACCGAGGCCGGGGCCGGCTCGTTGGCGGGCGCGTCACCGCCGGAGCCCCCCGTGCCGGCCCCGGTGGACCCGCCGCCCGTGCTCGCGGTCCTGCAGTCCAGCACCCCGGAGAAGGTGCGCTCGAAACCGTCGGGGCCGCTGATCGTGAACGCGTACTCCTGGTCCTCCCGCACCGGGACGGTGATGGTCTCGGACTTCCCCGCGGCGACGGTGTGCTCGACGCCCGCCAACTCGAAGGTGAACGGCTCGTCGCCCGCGTTCCGCGCGGTCACGTCGACGCCGCTCTTGGCGCAGTTCTCCGCGGCGGACAGGGCCGGGATGGGCCCCTTCCGCGCCCAGCTCGCGGTGGCGGTCGCCGACACGTTTGACCTGCTGGACCCGGCCAGGATCTGGGTCTGGCTCTTGCTCTCGCTGGCGAACGCGCGGCCGACCGGCACCTCGGTGGACGCCTGCACGGTCAGCGAGGTGGTGCCGTCCGGGGTGCCGGCGGGGACGTCGAAGTAGAGCCGGCTGCCGTTGACGGCGCTGCTGACCGGCTTGCCGGCCCTGTCGACGACCCTGACCCCGGAGGTTACGGCCGCCGGGGCGACGCTGACGGCCGTGGCACCGGTGCGCACGGTCACCGGCCCGAGCCGCTCCCCCGACCTACCGGAGACAGCCGGCGGGTCGAGAGTCAGCGAGGCCTTGGGCTCCGGAAGGCGCTCGGCTTTCTTCTCCAGATAGTCGGCGAGCTTCTCGGCCGCCGGGTCGACCGCCTCCACCTGCGCCTCGTCGGAGAAGCGCCAGATGGCGACCTGGGTGCCCGCAGCGGCGGTCTTCTCGGTCAGCGGGCCGGTGTGGGCCTTCGCGGCCAGCGCCGAGAGGTCGTTGACCTGCGGGTAGGAGTGCCGCAGGATCCAGCGGATCTTGCCCGCGTCGGCGTTGTCGTGCAGCGAGGTCTCGCTCCAGGGCTTCTCCCGGTACGTGGCCTCGGGCTGCGTCGGGTTCTGGATGTCGACACAGTACGTCTGGATGGTGCCGCCCTCGTCGACCGCCATCTCGAACAGCCCTGCGCCCACCTGCTCCTTCTGCGCCCCGTTCCGGACGACCGCCTGGTCGAAGACCGTGAGACCGCCGAGGGTGGCCGTGGCACCGCCCCGACCGGAGGGGAGGTCATCGGCGGCGGCGGGACTCGCAACCGCCACCGCGCCGACCGCCGCCAGCGCAGAGGCCAGCACAGCGGCGGCGAGACGGACCACTCTCCGCCTCTTCACTGAGTTCATTTCTTCCCCTCCGGGCGAGCATGAGGACCATCACGGGCACCGGCACGAGCACGCGTCATCGTGTGCGAGTCGTCGAGGCCATGGGCTGCCGTGGGATACCGGAACGCTTCTCGCCGGCGAACTCAAAACTCAGGAACCCCCGTTGGCACCGGGTGGATCCTAGGGAGAGAGCGCGTCCACAGACGCCGGGAATGCGCCTGCCGACCCGATCCGAATCGGAATTGTTATCCCTCAGTTCCACTTTCGATCTGGGTATATCGACAAATCTCCGACCTTCATGCAGGTGTCGCCCCGGTGAGTGCCGGTTCGGCCGCGGGTGGGCTGGACTGCGCGCCGTGGGCCGCGGCACCGGGAGCGGTCGGGCCACCGGCGGTGGGGCGGACGGCGGTCGGGCGGCCTGCCGAGTCGGTGGACACGGAGACGGCCGGGGCCGGATCGGTGAACAGGGTGTCAGCCTGGGCGGGCACGGCGGTCGCTGGCCCGGCGGGCGCCGGTTCGGCCGTTGCGGGGCCGGTGGTCGCGGGGCTGGTGCTCGCTGGCCCGGCGGGCGCCCCGTCCATGGGCACCGCACCGTGCATCGAGGCCAGGGCCGGCGTCATCGGCCTGGCCTGTGACACCCGGCGGAAGGCCGAGGTGCCCCGCGCCAGGTCGTGCCCCACCGCCACCGCCTCGATGTCGGCCGACAGCCAGCGTCCGCCCTCCCGCTCGCGCCCGCCTTCCGGGAACGCCGCCTGTCGGCCTCCCTCGCGGGTCCCGGTCTGGAAGCCGTCTCGGGAACCGCCACCGACCCCTTCCCGGGAGCCGTCCCGGCCGCCTTCCCGGATCCGCAGCCTGCCCTGCACCACGAGGGGTTCACCGATCGTCACGGACGCGGCCACATTGGCGGCCAACGTGCGCCACGCGCACACCGTGTAGAAACTCGTGTCCCCGTCCGTCCAGGCCGCCCGCGTCCGATCCCAGCGCCGGGCCGTCACCGCCAGCCGGAACCGGGTCAGCGGAACGCCCGAGGCGGTCTGCCGGAAGTCCGGCGCCGTCGCCACGTTTCCCACCAAGGTCACCAAGGTCTCGTTCACTGTATGGCCTCCCCCGTCATCGCGGATTCGTGTTGCCGTGCCGTCATCGTGCCCGCGCCCGACGAAACCCGCTGAGGGCTGTGGACGACCGCTCCGTTGTGGACAA
This sequence comes from Streptomyces sp. LX-29, assembly GCF_029541745.1. Classification (NCBI taxonomy): domain Bacteria; kingdom Bacillati; phylum Actinomycetota; class Actinomycetes; order Kitasatosporales; family Streptomycetaceae; genus Streptomyces; species Streptomyces sp. LX-29. The sequence continues at coordinate 5,368,195 of NZ_CP089746.1, read as the reverse complement.
CTCGGCCACTCGTCAGAGGGAACACACGGGGCCGGTGCGTGCGGTCGGCGCCACGGGGCATGACTCATCTCGACCGCGCCGCCGCGATGGCGTATTGCTCCCGCACCCCGCGATAGCGCATCAGCTCCGCCGCGACCGGCTCCAGCACCCGGGTCCGTCCGCACTCCGCGGCAGCCTCCCGCAGCCGCCGCTCCGCCAACTGTCCGTATCGCTGCGCAGGCCCCCGGGCCAACAGGGCGCAGCCCCACGTCACCATCGGCCCGCCTGCCGCACTCAGCGTCAAAAGCAGTGCGGGGGCCCACCATCCACTACCGAGACCGCCCGCGCCGACGGGCGCACTGAACCGCTCGGCGACTGCCGCCAGCAGCCAGCCGGCGCCCACCAGCTGCACCACCAGCAGCGCGCCTTGCAGCACGGCCGCCACCGACCACCAGCGCGGACGGGGTGGTTGTCCACCGGGCGCGGTGGCGGCCACCGCCTCGTCCATCGCCTCCGGCAGCCCCATGGCCCCGTGTCGGGCCGCCTCGCGCACCGCCTGTGCCCAGGGGGTGGGCAGCCCCGTCGCCGCCTCGTCCGCCACGTTCCGCACCGCCTCTTCCACCGCCGGCCGGGCCGCGACCGGCACCGCCGCCAGACGACCACGACCACCCCCGGCCATGTCCCGTCCTCCGCCGCTCCGGCGGGACCACAACCGCGACCACGGAGTACCGCATGCCCGATCCGCCGCCCGTAGCCAGGCGCGCTCCGCCGCCTGCCCGACCACGGCCGCCCCCGCCGCGTCCGCCAAGCGGTTCTCGAACTCCGCCCGGGCGCGCTCGGACAGCCCACCGACCCACCCGCCATCCGCCACATATGAGGAGCGCAGCCGCCCAGTGACCCCGTCCACATCCGCCGCCAAACGGCGCTCCGCCGCCCCGCACTCGCCCACGAACCGTCCCAACGCCTCGCGCAGTTCGCCCATACCGGCTCCCGTCAGCGCGGACACGGCGAGCACCGCCGCTCCTGGCTCGCCATGCTCGCCCAGCGCCAACCCGTCCTCGTCCAGCAGCCGCCGAAGATCGTCCAGCACCTGGTCGGCGGCGTCCCCCGGCAACCGGTCGATCTGGTTCAGTACGACGAAGGTGACCTCGGCGTACCCGGCGAGCGGCCGCAGATAGCGTTCGTGCAGCACGGCGTCGGCGTACTTCTCCGGGTCCACCACCCACACCACCGCGTCCACCAGCCCCAGCAGCCGGTCCACCCGCTCCCGGTGCCCGGCCGCCGCGGAGTCGTGATCGGGCAGATCGAGCAGCACCAGCCCGCGGAGCGCCGGATCATACGGATGGGCGGGGAGATGGCGGGCCCCGGGCAGGATGCCCAACCGGTCGAGCAGCCCGTCGGCGTGGTCGGTCCAGGCGCAGGCCATCGGTTCCGCGGTGGTCGGCCGGCGGATGCCGGCCTCGGAGAGCTCCACTCCGGCAAGGGTGTTGAACAGCGTCGACTTGCCGCTGCCGGTCGCACCGGCCAGGGCGACCACGGTGTGCCCCAGGGAGTGCCGGCCTCGCGCGGCGGCCTCGTCGAGCACACGCCCGGCGTCCCCGAGCGCGCGCCGGTCCAACCGGGTGCGGGACAGTCCGACGAGTTCCCGGAGGGCGTCGAGGCGCGGGCGCAGCGCACCGAAGCCGAAGGCGGGGCCCGGGGCGAACCCGGGGCGTGGTGCGTACCCGGTCCGGTCGGCGGCCGTCCCGCTCTCCGGCACACCAGGCGGCTGCCGGAAGGGGGGCGCCGAGGTGGTCGAAGCGGCCGGGGCGGCGCACTCGTCCACGGACCCCGGCGGCGGCCCGTCGACCGGGGGCCCGGAATTAGTGATTCCGATCCCTCTCGCCGCCCCCGGGGACTCCGGACGGGCAGGCCGAGCCGGCCGCTCCGGGCGGCCCGGCGGGGCGGGCTTCGCCGAGGTGGCCCGCCGGGCGATCAGGCCGTCGTCCCATGCATGGGGGTCGGGCGCATCCGGTGCCGCATGGACAGTGAGCGGGGCAGCCGAGGTCGAGGGAGCGATTGATTCCGAGGGGTCCGACGGGCCCTCCGGGCTCAGACCGGCGGGCCGGTCCGGTGCCGGGGCCCTGTCCGAGGACCGAGCCGGGCGCCCGTCCGACGCCGGAGCCGGGGGTCCGTCCGAGGACCGAGCGGGGCGGCCGTCCGGTGCCGGAGCCGGGGGCCCGTCTGAGGACCGAGCGGGGCGCCCGTCCGACGCCAGAGCTGCGGGGGGTCGGTCCGGCGCCGGAGCTGTGGGGGGTCGGTCCGGCGTCAGGGCGCCCGCCGCCCCCGGCGCCGCCGGAGGGGGCGCGATATCGCGGTCGTACCCGGCCTCGACGCGGCGGCCGACCTCAACGCCGTCTCCGCCCTCACCCCCGTGCTCATGTCCGCACCCACCCTCGACGCCGACCTCACCCCCATAGGCGCTCCCGCTCCCCTGCCGCGGCCCGTGCGCGGCCCCGGGTTCGGCTCCGGCCTCGCGCACCCCACCAGACCCATGGTCGACCTCTGCCCCAGAGGCCACGTCGGCCACGGAAGCGACTCCAGTCCCATGACCGACTTCGACCTCGCGGGCACCATCGGCCTCACGGCCGCCCCCGAGCTCACGTCCGGCCCGCACATCGGGTTCCGGGGCGTACCGCGGGGCGCCCGGGGCACCGTGGTCCGGCTCGTGCCCGGCGCCCCGGTGCCCGGCAGGGCCGGAGTGGGGACTGCCAGCGGTCCGGGGGGCCTGGCCGGCGTCGTCCGGTCCGGCGACGGTCGCGGTCACCGCGGTCACCTCTCCTTCTGTAGTACGGACAGCGCGGCGATGAGGCGGACCTGGTGTTCGGGGTTGACGTCGAGGGCGTCGAGCGGGGCCAGCCGCCGGTCCCGCTCGGCGTCCAGGGCCCGGCCGAGGCAGGTACCGAGGAGCTGCCGGCCGTCGTCGCAGAGGCGCACCGCGGCGTGGGCGCCGAGGCGTTCGGCGAGCGTCTCGCCGGCGGTGCGGGCGCGGCGGCCGCCGAGCAGCGCCACGGCCAGCAGTGCGGCGGTGGCGTCCGGGTCCGGGGCTCCGCCGCGTTCGGCTCGCGCATGCCGTACCTCGACCTCGACCTGTTCCTCCAGGCAGCGGCGCCAGTGGCGGGCGGCCACGTCGATGCGGGCGGCGGCGCCGTGGGGGTCGCGCGGGGCGAGCCCGGCACGTGCGGCGGGGTCGCGACCGCCGGCCGAGGCGACCTGTTCGTCCGCGGCGGCGGCCGCGCTGCGCAGCAGGGTGGCGAGGGAGTCGGCGAGGGCGGTGAGGAGTTCGTCGGGGGTGCTGTCCTCGGGGTAACCGTGCCAGTGGGTGAGCGCGCCACCGGCCAGCGCGGCGCCGGCGGCGATATCGCGGCGCACCCGTTCGGCGGCCGCCCCGTAGGCGTCCTCGACGCTCTGGATGAGACGCACCGCGGCGGCGTGCTGGGCCGCGGCCGCGCCGGCCAGCGCGGGCATCCGGGAGCGGAGCGAGGCGAGCACCCCGGAGGCGGTGCGGTGGGCCGCGTTGCCGCGGGCGATCGGGTCCTGGGCGCACTGGGTGAGCCAGCCGCGCAGCGCGGCGACGGCGGTGGCGGGCAACAGGCCGCTGCCGCTGGCGGACTCGGGCAGCTCGGGGATGGTGAAGCGGGGCACGTCGCCGAGACCGGCCGCGCTGAGCAGCGCCGCGTAGCGCCGGGAGACTTCGGCGGCGACCTGGTGCGGCACCCGATCGAGGACGGTGACCAGTGTGGCGTCGTACTCCTTGGCGGTACGCAGCAGATGCCAGGGCACCGCGTCGGCGTAGCGTGTGGCGGTGGTGACCAGCACCCAGATGTCGGCGGCGCAGACCAGCTCGGCGGCGAGCTCGCGGTTGCGGGTGACCAGGGAGTCGATGTCGGGGGCGTCGAGCAGCGCGAGCCCACGGGGGAGGGCGTCGTCGGTCTCGACGCGCAGCGGCGGCGGCCCGCCCTCGTCCGCCCCCCCGACCTCCTCCGGGTACGCCCCCAGTCCGGTGTCGCCCTGCGCGGGCACCCAGACCCGGGTGAGCTGCGGCAGCACCCGTTGTCCGGCGAACCAGTGATGATCGTCCGGGTGGCAGACCAGCACCGGCATGCGGGTCGTGGGGCGGAGCACCCCCGCCTCGGTGACCCGCCGCCCGACCAGCGAGTTCACCAGGGTGGACTTCCCCGCTCCAGTGGACCCGCCGACCACCGCCAGAAGGGGCGCTTCGGGGGCGCGCAACCGGGGCACGAGGTAGTCGTCAAGCTGAGCGAGGAGCTCGGCCCGGTTACGGCGGGCGCGCGCCGCGCCCGGAAGGGGAAGCGGGAAACGTGCGGCGTCCACGCGGTCACGCAGAGCGGACAGCGTGTCGAGCAGTCGGGGCCGTACGTCCAAGGTCGCCACGTGCGCAGAATGCACAATTTTGGTGACATTTTGAAGCGTATGGCCGTCCACACGCAGCGATCAGACCCGCCCGGATCACCCCAGATAGGACAGATGACAGGGGTGGTAGCTGGGGCTCAGGCATAACGAGTACACAACACCCGCGACGCAAGGCGTGAAAAACGATGCAGAATTCGTACCTGCCTGCGATTATCAGGACCGCTTCACTGAACCTCCACAACGTGCCACGGAGGTGAAGCAACCGGGACGAGGTGCACGGAGCCCTATCCTTGTCCCCGGCAAGGTCACGGATCCGCCAAGCCCGGCTACCCGGCACCACGGCCCGCATGGCGGACCCGCAGGCAACCCGGGGGCTTCAGCTGTCCGCGACCCACCATCTGGCCCCCGTAGCTCAGTGGATAGAGCAGGCGCCTTCTAAGCGCTTGGCCGCAGGTTCGAGTCCTGCCGGGGGCGCCTCCCCAGTCCGGCCCTCCCTCACGGAGGGCCTTTTTTGCAGGTCAGAGCCACTGTAGCGGGGGCGGCGTAGCGGCGATGTAAGGGCTGGCGGCGGACGCGGGGCTGGCGGTGGCATCGCCCGGGTCCCGATCGGACCCCCGGTCCCGACCGGACCCCCCGGCCCATCCCCCCGTCCCTCTCCATTCCTTCACGAGGTCCGAGGCGGGACATATCGGCATTCCGGTTGAAGGCGGGACGAGTGGCAGATCATCCTTGCCGTCATGACTCTCTCCTCCGCCGCCCACGCCGTGCCCGACCTGCGTGACTACGCCTTCGACTGGGCACTGGTGGATGTGGAGACCTCCGGGCTGACACCTCGCCAACACCGGGTGCTGTCCATCGCGGTGGTGACGATCGGGCCGGACGGCGAGCAGACCGGCGAGTTCTCCACGTTGCTCGACCCCGGCTGCGACCCCGGGCCGGTGCATGTGCACGGTCTGACCGCCGAGCGGCTGCGTGGGGCGCCGACCTTCGAGCAGGTCGTGGGGCGCATCGGGGCGTTGCTCGAGGGCCGGGTCATGGTGGCGCACAACGCGCAGTTCGACTACGACTTCCTGGCGCACGAGTTCGCCCGGGCGGGGAGCCATCTCCCGGTCGCGCAGCGGCTGTGCACGCTGGCGCTGAACCGACGGGTGGATCCACCGACCCCGGACATGCGCCTGGGAACGCTGGCCGCGCACTACGGCGTACCGCAGACGAAGGCGCATGACGCGCTCGACGACACCCGGGTGCTGGCCGGGATCCTCCGCGCCTCCCTGCGGGAGGCGGCGCGGCTCGATCTGGCGCTGCCCCTGGTCGCCTGCCCCCCTCGGCAGGACCCGCGGTTCGCCCCGAAGCCGCCCAAGACGCCGTGCGCGTTCCGGAACCCGGGGCGGTTGGCCCCTGGCGGCCCGCTCGTCCAGGGCATGAAGATCTCCATCACCGGGGACACCGCGACATCCCGTGCGGAGCTGGTGACGCGGTCCGTCGCCGCCGGGCTGAACGTGATGGGCTCGGTCAGCCGGCACACCAGTGCCCTGGTCACCAACGACTCCGGTTCCGGGTCGGCGAAGGCGCGGCGCGCGGCCGCCGAAGGCGTGCCGATCATCGACGAGCCCACCTTTCTCACCCTCCTGGGTGAGGTGCGCCCGGGGACACCGCACGAGAGGACCTCGGCCGCCGCCCCACCCCACGCCCCGCGCGCCGAAACGCCCGCTGCCCCAGCCGCGACGCCGCCGATGCCCGCCCCGCCCACGGCGACGACGCCCGCCGCTCCCGCGACGGTGCCGCCGACGGCACCCGGCGAGCCCGCGGAGCCCACGCCGACCGCACCCGTTCCGTCCGCCCGCCGGCCGATGCCCGCGGTCGACGGCAGGCCGCTGGCCGGGCGCCGGGTCCTCGTCCTGGGCGGTGTGCACCGGGATGCCGCGGCGGCCCGCGCCCGTGTCGTGGAGCTCGGCGGATCCGCGGCCGTGAACCTCTCCGCGAGCGTCACCGACGTCGTGCTCCTCCCCGGCGGCGAGACGGATCGCCGTATGCGTCGCATCGCCGCCCTCGAGCTTCCGACGCACGGTGCCCCCTGGCTCGACGCGCCCACCGCGGCACTCACGCCCCGGGCGGGCGAGTGGGGCGCGGCGCCGCAGGTCCTGCCGCGCGGCGGCGTCACGGACCTCCCCGGCAACGATCTCCCCGCCACCGGCGCCCCCTCAACCGGCACTGCCGCCACCGGCGCCCCCGGCGCCGGCACGTCCCCCGCCGGCGGCGCCGGCCCCGGCATCTCCGTCACCGGTGCGACCGGCCGGTGGGACGTCGCCGCCTCCTGGGCCCAGCAGACGCACTGCGAGATCGACCTGGTCGCCTTCGCCGTGGACGAGGACGGACAGGTCTCCTGCGACGAGGACTTCGTGTTCTACGGCGCCCCGGAGAGCCCGAACGGCGGGGTGCGGCTGCTCGGCGACGGCCCGACCGAGCAGACCGTCGCCGTCGACCTGGCCGCCCTGCCCCCGGCGACGCGCAGGGTGGTGGTCGCCGCCGCCATCGACGGGACCGCCTCCTTCGGCGACGTCGGCGCCGTCCAGATCACCATGGCCCCGGGGGCTGGTGCGGCGGCGCTGGCCCAGGCCACCCTGGACGCCGCCACCACCGAGCGCACCATGCTCCTCGCCGAGATCTACCGGCGCGGACCCGTCTGGCGGTTCCGCGCCGTCGGCCAGGGCTACGACCACGGCCTCGACGACCTCGCCCGGGGCTACGGAGTCGACATCGCCGACTGAACACCCGTCACCGTCGACCCCTCCGCGGCGCCTTGCGTGACATACAGGCCGCCCCGGATGCCCCGGACCCGGCGCCATGGACCGGATGTCATGACTCGGTGACGGCCGTACGTATTTCGCTACAGCTCTCTCGGCCGCGGGGCCAGGGGCGAAGCGGACGAAGGGGGTTACAGGCCCCGACCCGCCAGGGCCTCCGTCCCCTCCGCACAGGCCGCGCGCAGCGCCTCCAGCTCCGCCGGGGGCAGCTTGAGCGCGGACCCGCGGCGGCCGTCGCCGTCGAGGAGGGCGGACGCGGAGTCCAGCCAGTCGGCATGCGCCTCGACGCCGATGAACTCGGCCAGCCGGGTCAGCTCCTTGCGCGGTTCCGTCAGGAGGTGCTCGTAGGAGAGGGAGGTGCGGATGTCGGCCGGGAGCTCTCCCAGGTTGCGCACGCCGTCGACGATCCAGCGGGACCACATGTCGCCGAAGACGGCGAGCGGGATGGGCCGGTCCAGGATGAGGGCGGGGTCGTAGGCGCCGGTCAACAGCGGGGCCAGGTCCGGCGGAAGCTGGGCGGCGTGCTCCGGGGTCAACTGGTGCGGGGACTCCAGGCCGCAGCGCTGGGCCATCTCCCACAGCATCGGGAGCATCCGGAAGGCGACGTGCCGGCTCATGGACAGCGCGCAGTCGGGGCCGTCGCGGTGCAGATGCACGAAGCGCGCCTGCGGGAAGAGGGCGCGTAGCTGCGCCACCTTGCCCAGGGAGAGCCCGGACCGCTCGACGACGGCGCCGGTGGTGCCGAACCGCGCCGCCAGGGCGGCGAACAGCGCGTGCCACTGGAGCGATACGGGTCGCGTGGGCCAGGACCTGACCTCGGGCTCCAACGCGTCCAGCAACCCGTCGGGGTCGTCGGTCAGATGTGGCAGGACCATCATGCTGATCGCGGGGATGCCGGTGGTCTCGGCGGAGTAGCGCCACTCCGGGTGGCGGTTGTAGAGGAACTCGGAGGGCGGGGCGCCGTTGCGGATCATGCTGTCGCTGGCCGGGTTCGGCCGGGACAGGTAACCCCAGAACTCCTCCCCGCTCAGCGGCGCTTCGGTCAGCACCGCCGGGTCGGTGACGCTGGCGAAGAGCTCGTTGAGGCTGAGCACGTCCGGGTGGAGGTTCACCACCGCGGACAGCGCCGTCGAGCCACAACGTCCGGTACCGACGACAAAGGTCAACTTCTCGGTGTGCAAGCCGACTTCCTCCCGTTTGCTTGGTGCGCCAAAGGGTCGTGACGACTTCCCGCGCGACGATCCATTCGGCAGTCGAACCCCACCGTAATAGGTGCCGCAGGCGCCTTGTGTATGGGGCCAGTCAAAGTCAGTCATAGATCAGTCATTGACGCGTTCAGGCCACCTCCCGATCCACGGCCAAGCGGTTGACCCCGTAATGAACCTTGAGGTCGGCAAACCGGTCGGATTTTGCCCAACCTTTCCGATCCGGCGGAACTGTGGGGAAATTGAGAACACTTGAGGTAGTCAAGGAATCAACCACCTACTGACCTGGGCCGCACCGCCGTGACCAGCGCACGACCACCCAGCGCGCGCCCCGGCGCGCGCTCCGGTGGTCACAACGGCGTTACTTTGACGTTCCTGGACACTGCTACAGTCGCACTTGCCCCTCGGGACAACAGGTTTGAACATCACGACCTGTCATGTGTCCTGCTGTTGGCGGCCGGACGTTCTTGACCTGGAGCGTCATGCCACCGCATACCACAGTTCAAGAACGGAAGGAGTCGGGGGTAGGCCCGACAGCGCGGGGGAATTCTCTTGCGGGGGAGCGTGACGCATTCTTCGGACTCGGGTTTCGGCGACCGAATGGAATGCGCTAATGCACACAGGCGCTTTCGCCACCCCCGGAAAGTCTTTATCGGGGGAAGGAGTTCACACAGGTGTTGGTGGAGCGCGACGAGGAGATAGCTCGGCTCACCCAGCTCTTTGCCGGGGGGCCTGACGAAGCGGGTGGGGGACTCGGTGTCATCAGCGGCGCCGTCGCCTCGGGCAAGACCGAGCTGCTCAACAAGGTGTCAGACATCGCTGTCGCACGGGGCGTCCGGCTGCTGAGCGCCGTCGCCTGTGCCTCGGAGCAGGAGTTCCCGTACGCGGTGCTGGAGCAGTTGCTGCGCGGGGTGCCTCCGCGGCTGCTCGGCCCCGACCTCGACGGCGCCGCGCTCGGCGAGCCGGGCCAGGCCCCGCTCGGCGTGCTCCAGGGCTTCCACCGCGCCCTCACCGAACTGGCCGCATCCGGCCCGCTGCTGATCGCCATCGACGATGTGCAGTTCACCGACCCGCAGTCGCTCCAGTGCCTGGCGTACGCCGTCCGCCGCTGCCGCGGCGTCGCGCTGACCACCCTGGTCACCCATCGCCCGCGCAGCGGCCCCACCGCCTCCACCGCGCTGTACGAGCTGCTCCAGCAGCGCCCGGTCTGCCAGGTGCGGCTGGGTCCGCTCAGCCTCGCGGGCGTCGGCCGGCTGCTGACCGAGGAGCTCGGCGTCGCGGAGGCGCGCCGGCACGCCGCCGCCTTCCACGCCGCCACCGGCGGCAACCCGCTGCTGCTGCGCGGCCTGCTGGAGGACCACCTGTCCCGGCGCGCGCACGGGCGCGGGCCGTACGAAAACCACGTGAGCCACGCGAGCCACGTGAACAGCGCCGACGACGTGAACGACGCGGACGACGCCGGCGGCCCGCTGATCGGCGAGCTCTTCCGTCAGGCGACGTTGTCCTGCCTGCACCGCTGGGGCGGCGCCGAGGAGCTGCGGATCGCGCACGGCGTCGCGCTGCTCGGCGACGCCACCTCCCCGCAGCTGCTGAGCAGACTGGTCGGGGTCGAGGAGCGCGTCGTACGGCAGTCCGTGGCCACCCTCGGCGAGCTGGGCATCCTCCAGGGCACCGGATTCCGGCACCCGCAGGTCCGCTCCGTGCTGCTGGACGACCTGCCGTGCGCGGAGCTCGGCCGGCTGCACCGCAGGGCGGCGCAGTTGTTGCACGAGGAGGACGCCGACCCCACCGAGGTGGCGCAGCAGCTGCTCAGCCACGAGGCGGCGGCGCCGGACGAGGAGTGGGTGCCGCAGGTGCTGCGGGAGGCGGCCCGGCTGGCGCTCGCCGAGGACCGCACCGAGTTCGCCGTCCGCTGCCTGCAACTGGCCAAGCGCTGCTGCACCGACGAGCAGGAGTCGCTCATCATCCAGGCGACCCTGGCCGACGCCCTGTGGCGGGTCAAGCCGCTGACCCAGGTGCGGCGCCTCCAGTCGCTCGCGGCGCCGGCCCGCGAGGGGCTGCTGCCCCCGCGGCACACCCTGCGGGTCGCCGTCGGGCTGATGCGCATCGGCTCGCTGGACGACGCGGCGGCCGCCATCGGTCAGGTCAGCGAGACCCTGGGGGACACCCCCGGCTCGGAGCTGGACGCGGAGCTGCGCGTCATCGGGCTCGCGCTGTCCTGCACCTACCCCGGCACGCCCGAGCTGCGCCGCTTCCAGGAGGTGTGGGGCACCGCGGAGAGCGAGGGGCACCCCCTGGACCTGGGGCTGGACGTGCCGGGCCGGGGGCCCGCGCTCAGCGCCGCCGAGGCCCCCGGGATCGCCGCCCTGACCGCGCTGCGGGGCGTGCTGAAGGACGGCGCCGACGCGTCGGCCGTGCAGGCCGCCGAGCGCGTGCTGGAGAGCACCCGGCTGGGCGAGCGGACGGCGTACGCGCTGCGCGCCGCGCTGCGCACCCTGATCTACGCGGACCGGCTGACCGCCGCCGCCACCTGGTGCGACCGGGTGCTGGCCGAGGCCGCGCGCTGCTCCACCCAGGCGTGGCTGGCCGGCTTCAGCGCCATCCGCGGCCAGATCGCACTGCGCGGTGGGCGGCTCAACGACGCGGTGCGGTACGCGGAGGGCGCCCTGGAGCAGCTGCCGGCGCGCGGCTGGGGCGTGGTCGTCGGCATGCCGCTGGCGGTGCTGATCCACGCGCGCACCGCCATGGGCCAGCATGACGCGGCCGGCGAACTGCTGGCCCGCCCGGTGCCCGAGGCGCTGTTCCAGACCCGGTTCGGCCTGCACTATCTGCACGCCCGCGGCATGCACCAGCTGGCGACCGGGCGCCACCACGCGGCCCTCACCGACCTGCGCGCCTGTGGGGAGAAGATGACCGGCTGGGGGCTGGACTCGCCCTCCGTGGTGCCCTGGCGGCTGGGCATGGCCGAGACCTGGCTGGCGCTGGGCAACCGGGAGAAGGCCGCCCGGCTGGCCCAGGAGCAGCTGGACCTGGCGCACCCCTCGCTCCCCCGCACCCGCGGCTCGGCGCTGCGCGTGCTGGCCGCGACCCGTCCGGTCACCGAGCAGCCCGCCCTGCTCAAGGAGGCGCTGGACCTGCTGCAGAGCGGCGACAGCTGGTACGGGATGGCGCGCACGATGGCGCAGCTCGCCGAGGCGTACAAGCAGCTCGGGGAGTCGGACAAGAGCCGGCTGATGACCCGCCGGGCCTGGCGGCTGGCGGACGGCTGCGGCGCCGAGGAGCTCTCCCGCTCGCTCCAGCGCACCCCCGGTCGTACGGCCACGGCGGACGGCGCGAGCGCTGCGGCCGGACCGGCGGGCGAGCCGGTGGCCGGCTTCTCCAGCCTCTCCGACGCGGAGCGCCGGGTCGCCGCGCTGGCCGCGTCCGGGTACACCAACCGGGAGATCGCGGCGAAGCTGTTCATCACGATCAGTACGGTGGAGCAGCATCTGACCCGGGTCTACCGGAAGATCAACATCACCCATCGGCAGGACCTCCCGGCCAGCCTCGGGTGCGATGTGGCTCACACCGCATGACCCCTTCACGGCGCGTCAGCAAGGGTGAATAGGGGTTGTTGCCCCAACCGACCGGTAAATAGCGTGAGATCGTCTTCGGCGCGCCCCCGAGAGGTTTCTCCTATGACGTCAGCCACCGCGGCTTCGACGACAATGCTCGTGCCGGACTTTCCGTTCTCCTACGACAATTGGCTGCGCCATCCGGCCGGCCTCGGTGCCCTGCCGCCCGGCGCGGCGGGCACCGATGTCGCGGTGGTCGGCGGCGGAATGGCCGGATTGACGGCAGCGTACGAACTCATGCGGCTGGGGCTGCGCCCGGTGCTGTACGAGGCCGAGCAACTGGGCGGGCGGATGCGTTCGGTTCCCTTTCCCGGGAATCCGGAATACGTGGCGGAGATGGGGGCCATGCGGTTCCCCGTCTCCGCGCGCTCGTTGTTCCACTACATCGAGCTGCTGGGCCTGCGCACCCGTCCCTTCCCCAACCCGCTGGCGCCGGCCACGCCGAGCACCCTGATCGACCTGAACGGCGGCCGCCACCGGGCGCGCACCACCGCCGAGCTCCCGGGGGTCTACCAGGAGGTCGCCGACGCCTGGGAGAAGGCCCTCCAGGAGCGCGCCGAGCTCTCCACGGTGCGCGACGCCATCCAGCGGCGGGACGTGGAGACGCTGAAGGCGATCTGGAACCGGCTGGTCCGGGACTTCGACGACCAGTCCTTCTACGGCTTCCTGGCCACCTCCGGCACCTTCCAGTCCTTCCGCCACCGGGAGATCTTCGGGCAGGTCGGCTTCGGCACCGGCGGCTGGGACACCGACTTCCCCAACTCGGTGCTGGAGATCCTGCGCGTCGTCTTCACCGAGGCGGACGACAACCACCAGCTCATCGACGGTGGAGCGCAGCAGGTGCCGCGCGGGCTGTGGGAGCACCGGCCGGAGCGGCCGGCGCACTGGCCGGCGGGCACCTCGCTGGCCTCGCTGCACCCCGACGGCCGGCCGCTGCCGGCGGTCACCCGGCTGCGGCGGACCACCGAGGGCATATCCGTCACGGACGAGAGCGGCCGCACCCGCGACTTTCCGGCGGTCGTCTTCAGTCCGCACGTGTGGGCGCTGCTCAACCGCGTCGACTGCGATCCCGCGCTGTTGCCCGCCGAGCACTGGACGGCGGTGGAGCGCACCCACTACATGGGGGCGTCCAAGCTGTTCGTGCTGGTCGACCGGCCGTTCTGGCGGGACCGCGACCCGGCCACCGGCGAGGACGCGATGAGCATGACGCTCACCGACCGCATGCCGCGCGGGGTCTACCTCTTCGACGACGGCCCGGACCGGCCGGGCGTGATGTGCCTGTCGTACACGTGGAACGACGACTCGCTGAAGGTCGCCACGCTCTCCGCCGAGGAGCGGCTGGAGGTGCTGCTGAGCCGGCTGGCGGAGATCTACCCGGACGTCGACATCCGCTCCCATGTGATCGCCGAGCCGCTGACCGTCACCTGGGAGACCGAGCCGCGCTTCATGGGCGCGTTCAAGTCCAATCTGCCCGGCCAGTACCGCTACCAGCGGCGGCTGTTCACCCAGTTCATGCAGGAGGAGATGGAGCCGGCGCAGCGCGGCTTCTTCCTCTGCGGCGACGACGTCTCCTGGACGGCGGGCTTCGCCGAGGGCGCGGTGACCACGGCTCTCAACGCGGTGTGGGGCGTGCTGAACCACCTGGGCGGGGCGACCCATCCCGACAACCCGGGCCCCGGCGACCTCTTCCACGAGCTGGCGCCGGTGGAGCTTCCGTACGGCTGACGCACCTGGCGCCCATGACGAAGGAGCCGGTGGCGGGTGATCCGCCACCGGCTCCGACCGTCTCCGGGCCCGGGTCCGTTCCCGGACCGTTTCCCGGTCCGTCGCTCCGGTCCCGCTACGAGGACTCCCGCGCCAGCTTCTCCAGCTGCTTCTTGTCCGGCTTGCCGTTGCGGTTGAGCGGGAACGACTCCAGCACGACGACCCGGTTGGGCTGCTCGTAGGCGGGCAGCACCTCGCACAGCCGGTCGCGCCAGTGCTGCGTCTCCCGCAGCTCCTCGTCCTCGACGAAGAAGACCAGCTGCGTGCCGCGCCGCTCGTCCGGCAGCGGGACGATCCGGGCGGATATGCGCGCGACGGCGGCCTTACGCTCGATCAGCTCCGGGTAGAGCGTGTAGCCCATGCGGTCCACGGCGAACTTGCGCCCCAGGACGAAGAGGTTGTCGTCCTCGTCCAGGTAGCCGAGGTCGCCGGTGGGCTGCCAGCCGGACGGGAAGGGGTCGATGCCGCCGTCCTCGGCGAGGTGGCCCTCCAGCGCGTCCGGGGTGTCGACCTCGATCTCCCCGGCCTCGCCGGCGGCCACCGGCACGCCGTCCTCGTCCACGACGCGCAGCTTGATGCCCTCCATGGCGCGGCCGCAGGAGACCGGGTTGTCCAGGGTGGCGAAGGCGATGTTGCCGAGCTCGGTGGAGCCGTAGCTGTCCAGCAGCGACAGCCCGAACTCGTCGACGTAGCGGTCGGAGAGCGCCCCGTCCAGTGGTGCGGCGCCGGAGCAGAACATCCGCACCCGCTCCAGATGGGCGCGGAGCGCGGGCTTGCGGGTGACCAGGTTGAGGATGGAGCGGTAGCTGGCGGGGGTGGCGTCGATGACGGTGGCCCCGGTCCGCCCGGCCATCTGCACCGCTCGGTCGAGCCGCTTGTACGGGGCGATGACCAGCGAGCACCGGCGTATCCAGGCGATGAGCACCATGGACAGCCCGTACTGGTGGGCGAAGGGGAGCAGCGGGAGCAGCACGTCGTCCTCGACGTGCCCCACCTGGTCCGCGTTGCGCTCCAGGTTCTTCAGGAACTTGCGGCCCGACTTGACGGCGCCCTTGGGCTGGCCGGTGGAGCCGGAGGTCCACATGATCAGGCCGTCGGGTCGGTCGCCCCACGCCTCGAAGTCCAGCCGCTGCCCGGGGGCGAGCGGGCGGCCGGCGGCGGGGGCGATCAGCTCGTAGAGGTTGACGGCGGGGGTGTCGTCGTCGATCGGGGCGTCGTCGTCGACGAAAGCCACCTTGGTGCCGGTGCGCAGCGCGATGCGCCGGGTCTCGTCGACGTGCTCCTGCTGGTCGACCAGCACGATGGAGGCGCCCACGTGCATCAGCGCGAACAGCACGCTCACGTAGGCGGCGGAGTTGCCGGCCTTGAGGATGACGCGGTCGCCTGCGACCACCCCGTGCTCACGGATCACATCGGCGACACGCAGTGCGTCCTGCTCGAAATCTGCGAGGGTCTGCACCGAGTCGACTGCAAAGATCTTCGCGGTCATCGGTCGTACTCTTTCCTCTTCTTCTGTGTGGAGTACGGGCAGCCGCGGGACCCTTGCCGGCCCCTAGGCGCCCTCGTGGGCGGCGCCGATTTCCCACTCGGCATCGAGGGTTGACTGGGAGAGCAGCTGGTCGTGCACCAGATTGACGACCTCTCTCCGGCTCGAATCGAGGTAGCCGCGGGCCCCGGGGAACACCTCCAGGTCGAACCGTCCGCGGGTACACCGCCGCCAGGCCCGTACGCCCTGCAGCGGGGTCTTGGGGTCGCTCTCGCCGGCGAGCGCGACGATGCGGCAGCCCAGCACCGGCGGACCCAGCGGCGTGCCCCGCCGGTCGGGGTCCCGTTGGGGGCTGCTGCCGGAGACGAACAGGGTGAGCACCGCCGAGTCGGACTCCCGTTCCAGGCGTTCGGCCACCCGGTAGGCCAGGGCCGCGCTGGCCCGGTGGCCGAAGAGCGCCACGGGGCGGTCGGTCCACTCCCCCAGCGCCTCGTGGATCCGGTCCGCCAACTCAGCGGAGTCGGCTAGCTGTTCCTCCTGGTCGGCGGCGATGTCGGGCGGGTACTGCACCACGAGCACCTCCACGGTGGGGAGCAACAGCTCCGAGAGGGAGAGGTAGTACGCGGTGGAGTCCGTGGACTCGGGGAAGCAGATCAGCCGGAAGCTACTGGGGGTCTCCGGTTGCAGAATCCGTATGAGGCCGACATCTTCGGGCTTGACCTGGCTCAACGAGTACGTCCCTGGTGCCGGTTGACTACGGCGGCGCTCGTGGCGCCGGTCGTCCCGGTGGTCGATGTCGTCATGAGTGGTTCTGCACCTTGCCGTGGTCGCCGCGATGCCTCGACGCTTTGCCCGCCCTCTCCCCCGTCACCGCCCCCGATCGGGGCCGCCCGGTAAAGAGCTATTCGAAGCGCTCACGCCGCGAGGCTATGAGCCCTTATCCATGCGCCACAACCCCTAGTAACCGCTATGTGAGTACACGGTTACACCGGATATTGCGGGGGTATGCCTTGGCTATCGCAGGGGTGCCAGAGGCGTAAAATGCTGGATTCGTCGCCCATACCCGGCACTCCCCTAAAGCCCCCTAGCCGCGCCCGGCGCCCCCTAAACGTCCAGGCCACCCTTGCCGGCGAGTTGACGGTGCGTGTTAGAACATGGCAAGCAGGTTTTCCGTAATCCCATATATCGGCGCGCGACAGCGCAGCAGGTCGCCTTTGGTCTGGTCCTGGCACAACACCGCGCTGCCGTCTCGTGTTCCGTCTGATACGCAGGCATCGATGGATACAACACGCCCCATGGATTTCGCCGTCATTGTCGACGGCCTCAGAAAGCACTACCCCGGCCGTCCCGCACCCGCGGTGGACGACCTGAGTTTCACCGTCAACCACGGTGAAGTCTTCGGTTTTCTCGGCCCCAACGGCGCCGGCAAGACCACCACCATCGGCATTCTCACCACCCGGGTCGCACCGACCGGTGGTCGGGCGTTCGTGCAGGGCGTCGATGTGGTGGCCAAGCCGGCCGTGGCCCGTCAGTCCTTCGCCGTCGTCCCGCAGCGCAACAATCTCGACCGCTCCCTGACGATCCGCCAGAACCTCACGTTCCACGCGGGTTACCACGGGCTGTCGCGGGTGGAGCGCAACAAGCTGGCCGACGAGAGTCTGGAGTGGGTGGGCCTGGCCGACCACGCCGACGCCCGGGCGGACCAGGTCTCCGGAGGCCAGGCGCAGCGGGTGATGATCGCCCGTGCGCTGATGCACCGCCCCCGGGTGCTGTTCCTGGACGAGCCCGCCACCGGCCTCGACCCGCAGTCGCAGATCTTCGTGCACGAGCGGGTCGCCGAGCTCAAGACGCGCGGCGTCACGGTGGTCATCACCACCCACAACATGGACGAGGCAGCCAAGCTGTGTGACCGGGTCGGCATCGTCGACCACGGCAAGCTGCTGGCCCTCGACACCCCGCAGGCCCTGATCGACACCCTCAGCAACACCGCGCTGACGGTGACGGTGCAGCCGCCGGCCCACGGGCTCGACTACGCGCTCTCGCTGGTGCGCAACATCTACGGCGTGGAGCGGGTCGAGACCTTCCAGCAGGACGACGACGATCTCGTGGACAGCCTGCTGGGCGGGGCCGGATTGGACAGCAGCGTACGGCTGAAGATCTACAGCGACGCGCCCTCCTCGACCATCCTGCCGACGTCCATCAAGGCGCTGACCGACGCCGGCTGCGAGATCAAGGACCTGAGCGTCAGCCAGGCGACGTTGGAGGACGTCTTCGTCGAGCTGACCGGAAGAGAGCTGCGATGACCACTTCCGCTCCCCCGTCCACGCCCGCCGGGGACGGAGCCGCAAAGAAGTCCGCCGGGGGTGCCGAGCCCCGCGGCGAGGGGGCCGCCAAGCCCGCGATATCCGCCAAGGGCGGGGCACCGGGCCAGGGTGCCGCGTCCGGCGGGTCGGGTTCGCCCGGCCGAGGTGGCGCGTCCGGCGGTGGCAAGTCCACCGGTGGCAAGCCTGCCGGCGGCAAGTCCGCCGGGGGCAAGCCCGCCGGTGGCGCGGCCGGCAGGGCTCCCGGGACGAAGGCCGGCGACGCCGGTCCCGCCGCCGGGAAGGGCAAGCCGGCCGGGGACGGGAAGGGCGGCGCCTCGGGCAACTCCGACACCGCCGTCGTCCCGGTGATCACCAACGTCACCTCGCCCGCCCTGCCTCCAGGCCATGTCTTCGCCACCCCGACCGACACCGACAGCGAGACCGACACCGAGACCGGGGCCGGCGCCCTGGCCAAGGGCGGTTCCCAGGCCAAGGGCGGCGCCCAGGCCGAGGGCGGCGCCGGGGTGAAGGGCGCCGCCGTCGAGGGTGGCGCCAAGGGCGGTGGCGTGGCCGTCGCCGAGGCCGTCGCCGCGCCCGCGGCCGCCGTCAAGCCGGCCCGGTCCGCGGGCAAGGGCGGCCGGCACCGGCGCCGCGCGGGTCGCTGGCGCACGTTCTTCTTCATCCTGTGGCGGGACATCTTCGTCACCGGCCGGGAGCTCGCGCCCTTCCTGGGCCAGGTGCTGGTCGAGCCGTTCTTCATCCTCTTCGTCTTCGGCAAGGTGCTGGGACAGCTCGGCTACACGGCGCCCGGCTTCGAGCAGGTGCTGCTGCCCGGCGTCGTCGCGCTGAACAGCTTCCTGGTGGCGCTGCAGAACACCGCGCTGCCGCTGGCCATCGACTTCTCCTGGACGAAGGAGATCGAGGACCGACTGCTGGCGCCGATCCCGTTCGCGCTGGTGGCGATCGAGAAGGTGGTCTTCGGCGCGATCCGCGGTCTGATCGGCTCGCTGATCATGATCCCGATCGGTCTGGCGCTGCTGGACAACGTCAGCTGGCCGTTGCACACGCTCCCCGCGACGCTGGGCATCCTCACCCTCGGCGGGCTGGTCGGCGGCTGTGTGGGGCTGACGCTGGGCACCCTGGCGCCCGCCCGCCACATCAGCATCGTGTTCGCCATGACGCTGACCCCGATCATGTTCACCGGCGCCACCCAGTTCCCGTGGCAGAGCCTGTCGGACCTCCGCTGGTTCCAGATCCTGTGCGCCTTCAACCCGCTGACGTACGTCAGCGAGGCGATGCGCGGGCTGCTGCTGCCGCCCGAGGGGCCGGACTCGATCCCGCTGTGGATCTGCGTCTCCGCCATCGGCGCCGCGTGCCTGCTCTACGGGTTCATCGGCATCAAGGGCTTCAACAAGCGGGCGCAGGACTGACCCTGAGCCGACCGAGCGCGACATCCGAGGGGCCTGCCGGCGCGGGCCCCTCGGCTGCGTTTTTTCCAACCCCCGAGCAGTCCGAGAAGTGAGGACACACCGACATGACGGCAACCGAGTCGACCGCCGCCGCACAGCCCAAGACCGCCATCGTCTTCCCCGGCATGGGACCGTCCAGCTTCGCCGAGGTGGGCAAGTTCCTGATGCTCGACCCCTTCGCCCGCAAGCGGCTGGCCGAGGCCGACGAGGCGCTGGGCTACTCCGTCTTCGACCGCCTCCGCGACTCCGAGGACGACTACTCCGAGGCCACCCAGATCGCCTTCCTGGTCAACTCGATGGCCTCGGCCGACCGGGCCGTGGAGGAGCTGGGCCTCGTCCCCGAGATCTGCGTGGGCCCCAGCTTCGGCCAGAAGGCGGCCACCGCCTTCGTCGGCTCGCTGCCCTTCCCGGAGCTGGTCCGGCTCACCGCGGAGATGGCCCGCTACGAGATCCAGTACTTCACCGAGGAGTACCAGGACGCGGTCACCCACACCTTCTTCCGCACCCCCCGGGAGAAGCTGGCCGAGATTCTCGCCGAGTTCGACGAGCGCGGCGAGTGGTACGACTACTCCGGCTACCTCGACGAGGGCTTCTGCATGATCTCCCTGCGGGAGAAGGAGCTGGAGGGGCTCAAGCACCGGGTCAGCCAGATCGGCGGCTACTCGATGTACACCATGGTGCCGGCCGTGCACGCGCCCGCCTTCAAGGAGCTGCGCCGCCGCGTCGAGGAGGACGTCCTGCCGAAGTACGAGCTGGCGGACCCGAAGCTGCCGGTCGTCACCGACCAGGACGGCACGATCATCCGCACCGCCGACGCGCTGCGCACCATGCTCCTGGACACGTTCGATCTGCCGATCGACTGGCCGAAGGTGGTCGCCTCCCTCAAGGCGGAGCAGGTCGCCAAGGTCTGCATCGCCGGCCCGGACAACCTCTTCCACCGGCTGGACACCACGAAGTCCAACTTCGAGGTCGTCACGGTGGGCCCGGGCAAGCGCGCCCGCGACCGCGCCCCCCGCAAGCGCTGACCCCGCGGGGCGCGCGGCGAGGGGCACGTCCTCCCGAGGGGCCGGGCTCCGGGCGGCCCTAGCGGCCCTTCTCCGGCTTCCGGTACGCGGAGCGGTCGGACGGCTCGGGGAGCTTCGTCGGAATGCCGGCCTGCTTCCGACAGCCCAGCTCCTCGGCCATCACCCGGGTCGCGGCATGGAGGATGGTCATGAGCAGCCGGCCCCGCTCCGGCCCACCCGACACCTCGTAGGCGTCGTCCTTGGGCCACAGATGCAGGGTGCCCAGCGCGATGGGCGGAGCGCCCTCGCCGAGGCCCCCGTCGCAGCGGAAGGCGATGAGCGCGTCGCTCTCACTCGCCTTCCCGTACAAGCCCACGCGGTAGTACGTCTCGTACGGCCTCAGCCTCTCCGGCCAGTCGATCTCGGAGCCCGGGTGGGCGAACTCGATGTCGAAGAGGGGCGAGCCTTCGGTGTCCCGCGCCTCACGCACGCGGCACACCGACGAGCGGCGCGTCTCCTGGAAGGAGACGCCCTGCCGCAGGTTGGCCACCGCGCCTTCGAACGAGGGGCCCTCCACATCCCGGAACTCCTCCACCCGGCTCAGGCGGTCGAGCGCCTGAGCCGCCGGCGCGTCGAGCGAGGAGGCGCACACCTTCGCCGCCGGAACGCCGTCCGCCTTCTTCTCCTCCGCCGTGCACGACGCCACGCTCAGCGCCGCGACGCACAGCCACAGCGGGAGTGCCGTCGTGCGACGGTCACGGCGTGTACGGACTGCGTCCCCGGTAGAGGTCGGTCGCCGTCCCCGTGCCGAGGTAAGCCTGCTTGATCCGATCAGAGAGCGTGCCCTTCGCGTCCACGGCATCGACACCCGCCCCGTACTCCCTCTCGTACTTCGCGAACTCGTACTGCTCCGCCGTCTTGCCCAGCGTCGTGACGCCGTTCTCGAAGAGCTGGCGGGAGTCGGTGGGCTGGGGGAGCTGCGGGCCGCCGAACACCGCGTCGTTGTGGAAGAGCTTCGCGAACTCCGTGGCCCCGCCCATGACCACGGGGATGGCCAGCCCCCAGGGACCGGACTTCCCCACGATGTTGACGATCCCCTGTGCCACCGCGGGGGCGCCGGCGCTCATGCCCACCCGCGTCCAGTCCGTTGAGTTCTTGTACGCGGCCTCCGCCGCCGCCTTCTCGTGCTGGTACGTCGCCTCGATCTGCCCGGAGAGGGAGTGGTCGAGGATGCCGCGCACCTCGGCCTCGGTGAGGAGCGCCCGGCGGGAGTGGGCGTAGTTCTCCACCCCTTCGGCTGATGGATTCTGCGCGAACCGGTCGAGGGTGTAGAGGTGTTCGGCCTGGTTCATGATGGCGTGCGAGTCGGGGTTCTGGCCGAGGACGCTGAGGAAGTCGACGGCGCCCTTGCTGCCGAAGTCGGCGCGGCCCTGGTACCCGGCGGGGAACGCCTCGTCGTTCTCCAGGGAGTCGCCCACCCCGGAGACGGCGTGGTTGATGTCGTCCACATAGGACCCGCCCATCACGCCGAGGCTGGTGGCCATCGAGGGCTGCTCGTGGAGGAGCCGGGGGCCGTCCTCGCCGCCGTAGACGGCGACGACCTGCTCCATCACATCGGCGGTCGCCGCCGTCCGCCGGTCGCCACCGTGGTTGAAGATCTCCGGATCCTTGCCCCGGAGCTCCTCGGCGTCCCAGGCGTAGCCCGTGGTCGCCGCCGTGAGGGCGTGGCCGAGCGCCTCGTGTCCCGGCATCTTGCGGGGCTCGCCCGAGGTGTTCCCGTCGAAGATCCAGTTGCGTTCCTGGGCGAGGTAGGCGAGGTGGGAGTTGATCTCGGACTTCTGGTCCACCACCCCGTTGACGCCGCCGGGCTGCTTGAAGAACTCGGTGGAGGCGGCCGGGTTGTGCCCCAGACCCTCAAGGAAGCCGATCACCGGGTCATGGCCCTTGTCGAGCCAGCCGTCCTTCTTGGCTCCGTGCAGGTTGAGCATGTCGACGTCGGCGTTGTTCGACCAGTAGGGCAGGCCGTCCCGGGTGTTGTTCTTCTTGTCCCAGGCCAGGAGCCGGTCACCGTAGGTGTTCAGGAACTTCGCGTCGTACGTGCCGAAGCGCATGAGGTTGCTCATGACCTGGTAGCCGTACGGGTGGGTGTTCCCGCCGCTCTCCAGCCGCTCCGGGCCCATGCGGAGGATCTCGTCCTTCCACGCCTTCATGTCGGGGCTGTCGGAGTGGGTGGCGGTCGCCAGCGTGGTGCCCAGGCTGACCTGGAGGTTCTCCGCCGCCGGCCACCAGACCTTCTCGTCGATGTCCGTGTCGGGGAAGTTCAGGTTGCGCGGATGGGTGGCGTTGTACCAGAGCTGGAGCGTCTTCTCCGGCCCCAGCCCGGTGGCGAACGCCTCGGCGAACAGCGGGTCCTTGCTGTGCCGCCCCATGAGCTCCGACAGCTGCTTCAGCTGGTCGGAGCTCATCTTGCCGTTCTCGATACCGCCGAGTGAGACGGCCTGCTTCAGGTCCTTCTCGGCTTCCCGGCGGGCCTCGCCCAGGCTGTCGTACGCCTTCTCGTTGAACCCGCGCGACTCGCCGTTGACGTCGGCCGTCAGGGCCTGGACCAGCGCGCTGTCCGCCTGGGCGGCCTGCTCGATCGCCTTGCGGGTGCGGTCGCGGTAGTGCTCGAAGGTGTCCTCGTAGGACTTGGTCAGCGCGGTACGGCTCGGCTCCTCATCGGCGCTGAGCTGGAGGTAGACCGATCCGTCGGTCTTGTTGAGCCTGAGGTGCTTGTGCCCCTCGAGCTCGGTCTCGATGGCCTCCAGCGCCTTCTTCGCGGCGGTGAACTGGGTGAGTCCCTCACTCATCACGTTGAAGACGTGCAGGGACTCCGACACGGCGGCGGACATCTGCTTCTGGATCCACTCGAACTTCTCCACGGCGCCGTCGCGGGCCTCACCCTCCCAGTCGGAGGTGTCCAGCCCCTTGGTGACGAGGTTGTAGAAGTCGATCTGGATCTGCTGGAACTTGTTGGGCGCGTTCTTCCACTGCGTGACCGCTTCGCTGAGTGGCGTGAGGTTGGCGTTGCGGACGTCGGTGTAGGTCAGTCCGCTCATCAGGGCGTGCCCCCGCCCTGCCCGTTGGAGTTCTGCCCGTTGGAGTTCTGCTGGCCGCCCCCCATGGACCGCCGCCGCTTCTCCTCCTCCGCACGGAACGCCTCCGCCGCCTCGCGCAGCGCCTGGACGGTCCCGGTGAACTTCTCCTGTACGTAGGACATCTGGTCCCGCCAGCGCTCCTGGAAGGCGGTGAGCGCCTCATCGGCGGCGAACCCGGCGAGGGTGCCGGGCACCTCCCCGGTCTCCCGCATCACGTCGTCGTCGGCCTTGAGGAAACTCCCCCGCACCTCGTCGGCCTTCCCCGCCCGCGTGTCCAGAAGCGACGAGGTGACGTTGAGCCTCGCCTGCCCCCCGGGCCCGGTGCCGCCACCGTTGACGCCGGCCTGGTTGAGCCGCATGTGAGACGGGGGCGTCGGCTGCCCCGGCGCCTGGAACAGCGCCCACTTCTCCTCGTACGTCGCGTTGCCCACGTTTCCCCCGTGTTGTCCTTGGCGACAAGATCTCCGAGCGGATGGACTGTAGGCGTTGCGGGGAAATGTGACGTGGCCATGGCGTTACCAACACCTGACGGGTCCGCCTGGCGCGCGGGCTCTATGAAGCGTCAGGCTTCGGGTTCCGGAATGACTTGCATGACCAGCAGGTCGAATACGGGGCCGTCCGGCGTGTTGCGGTACGGCCCGGCGTAGCGGTACCCGAGCCGTTCGTACAGACCTTGGCCACGCTGGTTGGAGGGAAGCGCAAGCAGCGACGACCACTGCGGGTCGATGGCCTTGACCAGTTCGGCGTGGACACGGGAGCCGATGCCCTGGGACTGCCAGGGCCGACGAACCGCTAGCTCGCACAGCCCCATGAGCCGACCGCTCAGGACCTGTGGGGGGATGTGGGGCAGCAGTTCCGCGCCGAACCAGTACTCGGGGGTGCAGGGGAAGGCGTATCCGAAGCCGACCATCGTCCCGCCGCTGTAGGCAGCGGCGAGAGAGAAGCCCTCGTGCTTGACGTGGCCCAGGATCTGACGGCGAAGGGCGGCAACGGACAACCCGTCGGTGGCCGCCTCCGGGTTGTCGACGAGTTCGGGATGCGCGTCGGCCCACACGTCGGACAGGGCGTCCACCAGGGTGGGCACCTGACCGGGCCCGTAGCTGCGGATAACAACACCCATGCTGGTCCCCGGATTCACGCCTCGCTCCTCTTCGGGGTACACCCGGTGGTGGTTCGGTACTGCTCCAGCCAGTGGGCGACTGCGGGGACACGGGAATGACGCTGCAGCGCCCCAGCGACGTCATGCAGCGCCTTCAGTAGCCGGTCCGACTTCACCTCCGGGATGAACGCCAGGACAAGGCCAGCGGCCTCGGCGGCAGCTTCCGGCTCCGGCCGGTCCCGGACAGCCTGCTGGATAGCGACATCTGCGGTGTACAGGGCCCGGTTTCGGGCAAAGCCCTCCCCGTGCAGAAGCACGGCTTGCTCCGCCCCGGCAGCGGCGCGGTCATGCTGGCCAAGGTCCGCGCGGCACAGCGATTCGAGACCGGCCAGTTCAGCGGGAGTGAAGAACTCCAGCCAGTCGGGGTCCATCTCGCGGCTTCCGTGAGCGTAATAGTTGTGCGCACGGACTACCGCCCGATCGACGGCGGAACGATCGCCCATAAGCGCCCAGCCACTGGCCTCTCTCATGTGGAACAGCGCGAGCATGCGCGGTGATTCGAGATTGCGCGCCACCGTCTGCGCGCCTTGGGCGGCGGAGATCGCTTCGCGTGGGCGGCCACTGGCCTTGGCCAGCAACGACAGACAGCCGAAGGCGTGCGCTTCCAGTCCGGCATCGTCCGCGATACGGGCAGCGGCCAGCGCTTCGCCATACAGAGAGCGCGCGTCCGCTGATCGTCCGGAGTCGTAGGAGAGCCACCCGGCGGCGATGGAGAGGAAGCCTGCGGCGGATCGAAGCTTCTGTCCGGTGCGCTGTGTATATGTGCCGTCCTGTAGCCAACGGTAGGCCGTGTGCAGAGCGTCGGCTGCTGCACGACGCAACGAGGCCGAGCCGTGATCATGGTCGTGAGAGTAGATCTCATGGACGGCCTTGCTGATGGTGCGGATCTCCCTCGCACCTACCCTCCCGGGCGCCCTCTCCAGATCAACACCCTTTGGCAGCACGAGGGCTACGCCGTCGAAGACGAAATCGCGTCGTTCCATTTCCGCATCGCCTCCTGCCGAGGGAGCGGTTGGGACCCGAAACCCCAACTCCATCATGGACCGACCCGTCATGTCGGTGAGGATGCGTCGGTACGGAGGCTGTGGGCACCGCACCGTACCGTCCTCCCACGCGGCGATCAGACGGGCCGAACAGGCAACGTTCTCCCCCATGTCCCGGCCACGTGTGACGATGTCACGGGCGAACTCCGGGCGACTCATCTGAAATTCAAGCTCGCGCACGGCCCGGAGAGTTTCATTGGGCGTCCGTTGAATGGCCATGTCCGCTCCGAGAGACTCGCGACACTCCCGCCACAGGCTAGGGGAGCCTACCGCCCGCAGCTCCTTCTCGCGCTCGCATCGGAAAGCCCCGCGCCCCGGACCCTGAACTTTCATCGTTCTTGCATCGCTCTGGCCTCCCTTCCGTCCGGTTTTACCTGATTGTCTGAGGCCGTGTCCGCAGCTCGTGAAGGTGGAGCTGCGCGCGATCGGACCAGCTCCACCCGCAGCGGGAAGGCGTCGTCATGACCCGTATTGAGCCCTGGAGGCCGCCGAATGGCCCGGACATCGAGCCCCAGCCCGCCGGCATCTGGTGGGACGCCGTGAAGGTGCCCACCGCGATCGCTCAGCGCACGCTGACACTCCTCGGGGGCGACAGCGGCGCCGTCATCGAGGACTCGTACGGCGCCGTCTGGTACTGGCTCGTGGCGCCGGGAGCCGCCGGGGACTGGACGGTCCAACGGGTGCTGGGCAAGGGCGCCTACGTCGCCGTGCCGCCGCAGGACCGCAGGTACGGGCCGGGGCCGCACTGGCGGGTTGCCCCGACGCATGACGGCTATCTCACCGAACCCGGCCGGCTGCACGCCGCGTTGCTGGCCGCGGCGAGGGCGTTGAAGCCCTGTCGTCGCTGCGATCGGCTGACCGACGAGCCCGTCGCCGTCGCCGTCGTCCATGTCGCCAGCGGAGTGGGTCGGACGATCTACGCGTGCAAGCCGTGCGCCCATCACTTCCCGCCGCAGCGCGACCCGCTCGCCGAGCTCGCCGCCATGCGGCGGGCCCAGCGCGAGGGGCGGGCGTGATGGCGGACGCGACGGTCGGCGCCCCGACCCGCGAGAGCGTGGAGACCTGGCGGGCGGTCCTCGACCACCTCACCTCGTGCGGCACCTGCTTGGGCGCCGATGCCCCCTGCCCGGCGGGGCGGGCGCTGATCCAGGCGCACCGGCGGGTGGCCAGGGCGGGCGGCGCGTGACCGGGCAGAGCCGGTGGATCAGCCTCGGCATGCGGATCGGCGGCCCCTCCCCCGCCGTCCGCGCGGACCTCGCCCTCCCGCCCTGCGAGCGGAAGCCGCCCCGCTGGGACACGGCCGCCGCCGCTGAGCGGGCCGAGTGGGAGATCGGTCAGGCCGGCTACGAGCCACTGGCCCCGTACCCCGGACGGGTGGACGCCGCCTGGCGGTGCCGGTGCACCACCTGCGGCGCCTTACGGACCCCGTCCCTCTCCCGCGTACGCCGCTCCGGCGGCTGCACGCACAAGCGCCCCGCAAGCACCAGCGATCAGGAAGGAACGCCCCATGGGTGACGAACAGGTCAACGGGTACGACGTCTTCGAGAACGAGATCGTGACTCCGGCCCCCGAGCCGGAGCCCCCGGCCGAGGACGACGAATGACGGACGAACCCCTGCCCGAGGACGAACCACTGCCGCGCCGCTCCATGATCGGCATGCTGATCAAGCGCGATCTCCCCGACCGGTCCGGCCCCTCCCAGTGGTGCGGCAAGCATCCGAAGGAGCGGACCCGACTCGTCGCCCGTGCGGGGTGGGTGTGCCTCGACTGCGTACGGGAAGCCGGCCGGGAGTGATGCGGACAAGGCCGCCGGCCCCGCCCCGGATCGGGGCGGGGCCGGCGGCCTTCATGCGCGGGGTTCAGGACGTCAGCCAGTCCCCCACCGCCCGCGCGGTCGTCCCCGCGTGCGCCTCCATCATCGTGAAGTGGTTGCCCGGCACGTCGAGCGCGGTGTGCGGCAGGTCCCAGTAGGAGCGCCAGTCTCCGTCCGTGTCGCGGGTCCAGTCGAAGAGCCGCTCTCCGGCGCGGACCAGCAGCGTCGGCGTCTTGATCTCGCGCGGGCGCCAGTCGCCGAAGAGGCGGAAGTAGGCGCCCATGGCGAGCAGTCGGGCGTCGTCGACCGGGACGTAGGCGTCGCTCCGCTCGTCCACGCCCGCGGTGAGGCCGGGCTGGATGCCGGTGGCCGCGTCCGCGTCGTGGGAGTAGATGTCGAGCAGGACGACCGCCTCCGGGAAGACCCCGGCACCCTCCAGCCGCGCGGCCACCTCGTGGGCGAGGATGCCGCCCGAGGAGTGGCCCAGCAGGACGAACGGTGCGCCGTCCGTCTGCCGCAGGATCGTCTCCGTCTGGGCTTCGACCAGCGCCTCCGGGGTCGCCGGGAGCTGCTCGCCCGCCACGAAGCCCGGGTTGGCCATCGCCCACACGTCCCGGTGGCCGCGGAAGTCCGCCGCGAAGCGCGCGTACTGGTGCGGGCCCGAGATGGACAGGATCGAGGAGAAGCAGAACAGCGCCGGCGGCGTCGAACCCTCCGTGGCCCGGGACAGGCGCACCAGCGTCGGGGGCTTGGCCAGGTCGGCCGTGCCCGTGAACGACGGGCGGAAGCGCGACACGTCCATCAGCAGGCGGGTGAACTCCTCCTGCCGGCCGGCCTCCCCGGCCTCCCGCAGCATCGCGCCGAACACGCCCTGCTCACCGTCGGCCGGCTGCTGCCGTACGGCCTCCGGGGCGGCGGAGCCGGCCACCGCGTCCGCGAGACGGTCCAGCAGGTGCCGGGCGACGAGGGCGGGGGTGCCGTGGTCGAACAGCAGCGTCGGAGGCAGCCGCAGCCCGCTCGCCGCGTTGAGCCGGTTGCGCAGCTCCACCGCGGTCAGCGAGTCGAAGCCCTGCTCCAGGAAGCCGCGGTCGGCGCCGATGGCGTCGGCGTCCGCGAAGCCCAGGACGACCGCCGCCTGCGTGGAGACCAGCTCCAGCAGCGCGGCCTCCCGCTCGGCCTCCGCCATGCCGGCCAGCCGC
The DNA here is from genome assembly GCF_029541745.1 of Streptomyces sp. LX-29. Lineage (NCBI taxonomy): Bacteria > Bacillati > Actinomycetota > Actinomycetes > Kitasatosporales > Streptomycetaceae > Streptomyces > Streptomyces sp. LX-29. The sequence continues at coordinate 5,339,804 of NZ_CP089746.1, read as the reverse complement.
TGGGCCAGCGACGGGCCCGCCGTGTCCACCGGGGCGGAGTCGACCGTACGGCGCCGGGCGCCGCGCACCAGGCCGCGGAAGACGGCCGGCAGCGCGCCCGCGTCGGCCTGGGCGCGCAGCGGCGCCAGGTCCAGGTGCAGCGGGATCAGCAGCGACTCGCCGGCCGCCGCCTGGGCCGTCCACGCGGCGTCGAACAGCTCCAGGCCGTCCGCCGAGGACAGCGGCGCCATGCCCGAGCGCGCCATGCGCTGGACGTCGGCCTCCGCCATGTCGCCCGTCATCTCCGAGCGCTGCTCCCACAGGCCCCAGGCCAGCGAGAGCGCGGGCAGGCCCGCGGCCCGCCGGTGCTGGGCGAGCGCGTCCAGGAAGACGTTGGCGGCCGCGTAGTTGCCCTGGCCCGGCGCGCCGAACGTGCCGGCCGCGGACGAGAACAGCACGAACGCCGTCAGGTCCAGGTCGCGGGTCAGCTCGTGCAGGTTCCGCGCCGCGTCCACCTTCGGGCGGAAGACGGTGTCGACACGGTCCGGGGTGAGCGCCGGGATCAGCCCGTCGTCCAGCACGCCCGCCGTGTGCACCACCGCGCGCAGCGGGCGCTCCGCCGGTACCTCGGCAAGCAGCCGCGCCAGCGCCTCGCGGTCGGCGGCGTCGCAGGCCGCGACGGTCACCTCGGCGCCCAGCGCGGTCAGCTCCTCGCGCAGCTCGGCCGCGCCCGGGGCCTCGGCGCCGCGCCGGCTGGTGAGCAGCAGGTGCCGCACGCCGTGCTCGGCGACCAGGTGCCGGGCCAGCAGCCCGCCCAGCACGCCGGTGGCGCCGGTGATCAGGACCGTGCCCTCCGGGTCGAACTCCGGTGCCGGCTCGGCCGCCTGCGCCTGCCGCGCCAGCCTCGGCGCGAAGCAGTCGCCCGTACGGAGCGCCAGCTGCGGTTCGCCCGTCGCCACCGCCGCCGGCAGCGCTCGTACGGACGCCTCCTCGCCGTCCACGTCCAGCAGCAGGAACCGGTCCGGGTTCTCCGTCTGCGCGGTGCGCACCAGGCCCCAGACGGGGGTGTGCACCAGGTCGGTCACGTCCGCCTCGGCGGCGGTGGCCACGGCGCCGCGGGTGACGAACGCCAGCTGGGAGCCGGCGAAGCCCTCCGCCGCCAGCCACGCCTGCACGTCCGCGAGCGCGGCGTGCGCGGCCCGCCTGGCCTGCTCCGCCACCTCGGCCCCGGCCGCCTCGACCCCGTACGGGAGAAGGACCAGCTCCGGGGCGGGCCTCCCGCTCGCCACCACGGCCGCCAGCTCCGCCAGGTCCGCGTACGCCTCGCAGTCGACCCCGGCCGCCGCCAGCGCGGAGCCCAGGCCCAGGCCGTCGGCGCCGACCAGCGCCCACCGCCCGGCGGCGGTCGCCGCCGGGGCCGGGACGCCGGTCCATTCGAGCCGGAACAGCGAGTCGTGGTAGGCGACCCGGGCGGCGCGCAGCTGCTCGGGCGCGACGCGCCGCAGGACGAGGGAGTCGACCGTCGCGACCGCCCCGCCGGCCTCGTCGGCCACCGTCAGGGCGACCGCGTCGGGCCCGGCCGGGGCGATGCGCACCCGGAGCGCCGTGGCGCCCGCGGCGTGCAGGGTGACCCCGCTCCAGGAGAACGGGAGCCTGATGCCCTCCCCCTCGCCCAGGAAGTCGCCCAGCGCCACACCGTGCAGCGCGGCGTCCAGCAGCGCCGGGTGCAGCCCGAAGAGCGCGGCGTCGGAGCGCTGCTTCTCGGGCAGCCGCAGCTCGGCGAAGACCTCGTCGCCGCGCCGCCAGGCGGCCTTCAGCCCCTGGAACGCCGGGCCGTAGCCGAAGCCGCCCGCCGCGAACCGCTCGTACAGCTCCTCGACGTCGACCGCGACGGCGTCGGCCGGCGGCCAGACCGACAGGCCCTCGGCCTGCCCGCCCGCCGCGTCGGCCATCAGCACACCGCTCGCGTTGCGGCTCCACGGCTGGTCCGGCTGGTCCAGCCGGGAGTGGATCTCCAGCGTCCGGCGCCCGGTCGTGGTTTCGGCGGCGCCGACGGTCAGCCGCAGTCGCACCCCGCCCCGCTCGGGCAGGATCAGCGGCGCCTCCAGGGTCAGCTCCTCCAGCAGGTCGCAGCCGACCTGGTCGCCGGCGCGCACCGCCAGCTCGACGAAGGCCGTGCCCGGCACCAGCACGGTGCCGGCGACGGCGTGGTCGGCCAGCCAGGGGTGGGTCTGGAGCGAGAGCCGCCCGGTCAGCAGCACGCCGTCCGAGTCCGGCAGGTCGACGGCCGCGCCCAGCAGCGGGTGCCCGGCGGCGCCGAGCCCCGCGGAGGACACGTCGCCCATCGCCGAAAGCGGGACCTCGATCCAGAAGCGCTGGTGCTGGAAGGCGTAGGTGGGCAGCTCGACGCGGCGCGCGCCCAGATCGGCGTAGACCGCCTCCCAGTCCACGGCCACGCCGCGGGTCCACGCCTCGCCCAGCGAGGTGTAGAAGCGGTCGAGGCCGCCCTCGTCGCGGCGGAGGGAGCCGATGGCGGCGGCCTCGCGGCCGGCGTCCTCGGCGGTCTCCTGCACGCCCATGGCGAGCACGGGGTGCGCGCTGGACTCGATGAAGACCCCGAAGCCCTCATCGAGGAGCCGCCGGACACCGGCCTCCAGCTCCACCGTCTGGCGGAGGTTGGTGAACCAGTACGCGGCGTCCAGTTCGGGGCCCTCGATCCACTCGCCGGTCACGGTCGACAGGAACGGGACCTTCACGGGCTGCGGCTTCACGGGGGCCAGGAGCTCGCCGAGCTCGTCGCGGAGCAGCTCGACCTGCGCGGAGTGCGAGGCGTAGTCCACCGGGACCTTACGGGCCCGGACCTCGTCCGCCTCGCAGGAGGCGATCAGCTCGTCCAGGGCCTCCGGCTCACCGGAGACGACCACGGAGGACGGGCCGTTGACGGCCGCCACCGAGATACGGTCCTCGCCCCACGCCGCGATCCGCTCCCGGACCTCGGCCACCGGCAGGGCGATCGACACCATGCCGCCCTTGCCCGCCAGCACCCGGCCGATCGCCTGGCTGCGCAGCGCGACGACCCGCGCCGCGTCCTGGAGGGAGAGCGCACCAGCCACACACGCGGCGGCGATCTCACCCTGCGAGTGGCCGACCACCGCGTCGGCCCGGACACCCAGCGAGCGCCACAGCTCCGCCAACGACACCATCACCGCGAACAGCACCGGCTGGACCACGTCGACGCGCTCCAGGGACGGCGCACCCTCAACACCCCGCAGGACATCGACCAGCGACCAGTCGCAGAACTCGGCCAGCGCGGCGGCGCATTCGGCGATGCGGGCGGCGAACACCGGGGAGGTGTCGGGCAGTCCGGCGGCCATGCCGGCCCACTGCGAACCCTGGCCGGGGAAGACGAAGGCGGTCTTGCCGGCCGTGCCGACGCCCCGCACCAGGTCGGGCCGTGCCTCGCCGGCGGCGAGGGCGGTGAGGGCGCGGACGAAGTCGTCCCGGTCCGTGCCCACCAGCAAGGCGCGCTCGTCGTGCACCGCGCGCGTGGTGGCCAGGGAGTAGCCGACGTCGACCGGGCGCGGCGTCGCCTCGCCCTCCGGCGTGGCCTCCAGCGCTGCGGCGAGCTTGGCGGCCTGCGCGCGCAGCGCCGCCTCGCTCTTGCCGGAGAGCACCCACGGCAGCACGCCGGGCTCGACGTGCCGCTTCTCGGCGGGGGCCGGCTCCTCGGCCGGGGCCTGCTCGAGGATGGTGTGGGCGTTGGTGCCGCTGATGCCGAAGGAGGAGACCGCGGCGCGGCGCGGCCGGTCGGACTCCGGCCACTCCACGGCCTCGGTCAGCAGCTCGACGGCGCCCGCGGACCAGTCCACGTGCGGCGAGGGCTCGTCCACGTGCAGCGTCCTGGGCATGACGCCGTGCTCGATGGCCTTGACCATCTTGATGATGCCGGCGACGCCCGCCGCGGCCTGGGTGTGGCCGAAGTTGGACTTCACCGAGCCGAGCCGGAGCGGCTCGTCCTCCGGGCGCTCCTGGCCGTAGGTGGCGAGGAGGGCCTGGGCCTCGATCGGGTCGCCCAGCGTGGTGCCGGTGCCGTGGGCCTCCACGATGTCCACGTCGGCCGCCGACAGGCCCGCGTTGGCGAGCGCCTGGCGGATGACGCGCTGCTGGGACGGGCCGTTGGGCGCCGTGAGGCCGTTGCTCGCCCCGTCCTGGTTGATCGCGCTGCCCCGGACGATCGCGAGGACCGGGTGGCCGTTCTTGCGCGCGTCGGAGAGCCGCTCGACGAGCAGCATGCCGACGCCCTCGCCCCAGGCGGTGCCGTCGGCGGCCGCCGCGAAGGGCTTGCAGCGGCCGTCGGTGGCCAGGCCGCGCTGCTTGCTGAAGGCCACGAAGGTGCCGGGGGTGGCCATGACGGTCACACCGCCCGCCAGGGCGAGTTCGCACTCGCCGGCGCGCAGCGCCTGCACCGCCATGTGCAGGGTCACCAGGGAGGAGGAGCAGGCCGTGTCGACGGTGACCGCCGGACCCTCCAGGCCGAAGGTGTACGAGACACGGCCGGAGGCGACGCTGCCGGAGCTGGCGGTGCCCATGTAGCCCTCGAGGCCGTCGGGCGCGCGGTGCAGCAGCGTGCCGTAGTCGTTGTACATCACGCCGGTGTAGACGCCGGTGCGGCTGCCGCGCACGGTCGCCGGGTCGATGCCGGCCCGCTCGAACGCCTCCCAGGACGTCTCCAGCAGCAGTCGCTGCTGCGGGTCCATGGCGAGCGCCTCGCGCGGCGAGATGCCGAAGAAGACCGGGTCGAAGTGGTGGGCGTCGTGCAGGAAGCCGCCGTTGCGGGCGTACGAGGTGCCCGGCTGGTCGGGGTCGTCGTCGTACAGCCCGTCGATGTCCCAGCCGCGGTCGGCGGGCATGTCGGTGATGGCGTCGCGGCCCTCGGTGACCAGCGTCCACAGGTCCTCGGGGGTACGCACCCCGCCCGGGTAGCGGCAGCTCATCGCGACGATGGCGATGGGCTCGTCGTCGCCGACCGGGGCGGCGGCGACCGGCGCGGCGGCCGCGGCCTGGCCGCCCCGCGCCTCGTCGCGCAGGAAGCGGGCGAGCGCGGTGGGCGTCGGGTAGTCGAAGATCAGCGTGGCGGGGAGGCGGACGCCGGTGGCCGTGCCGAGCCGGTTGCGCAGCTCGACCGCGGTGAGCGAGTCGAAGCCGACCTCGCTGAAGGCGCGCTGCGGGTCGACGGCCTCGGGTCCGGTGTAGCCGAGGACGGCGGCCACGTGGGTGCGCACCAGGTCGAGGACGATCCGCTCGGCCTCGTCGGCGGAGACGGCCGCGAGCTGCCGGCCGAGCTCGCCGGACGGGGCGGAGGCGGCCGCGTTCTGGGCGGCGCGCCGGGCCACCCGGACCAGGCCGCGGAAGAGCGGCGGCAGCATGCCGACGCTCGCCTGGGCGCGCAGCGCGGCCAGGTCCAGCGGCATCGGCACCAGCAGCGCCTCGTCGGAGCGGCCGGAGGCGTCGAAGAGCTCCAGGCCGTGCTCGGCGGTGATGGCGACGATGCCGCCGCGCCGCAGTCGGGCGATCTCGGCCTCGTCCAGCTCCCCGGCCATGCCGCCGTCCTCGGCCCACAGACCCCAGGCCAGCGAGCTCGCCGGCAGCCCGGCGGCCCTGCGGTGCTGGGCGAGGGCGTCCAGGAAGGCGTTGGCGGCCGCGTAGTTGGCCTGCCCGGCACCGCCGAAGACGCCGGCGGCGGAGGAGAACAGCACGAACGCGGACAGGTCGAGGTCCCGCGTCAGCTCGTGCAGGTTCCAGGCGGCGTCCACCTTCGGACGCAGCACCTTCGCCAGCCGCTCCGCGGTCAGCGAGGCGATCACGCCGTCGTCGAGGACACCGGCGGTGTGCACGACGGCGGTCAGCGGACGCTCCGCCGGGATCGCCGCGATCACGCCGGCCAGCGCCTCGCGTTCGGCCACGTCACAGGCCGCCCAGGTCACCGACGCGCCCAGCGCGCCCAGTTCGGCCGCCAGCTCCTCCGCGCCCGGAGCGGCCCCGCCGCGACGGCTCACCAGCAGCAGATGCCGCACGCCACGCTCGGTGACGAGGTGCCGGGCGAACAGCCCGCCCAGGGTGCCGCTGGCTCCGGTGACCAGCACCGTGCCCTCGGCGTTCCAGGCGGCGTCCGTGGTGCCGGCGGCGGCGCGGCCGAGCCGCGGCGCCTTCGGCGTGCCCTGGCGTATCGCGAGCTCCTGCTCGCCGCGGTCGAGGGCGGCGGGCAGGGCGCGCAGCGAGTCGGGGTGGCCGTCGACGTCGACGAGGACGATGCGGCCGGGGTTCTCGGACTGCGCGGAGCGGGCGAGGCCGCGGACGGTGGCGGCGACCAGGTCGGCGACCGCCTCGTCCGGGGTGGTGGCCACGGCGCCCGAGGTCAGCACCACCAGCCGGGAGTCCGCGAACCGCTCGTCGGCCAGCCACTCCTGGAGCAGGGTGAGCGCCTCGGCGGTGGCCCGGTGGGTGGCGGCGGCGAGGTCCTCGGCGCCGTCGGCGGCCGGGGTGACGACGACGTACGCGGGGATCGTCCCGGACGCGGCCAGGGCCGTCAGGTCCGGGTGGGTGTCGATCGTGGCGCCGGTGGCGTCGAGGCCCAGGGCGTCCGCCCCGAGCAGCGCCCAGCGGTCGGCCTCGGCTTCCGCGGTGCGGGAGGCCGGGACGTCCGCCCAGTCCACGCGGAACAGCGCGTCCTTGACGCCGCCGGCCGCGCCGCCGGCGCCCAGTTGCTCGGGCGCCACGGAGCGCAGCGCCAGCCGGTCGACGGAGGCCACGGGGGCGCCGGTGACGTCGGCGAGCTCCAGTGCCACGGTGCCGTTGCCGGCGGCGGAGAGCCGCACCCGGACCGCGTCGGCGCCGACCGAGTGGACGGTCACCCCGCTCCAGGAGAACGGCAGCCGGCCCTGGCCGGTGCTCTCGACCAGGTCGCCGAGCCCGATGCCGTGCAGTACCGCGTCGAGCAGCGCCGGGTGCAGGCTGAACAGACCGGCGCCGGGCTCGACGCCCTCCTCCAGGGCGACCTCGGCGAAGACCTCGCCGTCGCGACGCCAGGCGGCCCGCAGGCCCTGGAAGGACGGTCCGTAGCCGAAGCCGGCCGCGGCCAGGCCCTCGTAGAGGCCGCTGACCTCGATCGGCTCGGCGCCCGCCGGCGGCCAGGCGCTGAGGTCGAAGGCGGCCGGGCGGTCGTCGCCCGCGGCGAGGGTGCCGGTGGCGTGCCGCAGCCACGGCTCGTCGTCGGCGGCGGTGTCGGCGCGGGAGTGGAAGGCCACCGGGCGGCGGCCGGTGGTGTCCGGCGCGCCGACGGCGATCTGGAGGGCCACTCCGCCCTGCTCGGGCAGGATCAGTGGGGCTTCGAGGGTGAGTTCCTCGACGAGCTCGCAGCCGGCCCGGACGCCGGCCCGGACGGCCAGCTCCACGAAGGCGGTGCCAGGCAGCAGCACCGAGCCCATGACGAAGTGGTCGGCGAGCCAGGGGTGGGTCTCCAGGGAGAGCCGCCCGGTGAACAGGAAGCCGTCGGCGTCGGCCAGCGACACGGCGGCGCCCAGCAGCGGATGGTCGGCGGAGCCGAGGCCGACCGAGCTGACGTCGCCGTAGGTGGTGCCGGCGTCCAGCCAGTAGTGCTCACGCTGGAAGGCGTAGGTGGGCAGCTCGACGCGCTCGGCGCCGGTGCCCGCGTAGTACGCCTCCCAGTCCAGGGCCACGCCGCCGACGTGCAGGGTGGCGAGGGCGGTGGTCAGGGCCTCGGCCTCGGGGCGGCCGGCGCGCAGCGCGGAGACGAAGGACAGCCCCTCGCCGGTGACGCAGTCCTGCGCCATGGCGGTGAGCACCCCGTCGGGGCCGAGCTCCACGAAGGTGGTGACGCCCTGCGCCTCCAGGGTCCGCACGGCGTCGCAGAAGCGGACGGCCTCGCGGACGTGCCGGACCCAGAAGTCGGCGCCGGCGATCTCGGCCGACGGCACGACGGCGCCGGTGAGGCCCGAGACGATCGGGATCTTCGGGTTCTCGTACGTCAGCCGCTCGGCGACCTTGCGGAAGGCGTCGAGCATGGGGTCCATGCGCGGCGAGTGGAAGGCGTGCGAGACGGTGAGCCGCTTGGTCTTACGACCCTGCTGCTCGAAGGTCGCGGCGATCGCGAGGGCGGCGTCCTCGTCGCCCGCGATCACCACGGAGCCGGGGCCGTTGAGGGCGGCGACGCTGACGCCGTCGGTGAGCAGCGGAAGGACCTCGTCCTCCGTCGCCTGGACGGCGATCATCGCGCCACCGGCCGGGAGCCGCTGCATCAGCCGGCCGCGGGCGGCGACCAGCAGGGCGGCGTCGGCCAGCGAGAAGACGCCCGCGACATGGGCGGCGGCGATCTCGCCGATGGAGTGGCCGGAGAGCAGGTCGGCCTTGAGGCCCCAGGACTCCACCAGCCGGTAGAGCGCGACCTCGATCGCGAAGAGCGCGGGCTGGGTGAAGCCCGTCTGGTCCAGCGCCGCGGCGTCGCCGCCGAACAGCACGTCCTTCAGCGGCCGTTCCAGCTTGGGGTCCAGTTCGGCGCAGACCGCGTCGAACGCCTCCGCGAAGGCCGGGTACACGTCGTACAGCTCGCGGCCCATGTCCAGCCGCTGGCTGCCCTGGCCGGTGAAGAGGAAGGCGGTCTTGCCGCGGCCCTCGACGCCCTGGACCAGTCCGGCGGCGGGCTCGCCGGCGGCCAGCGCGGCCAGCCGGTCCAGGAACCGCTCGCGGTCGGCGGCGACCACGGCCGCCCGGTTCTCCAGCGCGCTGCGGGTGGTGGCCAGCGAGCGGCCGACGGACAGCACGTCCAGTTCGGGGCGGGCGGTGAGGTGGGCGTGCAGCCGGGCGGCCTGGGCGCGCAGGGCGTCCTCGCCGCGGCCGGAGAGCAGCCACGGCAGCAGCGGCAGCGAGCGGGGCGCCACCGGCTCGGCGGCCTCGGCGCTCTCCGCGGCCTCGGCGCTCTCGGTGCCGTCGGCGGCCTCGGGGGTCTCTCCCGCGGCGGCCTCCGCCGGCGGGGCCTGCTCGATGATCACGTGGGCGTTGGTGCCGCTGATGCCGAAGGAGGAGACGGCGGCGCGGCGCGGCCGGTCGCTCTCCGGCCACGGGCGGGCCTCGGTCAGCAGCTCGACGGCGCCCGCCGCCCAGTCGATGTGCGGGCTGGGCTCGTCGATGTGCAGGGACTTGGGCACGGTGCCGTGCTCGATGGCCTTGACCATCTTGATGATGCCGGCGACGCCCGCGGCGGCCTGGGTGTGGCCGACGTTCGACTTGATGGAGCCCAGCAGCAGCGGCTGCTCGGCCGGGCGCTCCTTGCCGTAGGTGGCGAGCAGCGCCTGTGCCTCGATCGGGTCGCCGAGGGTGGTGCCGGTGCCGTGCGCCTCGACCACGTCGATCTGGTCGGAGGTCAGCCGGGCGCTGGCCAGGGCCTGCCGGATGACGCGCTGCTGCGAGGGCCCGTTGGGGGCGGTCAGACCGTTGCTCGCGCCGTCCTGGTTGATGGCCGAGCCACGGACGATCGCCAGCACCTTGTGGCCGTTGCGCCGGGCGTCCGAGAGCTTCTCCACCAGGAGCATGCCGGCGCCCTCGGACCAGCCGGTGCCGTCGGCGGCCGCCGCGAAGGACTTGCAGCGGCCGTCGAAGGACAGCCCGCGCTGCTTGCTGAACTCGGTGAAGGTGCCCGGAGTGGACATGACGGTGACGCCGCCGGCGAGCGCGAGGGTGCACTCGCCGTTGCGCAGCGCCTGCATGGCCATGTGCAGGGTGACCAGCGAGGAGGAGCAGGCCGTGTCGACCGTGACGGCCGGCCCCTCCAGGCCGAAGGTGTACGCGACGCGGCCCGAGGCGATGGAGCTGGAGCCGCCGGTGCCGAGGTAGCCCTCGACACCGGGCGGCACGGCCCGCAGCCGCGAGGCGTAGTCGTGGTACATCACGCCGGCGAAGACGCCGGTGCGACTGCCGCGCACCGTCGTCGCGTCGATCCCGGCCCGCTCGAACGCCTCCCAGGTGGTCTCCAGCAGCAGCCGCTGCTGGGGGTCCATGGCGAGCGCCTCGCGCGGGTTGATGCCGAAGAACGCCGGGTCGAAGTAGTTGGCGTCGTGGAGGAACCCGCCCTCGCGGACGTAGCTGGTGCCCGCGCCGTCCGGGTCGTCGTCGAAGAGCCGCTCGATATCCCAGCCGCGGTCCGTGGGGAACTGGGAGATGCCGTCCCCACCCTCGGACACCAGCCGCCACAGGTCCTCGGGCGACTGGATGCCGCCCGGGTAGCGGCAGCTCATGCCGACGATCGCGATCGGCTCCTGGTTCTCCGACTCCACCTCCTGGAGGCGGCGTCGGGTCTCGTGCAGGTCGGCAGTCACCCGCTTGAGAAAGTAACGGAGCTTTTCCTCATTCATTTCGTGCGTTCCCCTTCGAGGGATCCGGAAGGCTGGTCGGGGCCGGTCACGCCGCCGCTCACGGTCGCGGTCACGGTCAGGAGATCCCGAATTCTTTGCCGATGAATTCGAAGAGGTCGTCGTCCGTTGCCGATTCGATCTCGTCGGCGACGTCGGCCCCGTCCTCCGGTCCTCGGTCGTCGCTCCACTTGGCCAGCAGAGCCTGCAGTCGTGCGGTGATCCTGGTCCTGCCCTCGTCGTCCGGGGCGGCCCCGGCGAGGGACGCCTCCAGTCGGTCGAGCTCGGCGAGCAGCGGCGTCACCGCGTTCGCGTCGTCCGGCACGAGCTCCCCGCGCAGGAACTGGACCAGGGCGTTGGGTGTCGGGTAGTCGAAGATCAGCGTGGCCGGGAGGCGGACGCCGGTGGCCGCGCCGAGCCGGTTGCGCAGCTCGACCGCGGTGAGCGAGTCGAAGCCGACCTCGCTGAACGAGCGCGCCGGGTCGACGGTCTCCGGTCCGGGGTAGCCGAGGACGGCCGCCACCTGGACGCAGACCAGCTCCACCAGCACCTCGTCCCGCTCGGGCACGGTCAGCCCGGCCAGGCGCTGGAGCAGCGCCTCGGCTCCGCCGGCCGCGGCGGCCGCGGCCGCCGGGGAGCCGGTGGCGCGCCGGACCGGCACCCGCACCAGGCCGCGGAAGAGCGGCGGCAGCATGCCGCTGCCCGCCTGGGCGCGCAGCGCGGCCAGGTCCAGCGGCATCGGCACCAGCACCGCCTCGTCCACCCGGGCGGAGGCGTCGAACAGCTCCAGGCCCTGCTCGGCGGTGAGGGCGACGACACCGCCGCGCCGGATGCGGGCGATCTCCGTCTCGTCGAGCTCGCCGCCCATGCCGCCCTCGGCCCAGAGGCCCCAGGCGAGGGAAGTGGCGGGCAGGCCGTTCGCCCGACGGTGCTGGGCGAGGGCGTCCAGGAAGGCGTTGGCCGCCGCGTAGTTGCCCTGACCCGCCCCGCCGAAGACGCCGGCGGCCGAGGAGAACACCACGAAGGCCGACAGATCCAGATCCCGCGTCAGCTCATGCAGGTTCCAGGCCGCGTCCACCTTCGGACGGAAGACACCCGCAAGCCGCTCGGCAGTCAGCGAACCGATCGTGCCGTCGTCCAACACACCGGCCGTGTGCACCACACCGGACAGCGGACGCTCCACCGGAACCGTCGCGATGACGCCGGCCAACGCCTCCCGGTCGGCCACGTCACAGGCCGCCCACGTCACCGACGCACCGGACTCCGCCAGCTCGGCCGCCAGCTCGCCTGCGCCCGGGGCGTCGCCGCCCCGCCGGCTCACCAGCAGCAGACTCCGCACCCCGTGCTCGGTGACGAGGTGGCGGGCGATCAGGCCGCCGAGCATGCCGCTGGCGCCGGTGACGAGCACCGTGCCGTCGGCGTCCCAGGCGGTCGGCTCGGTCTCGGCGGCTGCCGTACGGGCCAGCCGCGGCGCCAGGACCCGGCCGTCGCGGACGGCCGTCTGCGGCTCGCCGGTGGCGAGCGCCGCGGCGACGGCGGCGCGCAGGTCACCCCGCTCGTCGGCGTCCACCAGGACGAGGCGGTCCGGGTTCTCCTGCTGGGCGGTGCGCGCCAGGCCGAGCACCGCGGCGCCCGCCAGGTGCGCCATCGGGTCGCCGGCCGCCGCGACCACCGCGCCGGTGGTCAGCACCACCAGCCTGGCGTCGGCGAACCGCTTCTCGTCCAGCCAGCCCTGGAGCACGCCCAGGACCTCGGCGGACAGCTCGTGCGTCGCGGTGGCCGACTCGTCGCCGCGGGCCGGGCCGGGCACGTAGAACACGTACTCCGGAGCGGCCTCGCCGGCCTCGATCGCGGCGGCCAGGGCGGCCAGGTCCGCGTGGGCGTCGAGCCCCAGGACGTCGGAGCCCACGGCGGCCCACCGGTCGGCGGAGACCGTGCCGGCCGCGGCCGGTACGGGCGTCCAGTCGACGCGGAACAGCGCGTCCTTGGCCCCGCCGCCGGCGCCCGCGCCGAGCTGCTCCGGCGCCACGGTGCGCAGCGCCAGGCCCTCGACCGAGGCCACCGGGGCGCCGGTCGCGTCGGCCAGCTCCAGGGAGACGGAGCCGCCGCCGGTGCCGGTCAGCCGCACCCGCAGCGCCGAGGCGCCGACGGCGTGCAGCGAGACGCCGGACCAGGAGAACGGCAGCCGGCCCTGGCCGCCGGACTCCGCGGCGGCCAGCCCGAGGGCGTGCAGCGCGGCGTCCAGCAGTGCGGGGTGCAGCCCGAAGGAGCCGGCGTCGGACGCGGCCTCCTCGGGCAGCCGCACCTCGGCGTAGACCTCGTCGCCACGGGTCCAGGCGGCCGTGAGGCCCTGGAAGGCCGGCCCGTAGCCGAAGCCGGAGTCGGCCAGGCCCTGGTACAGCCCGTCGGTGTCGATCCGCTCCGCGTCCGCCGGCGGCCAGGCCGCCAGGTCGAACGTCGGCTCGGCGGCGCCGGTGGCCAGCGCTCCGGTGGCGTGCCGCAGCCACGGCTCGCCCTCGGCGGCGCTCTCCGCGCGGGAGTGCAGCGTCAGCGCGCGGCGCCCCGCCTCGTCGGGCGCGGCCAGCGTCAGCCGGAGCTGCGTGCCGCCCTGCTCGGGCAGGATCAGCGGCGCTTCCAGGGTGAGTTCGTCGAGCCGGTCGCAGCCGACGTGCTCGCCCGCGCGGAGCGCCAGCTCCACGAAGGCGGTGCCGGGCAGCAGCACCGCGCCCATCACGGCGTGGTCGGCGAGCCAGCCGTGCGTGGCCAGCGAGAGCCGCCCGGTGAAGGCGACGCCGTCGGAGTCGGGCAGCTCCAGGGCCGCGCCGAGCAGCGGGTGGTCGGCGGCGTGCAGGCCGATCGAGGAGGCGTCCCCGGTGGCCGGCCCGTTGTGCAACCAGAACGGCGCCCGCTGGAAGGCGTACGTCGGCAGGTCGACCGGCCGGTGGTCCACGCCCGCGAAGACGGCGGACCAGTCCGGGGTGGCGCCCCGGACGTGGGCGGTGCCCAGCGCGGCCAGGAGCGTCTCGACCTCGGGGCGGCCGGAGCGCAGCGCGGCGGCGAAGGACAGCCCCTCGCCGGTGACGCAGTCCTGCGCCATCGCGGTGAGCACGCCCTCGGGGCCGAGCTCGACGAAGGTGGTGACGCCGTGCTCCTCGAGGGCGCGGACGCCGTCGAGGAAGCGGACCGCCTCACGGACGTGGCGGACCCAGAAGTCGGCCGTGGTGATCTCCTCGGCGGAGACCGGCGCGCCGGTCAGGTTCGACACGATCGGGATGCGCGGAGCCGCGTACGTGAGCCCCTCGGCCACCGTACGGAAGGCGTCGAGCATGCCGTCCATGTGCGGCGAGTGGAAGGCGTGGCTGACGGTGAGGCGCTTGGTCTTGCGCCCCCGCTCCTCGAAGGTCGCGGCGATCGCGACGGCCGCGTCCTCGTCACCGGCGACGACCACCGAGGTGGGTCCGTTGACGGCGGCGATGCTGACGCCCTCGGTGAGCAGCGGCAGGACCTCGTCCTCCGACGCCTGGACGGCGATCATCGCGCCGCCGGCCGGCAGCGCCTGCATCAGGCGACCGCGCGCGGCCACGAGCTTGGTGGCGTCCGCCAGTGAGAGCACCCCGGCGACGTGCGCGGCGGCCAGCTCGCCGATCGAGTGACCGGACAGCACGTCGGGCTTGACGCCCCACGACTCCACGAGGCGGTAGAGGGCCACCTCGATCGCGAAGAGCGCGGGCTGGGTGTAGCCGGTCTGGTCGAGCAGCTCGGCGTCCGTGCCGAACAGCACGTCCTTCAACGGCCGCTCCAGGTGCCCGTCCAGGTGCGCGCAGACCGCGTCGAGCGCCTCGGCGAAGGACGGGTGGGCGGCGTAGAGCTCGCGGCCCATGCCCAGGCGCTGGCTGCCCTGGCCGGTGAACAGGAACGCCGTCCTGCCCTCGGCGACCTGACCGTGCACCACGCCGGCGGCGGCGCGGCCCTCGGCGAGGGCGTCCAGGCCGGCCAGCAGACCGTCCCGGTCGCCGGCCACGAGCACCGCGCGGTGCTCGAAGGAGGCGCGGCCGGTGGCCAGGGCCCGGCCGACGGACGGGAGGTCCAGCTCGGGGCGGGCGGTGAGGTGGGCGTGCAGCCGGGCGCCCTGGGCGCGCAGCGCCTCGGGGGACTTGGCCGACAGCACCCACGGCAGCACCCGCGGCGCCGCGCCGGACCCGTCGGATCCACCGGACGCGTCCGGTGCGTCGGCCGCCGCCTCGACGGTCGGGGCGTCAAGCTCCGGGGCCTGCTCGATGATGGCGTGCGCGTTGGTGCCGCTCATGCCGAAGGAGGAGACGCCGGCGCGGCGCGGGCGGCCGGTCTCCGGCCACTCCCGGGCCTCGGCGAGCAGCTCGACGGCGCCCGCCTCCCAGTCGACGTGCGGGGTCGGGGCGTCCACGTGCAGCGACTTGGGCAGCAGCCCGTGCCGCATGGCCAGCACCATCTTGATGACGCCGGCGACGCCGGCCGCGGCCTGGGTGTGGCCGAAGTTGGACTTGATGGAGCCCAGCCACAGCGGCCGGTCCGCGTCCCGCTCCTGGCCGTAGGTGGCCAGCAGGGCCTGGGCCTCGATCGGGTCGCCCAGGGTGGTGCCGGTGCCGTGCGCCTCGACCGCGTCGACCTCGGCGGCCGACAGGCCGGCGTTGGCCAGGGCCTGCCGGATGACGCGCTGCTGCGACGGGCCGTTGGGCGCCGTCAGACCGTTGCTCGCGCCGTCCTGGTTGACCGCCGTACCCCGCACGACGGCGAGGACCCGGTGGCCGTTCTTCCGCGCGTCCGACAGCCGCTCGACGAGCAGCATGCCGACGCCCTCACCCCAGGCAGTGCCGTCCGCGGCGGCCGCGAAGGGCTTGCAGCGGCCGTTGGCGGCGAGCCCGCGCTGCCGGCTGAACTCGGTGAACACGGTCGGCGTGGTGATGATCGTGACACCGCCGGCCAGCGCCAGCGAGCACTCGCCGTTGCGCAGCGCCTGGGCGGCCAGGTGCAGCGCCACCAGCGACGAGGAGCAGGCGGTGTCGATGGTGACCGCCGGACCCTCGAAGCCGAAGGTGTACGAGACGCGGCCGGAGGCGATGGAGCTGGAGCCGCCGGTGCCCAGGTAGCCCTCGACGCCCTCGGGGAAGGTCTGGAGCCGGGACACGTAGTCGTTGTGCATCTGGCCGACGAACACGCCGACCTGCTGGCCGCGCAGCCCCACCGGGTCGATGCCGGCCCGCTCGAACGCCTCCCAGCCGGTCTCCAGCAGCAGCCGCTGCTGCGGGTCCATGGCGAGCGCCTCGCGCGGGTTGATGCCGAAGAACGCCGGGTCGAAGTGGTGGGCGTCGTAGAAGAAGCCGCCTTCGCGGGCGTACGAGGTGCCGGGCCGGTCCGGGTCCGGGTCGTAGAGCCCCTCGATGTCCCAGCCGCGCTCGGTCGGCAGGTGCGCGATGCCGTCCCGGCCCTCGGCCAGCAGCTCCCACAGGTCCTCGGGGGTGCGCACATCGCCGGGGAAGCGGCAGCTCATGGCGACGATCGCGATCGGGTCGTCGTCGGCCGCCGCGGTCCCGGCGCCGCCGCCGGTCCGCTCCGGCAGGGCGGCCGCGGCCGCCGAGCCGAGCAGCTCGTCGCGGAGGTAGCCGGCCAGGGCGGTCGGCGACGGGTAGTCGAAGACCAGGGTGGCCGGGAGGCGCAGCCCGGCGGCCGCGCCGAGCCGGTTGCGGAACTCGACGGCGGTCAGCGAGTCGAAGCCGAGGTCCTTGAAGGCCCGGCTCGCCTCGACCGCGTCGGGCGAGTCATGGCCGAGGACGACGGCCACCTGGGTGCGCACCAGCTCCAGCAGGGCCGCGTCGCGCTCGACCTCGGGCAGCCGGACCAGCCGGTCGACCAGCGAGCCGGCGTCGGAGCCGGTGCCCGCCTCGGCGGTGCGCCGGGCGGTGCCGCCGCGCACCAGGCCGCGCAGCAGCGCGGGCACCATGCCGACGGGCGCGCCCGCCAGCGGAGCCAGGTCGAGCTGCATGGGCACCAGGAACGCCTCGCCCACCTGGTGGGCGGCGTCGAAGAGGGCCAGGCCCTCGGCCGAGGACAGCCCCAGCACGCCGGAGCGGCTCATCCGGGACTTGTCGGTCTCGTCCAGCTCCCCGGTCATGCCGCTGGCCTCGGCCCACAGGCCCCAGGCCAGCGAGGTGGCGGCCAGGCCCAGGGTGTGCCGGTGCCGGGCCAGGGCGTCCAGGAAGGAGTTGGCGGCCGCGTAGTTGGCCTGGCCGGCGCCGCCGAAGGTGCCGGCCGCGGAGGAGAACAGCACGAAGTCGGCCAGGTCCAGGTCCCGGGTCAGCTCGTGCAGGTTGACCGCCGCGTCCACCTTGGGGCGCAGCACCTTCGCGAGCCGCTCCGGGGTGAGCGAGCCGACGACGCCGTCGTCCAGCACACCGGCGGTGTGCACCACGGCGGTCAGCGGGTGCTCCGCCGGGATGGCGGCCAGGGTGGCGGCCAGCGCCTCCCGGTCGGCCGCGTCGCAGGCGGCGATGGTCACCTCGGCGCCCAGCTCGCGCAGCTCGGCGGCGAGTTCGGCCGCGCCCGCGGCCCGCTCGCCGCGGCGGCTGGTGAGCAGCAGGTGCCGGGCGCCGCGCTCGGTCACCGCGTGCCGGGCGACCAGGCCGCCCAGGGTGCCGGTGCCGCCGGTGATCAGCACGGTGCCGTCCGGGTTCCAGGCGGCGGGCACGGTCAGCACGACCTTGCCGATGTGCCGGGCCTGGCTGAGGTAGCGGAAGGCGTCGGGGGCCTGCCGCACGTCCCAGCAGGTGATCGGCGGCGCCTTCAGCGCGCCCTGCCGGAACAGCTCCAGCAGCTCGCGGAGCATCTCCTGGATGCGGTCCAGGCCCGCCTCGGTCAGGTCGAACGCCTGGTAGGAGACGCCCGGGTACTCCTCGGCGACCTGCTCCGGGACGCGGACGTCGGTCTTGCCCATCTCGACGAACCGGCCGCCGCGCGGCAGCAGCCGCAGCGAGGCGTCGACGAACTCGCGCGCCAGCGAGTCGAGCACGACGTCGACCCCGCGGCCCGCGCTGGCCTCACGGAACTTCTCCTCGAAGGCCAGGTCGCGGGAGGAGGCGATGCGGTCGTCGGCCAGGCCGAGCGAGCGCAGCGTGTCCCACTTGCCGGGGCTGGCGGTGGCGAAGACGTCCACGCCCCAGTGCCGGGCCAGCTGCACCGCGGCCATGCCGACGCCGCCGGCGGCGGCGTGCACCAGCAGCGCCTCGCCGCCCTTGAGGTCGGCCAGGTCGCGCAGCGCGTAGTAGGCCGTCATGAAGACGATCGGCACGGCCGCGGCCTCGGCGAAGGACCAGCCCTCCGGCATCGGCGCGATCATCCGGCGGTCGGCGACCACCAGCGGGCCGAAGCCGCCGGGCAGCATGCCCATCACCCGGTCGCCGGGGGCCAGGTCGGTCACGCCGGGCCCGGTCTCCAGGACGATGCCGGCGCCCTCACTGCCCATCAGACCGGCGTCGCCCGGGTACATGCCGAGCGCGTTGAGCACGTCGCGGAAGTTCACGCCGGCGGCCCGGACCGCGACCCGCACCTGCCCGGCCTCCAGCGGCGCGACGGCCTCCGGGGTCGGCAGCAGGGTGAGGTTCTCCAGCGTGCCCTTGTCCAGGATGTCCAGGCGCCAGGCCGGCTCGCCGGCCGGCGGCACCATGGCGCCGGCGGAGGCCACCCGGGCCAGCCGCGGGGCGTGCGCGGTGCCGCGGCGCAGCGCGAACTGCGGCTCGCCGGAGGCGAGGGCCGCGGGCAGCGCCTCGTACGAGGCGGCGTCGCCGTCGAGGTCGGCCAGGACCAGCCGGTCCGGGTTCTCCGACTGCGCCGAGCGCACCAGGCCCCACACCGGGGCGTGGGCCAGGTCGTGCACCCCCGCGTCGCCCTGGGTGGCGACGGCGCCGTGGGTGACCAGGACCAGCCGGGAGGCGGCGAACCGCTCGTCCTCCAGCCACTCCCGCACCAGCGCCAGCGCGTCCTGGGCGGCGGTGTGGACGGCCCCGGTCACCGCGTCGGCGGCGGCGGCCGGCGGCGCGCAGTCCACTAGGACGAGGGCGGGCGCCTCGGCGCCGCCGTCGACGGCCGCGCCGAGCGCGGTCAGGTCGGTGTGGACGGCCGCGCCGGAGAGCAGCTCGGCGGGCGCCTCGGCGCCCAGCACCGTCCACGGCGCGGCGTCCGCGGCGGCGGGCACCGGCACGGTGGCCCAGTCGAGCCGGAACAGCGACTCGTGGTGCGCGGCGGTACGCCCGCCGCCCAGCTGGCCGGCCGCGACCGGGCGCAGCGCCAGGTGCTCCACGGCGGCCACCGGCGCGCCGGTGCCGTCCGCCAGCTCCAGGGTCACCCCGTCGGCACCGGCCGGGCTGAGGTGGACCCGCAGCGTGCCGGCGCCGACCGCGTACAGCGACACCCCGCTCCAGGAGAACGGCAGCCTGCCCTGCTCGTCGCCGCCCTCACGGGCGAAGGTGGAGTGCAGCGCGGCGTCCAGCAGCGCCGGGTGCAGCCCGAACGCGGCGGCCTCGGAGCGCCGGTCCTCCGGCAGCTCGACCTCGGCGAACACCTCCTCGCCGCGCAGCCAGGCGGCCTTGAGGCCCTGGAACACCGGCCCGTAGGCGAACCCGCCGTGCGCGAGGTGCTCGTAGAGCCCCTCGACCACGGCGGCCTCCGCGCCCGGCGGCGGCCACTCGGCGAGGTCGAAGGAGGGCTGCGGGACGCCGGCGGTCAGCACACCGCTGGCGTGCCGGATCCACGGCTCGCCCGCGGCGGCGTCCTGCGCCCGCGAGTACAGCTCGACGGTGCGGTGGCCGGCGTCGGCGGCGGCGCCGACCAGGATCTGGAGCTGGAGCGCGCCCTGCTCGGGGAGGATCAGCGGCGCCTCGATGGTCAGCTCGTCCAGCCGGTCGCAGCCGACCTGGTCGCCGGCGCGGATGGCCAGCTCCACGAAGGCGGTGCCGGGGAGCAGCACGGTGCCCATGACGGCGTGGTCGGCCAGCCACGGGTGGCTCTCCAGCGACAGCCGCCCGGTGAACAGGAAGCCGTCGGAGTCGGCCAGCGGCACGGCCGCGCCGAGCAGCGGGTGGTCGGCGCGGCCCAGGCCCGCCGACTCCACGTCGCCCACGGCGCCCGCGGGCGACCGCAGCCAGAAGCGGCGGCGTTGGAACGCGTACGTGGGCAGCGTGGCCGGCTCGACGCGCGCGGCGCCGGTGCCGGCGAAGAACGCCGTCCAGTCCACGGCGAGGCCGCGGGCGTACGCCCGGGCGACGGCCGCGACCAGCGCCTCGGCCTCGGGACGGCCGGCGCGCAGCGCGGCGGCGAAGACCGCGCCGTCCCCGGTGACGCAGTCCTGCGCCATGGCGGAGAGGACCCCGTCGGGACCGAGCTCGACGAAGGTGGTGACGCCGTGCGCCTCCAGGGCGCGGATCCCGTCGAGGAAGCGCACGGCCTCGCGGACGTGACGGACCCAGAAGTCGGCGGTGGTGATCTCCTCGGCGGCGACCAGGGCGCCGGTGAGGTTGGAGACGATCGGTATGCGCGGAGCCTCGTAGGTGAGGGTCTCGGCGACCGCGCGGAAGTCCTCCAACATCGCGTCCATACGGGGCGAGTGGAAGGCGTGGCTGACCGTCAGGCGCTTGGTCTTACGACCCTGCGCCTCGAAGGTCCCGGCGATCGTGACGGCCGCGTCCTCGTCGCCCGCGATCACCACGGACTGCGGGCCGTTGAGCGCCGCGATGCTGACACCGTCGGTGAGCAGCGGAAGGACCTCGTCCTCCGACGCCTGCACCGCGATCATCGCGCCACCGGCCGGCAGCGCCTGCATCAGGCGACCGCGCGCGGCCACCAGCTTCGCGGCGTCGGCCAGCGAGAAGACGCCGGCGACGTGCGCGGCGGCCAGCTCGCCGATCGAGTGACCGGAGAGGAAGTCGGCGGTGAGCCCCCAGCCCTCGACCAGGCGGTAGAGGGCCACCTCGATCGCGAAGAGGGCGGGCTGGGTGGAGCCGGTCTGGTGCAGCAGCTCGGCGTCCTCGCCGAAAACCACGTCCTTCAGCGGCCGCTCCAGGTGCGGGTCGAGCGCGGCGCAGACCGCGTCGAACGCCTCGGCGAACGCCGGGTAGGCCGCGTACAGCTCGCGGCCCATGCCGAGCCGCTGGCTGCCCTGGCCGGTGAAGAGGAACGCCGTCTTGCCGTCGGCGACCGCGTCCTCGACCAGGTGTGCGGCCGACTCGCCGCGGGCCAGCGCCTCCAGAGCCGCCACCAGCGCCTCACGGTCCGCGCCCACGACCACCGCACGGTGGTCCAGGGCGGCACGGGTCGTCGCCAGCGAGTAGCCGAGGTCGAGCGGCCGCTGCTCGGGGAAGCGGTCGAGGTGCGCGAGCAGCCGCTCGGCCTGGGCGCGCAGGGCGTCGGCGCTCTTGCCGGACAGCGCCCAGGGCAGCACGCCGGCCTCGCGCGAGGGCGCGGCGGGGGCGGGCTCCGGTGCGGCCTCCGGCTCCGGGGCCTGCTCGATGATGGTGTGCGCGTTGGTGCCGGACACGCCGAAGGAGGAGACACCCGCGCGGCGCGGGCGGCCGGTCTCCGGCCAGGTCACCGACTCGGTCAGCAGCGAGACGGCGCCCGCCTCCCAGTCGACGTGCGGGGTGGGCTCGTCCACGTGGAGGGTTCGCGGCAGCACGCCGTGACGCATCGCCATGATCATCTTGATGATGCCGGCGACGCCCGCGGCGGCCTGGGTGTGGCCGATGTTCGACTTGATGGAGCCCAGCAGCAGCGGCTGGTCGGCGGACTTCTCCCGCCCGTACGTGGCGAGAAGGGCCTGGGCCTCGATCGGGTCGCCGAGGGTGGTGCCGGTGCCGTGCGCCTCGACGACGTCGACCTCGGCGGCGGAGACGCCCGCGTTGGCGAGGGCCTGGCGGATGACGCGCTGCTGCGAGGGGCCGTTGGGGGCGGTCAGACCGTTGCTGGCGCCGTCCTGGTTGACCGCGGTGCCGCGCACGATGGCGAGCACGGGGTGGCCGTTCTTGCGCGCGTCGGAGAGCCGCTCGACGAGCAGCATGCCCGCGCCCTCGGACCAGCCGGTGCCGTCCGCCGCCGCGGCGAAGGACTTGCAGCGGCCGCTGGTGGACAGGCCGCCCTGGCGGCTGAAGTCCACGAAGGTGTCCGGCGTGCACATGACGGTGACACCGCCGGCGAGGGCCATGGTGCACTCGCCGTTGCGCAGCGCCTGCGCGGCGAGGTGCAGCGCCACCAGCGACGAGGAGCAGGCCGTGTCGATGGTGACGGCCGGGCCCTCCAGGCCGAAGGTGTAGGCGATGCGGCCGGAGGCGACGCTGCCGGCGGTGCCGGTGCCGAGGTAGCCCTCCAGGCCCTCGGGCAGCGCGGTGAGCCGGGACAGGTAGTCGTGGTACATGACGCCGGCGAAGACCCCGGTCTTGCTGCCGCGCACGGTGGCCGGGTCGATGCCGGCGCGCTCGAAGACCTCCCAGGAGGTCTCCAGCAGCAGCCGCTGGTGCGGGTCCATGGCGAGGGCCTCGCGCGGGTTGATCCCGAAGAAGTCCGGGTCGAACTCGCCGGCGTCGTAGAGGAAGCCGCCCTCGATGGTGGCGCTGGTGCCGGCCGCGCCCTGGTCGTCGCTCTGCAGCCCGTCCAGCTGCCAGCCGCGGTCGGTCGGGAAGCCGGAGATGGCGTCCTCGGCGCCCATGACGAGGCGCCACAGCTCCTCGGGGCTGGTGACGCCGCCCGGGTAGCGGCAGCTCATGCCGACGATGGCGATCGGCTCGTCGTCGGCGATCGCGACGGTGGTCACCTGGGTGGCGGCGGCGTCCGCGCTGTCGCCGAGGATCTCGGTGCGCAGGAAGCCGGCCAGCGCGGTGGGCGTCGGGTAGTCGAAGACGAGGGTGGCCGGGAGCCGTACGGAGGTGACGGCGCCGATGCGGTTGCGCAGCTCGACGGCGGTGAGCGAGTCGAAGCCGAGCTCCTTGAAGGCCCGGCTCGCGTCGACGGCCTCCGGCCCGGCGTAGCCGAGCACGGCGGCGACCTGGGTGCAGACCAGCTCCAGCAGCAGCTTGTCGCGCTCGGGCACGGAGAGGCCGAGCAGCCGCTCGGCGAGCCCGCCGACGGGGGCGGCGGCGCCGGACTCGACGACCCGGCGGCCGGGCAGCCGCACCAGGCCGCGGAGCATGGCCGGGATCTGGGCGGCCTCGGTGGCCTGCCGCAGCGGCGCCAGGTCCAGGTGCATCGGCACGAAGGCGGGGTCGCCGACGGCCAGTGCGGTGTCGAGCAGGGTCAGGCCGTCCGCGGAGGACAGCGCGGCGACGCCGGCGCGGGTGATGCGCTGGATGTCGGTGTCGTCCAGGTCGCCGGTCATGCCGCTGCGCTCGGCCCACAGGCCCCAGGCGAGGGCGGTGGCGGGCAGCCCCTGGGCGCGGCGGCGCTGGGCGAGCGCGTCCAGGAAGGCGTTGGCGGCCGCGTAGTTGGCCTGGCCGGGGCCGCCGAGAGTGCCGGCGGCGGCGGAGAACAGCACGAACGCGGCCGGGTTCAGCTCGCGGGTGAGCTCGTGCAGGTGGAGCGCGGCGTCGGCCTTGGGCGGCAGGACGCGGTCCACGCGCTCGGGGGTGAGCGAGTCGAGGACGCCGTCGTCGAGCACGCCGGCGGTGTGCACCACGGCGGTCAGCGGATGGGCGGCGGGGATGTCCGCGAGCACGGCGGCCAGCGCGTCCCGGTCGGCGACGTCGCAGGCGGCGAGGGTGACCTCGGCGCCGGCGGCGCGGAGTTCGGCGGCCAGCTCGTCGGCCCCCTGGGCGGCGGCGCCGCGGCGGCTGAGCAGCAGCAGGTGCCGCACCCCGTGCTCGGCGACCAGGTGGCGGGCGACGAGCCCGCCGAGGGTGCCGGTGGCGCCGGTGACCAGGGCGGTGCCCTCGGGGTCGAGGGCGGGGACGGTGTGCTCCGGGTCGGCGGCGACGCGGGCGAGTCGCGGCACGACGACGGACCCGGCGCGGACGGCCAGCTGCGGCTCTCCCGCCGCGTGGCCGCCGGTGGGGGCCGCCACGCCGAGCGCGGCGGGCAGCGCGCGGTAGGACGCGTCCTGCCCGTCGAGGTCGAGCAGCACGAAGCGGTCGGGGTTCTCCGACTGGGCGGAGCGCAGCATGCCCCACAGCGGGGCGTGCGCCAGGTCGGCCACGTCCGCGTCGGCGGCGGTGGCGACGGCGCCGCGGGTGGCGACGACCAGCCGGGAGTCGGCGAACCGGTCGTCGGCCAGCCAGTCCTGGGCCAGCGCGAGGGTGCGGTGCAGCACGGCCCGGACGTCGGCGGTCAGCTCCGCGGCGCCCTCGGCGTCCATGGCGTCCGTGGTGGGGCCGAAGAACGGCACCACGACGGCCTGCGGCACGGGGGTGCCGGCGGCGACGGCCTCGGCGAGCGCGGCCAGATCGGCGTAGGCCGCGGCGGTGGGCAGCGCGGCGGTCAGCTCGGCGGCGACCTCCTCGCCCAGCAGCGCGAACTGGCCGGCGGCGAGGGTGGTGGCGGCCGGGACCGGCGCCGGGGTCCACTCGACGCGGAACAGCGAGTCGTGGAACGTGGAGCGGGCGGCGTGCACCTGCTCCGGGGAGACCGGGCGCAGCAGCAGCGCGTCGACGGAGGCGACGGGCGCCCCGCTCTCGTCGGTGACCAGGACGGCCACGGTGTCCTGGCCGGCGGGCGACAGGCGGACGCGCAGCGCGGCGGCGCCGACGGCGTGCAGCGCCACCCCGCTCCAGGAGAACGGCAGTCGGCCGTGCTCGGTGGGCTCCAGCAGGGAGCCGATGCCGACGCCGTGCAGGGCCGCGTCGAGCAGCGCCGGGTGGAGACCGAAGAGGCCGGCCTCCTCGCGGGCGGTCTCCGGGAGGCGGACCTCGGCGTAGACGTCGTCGCCGTGCTGCCAGGCGGCCTTGAGGCCCTGGAAGACCGGTCCGTAGGCGAAGCCGGTCTCGGTCAGCCACTCGTAGAGGCCGTCGACGGGGACCTCGGTGGCGCCGGCCGGCGGCCAGGCGGCGAGGTCGGCGGCGGGGGCGGTGGCGCCGGTGGCGAGCACACCGGTGGCGTGCCGGGTCCATGTTTCCTGGCCCTCCTCGCCCCAGCCCGTGCCGTCGCCGGATTCCTCCAGGCGGGAGTGCAGGGTCAGCGAGCGGCGGCCGGAGCCGTCCGGGGCGCCGACGGCCACCTGGAGCTGCACGCCGCCCTGCGGGGGCAGCACCAGCGGGGCTTCCAGGGTGAGCTCTTCGAGCACGTCGCAGCCGGCGTGGTCGCCGGCGCGGACGGCCAGCTCGACGAAGGCGGTGCCGGGCAGCAGCACCGTGTCCATGACGGCGTGGTCGGCGAGCCACGGGTGGGTGGCGAGCGAGAGCCGCCCGGTGAAGAGGAAGCCGGCGGCGTCGGCCAGCGACACCGCGGCGCCCAGCAGCGGGTGGTCGGCGGAGCCGAGTCCGGCGGCGGTGACGTCGCCGGTCCAGGGGCCGGCCGGCTCGGGCCAGTACAGCTCGCGCTGGAAGGCGTAGGTGGGCAGCTCGACGCGGCGGCCCTCGGAGCCGGCGAAGACCGCGGCCCAGTCGACGCCGACGCCGTGCGCGTGGGCCTGGGCGAGGGCGCCGGCCAGCGCGCGGGCCTCGGGGCGGTCGGCGCGCAGCAGCGGCACGAAGGCCGCGTTCTCGGCGGTGACGCAGTCCTGCGCCATCGCGGTGAGGACGCCGCCCGGGCCGAGCTCCAGGTAGGTGGTGACGCCGTACTCCTGGAGCCAGCCGATGCCGTCGGTGAAGCGGACGGCCTCGCGGACGTGCCGCACCCAGTAGTCGGGGGTGCCGATCTCGGCGGCGGAGACGGAGGCGCCGGTGAGGTTGGAGACGATCGGGATGACCGGCGGGTGGAAGGCGACGCTCTGCGCGACCTCGCGGAAGGCGTCGAGCATGCCGTCCATGCGCGGCGAGTGGAAGGCGTGCGAGACGGTGAGCCGCTTGGTCTTACGCCCCTGGGCCTCGAAGCCCGCGGCGATCTCCAGCGCCGCGTCCTCGTCGCCCGCGATCACGATCGACCGCGGGCCGTTGAGGGCGGCGATGCTGACGCCGTCGGTGAGCAGCGGGAGGACCTCGTCCTCGGACGCCTGGAGCGCGATCATCGCGCCGCCGGCGGGGAGTTCCTGCATCAGGCGACCGCGCGCGGCCACCAGCTTCGCGGCGTCCGCCAGCGAGAGGACGCCGGAGACATGGGCGGCGGCCAGCTCGCCGATGGAGTGGCCGACGAGGAAGTCGGGCTTGACGCCCCAGCCCTCCAACAGCCGGAACAGCGCGACCTCGACGGCGAAGAGGGCGGGCTGGGTGTAGCCGGTCTGGTCGAGCAGGGTGGAGTCGGCATCGAACATCACCTCGCGCAGCGGGCGTTCGAGGTGCTGGTCCAGCTCGGCGCAGACCGCGTCCAGGGCCTCGGCGAAGGCCGGGACGGCCGCGTACAGCTCGCGTCCCATGCCGGCCCGCTGGCTGCCCTGACCGGTGAAGAGGAACGCCGTCTTGCCCTCGGTGACATGACCCTGGATCAGGTCGGCCGCGGTGCCCTCGGCGGCCAGCGCCGCGAGGCCGCGCAGCAGCTCGTCCCGGCCGCCGTCGGCGGACGCGAGGAGGACGGCGCGGTGGTCGAGGGAGGCGCGGGTGGTGGCCAGGGAGTGGCCGAGGTCGGTGAGGCGGAGCGCCGGGTCGGCCTGGACGTGCGCGGCGAGCCGCTCGGCCTGGGCGCGCAGCGCCTGCGTGGTCTGCCCGGAGACCAGCAGCGGTATCAGGCCGCCGATCCCGGACCAGTCCGCCGCGGGCTCCTCCGCGGCGGCCCGGTCCTCGGCCGGGGCCTGCTCGATGACGGTGTGGGCGTTGGTGCCGGACACGCCGAAGGAGGAGATGCCGGCGCGGCGCGGCTGACCGGTCTCCGGCCACGCACGGGCCTCGGTGAGCAGCTCGACGTCGCCGGCCGCCCAGTCCACGTCCCGCGAGGGGGCGTCGACGTGCAGGGTCTGCGGCATGACGCCGTGCTCGATGGCCTTGACCATCTTGATGATGCCGGCGACGCCGGCGGCGGCCTGGGTGTGGCCGACGTTGGACTTGATGGAGCCGAGGTAGAGCGGCCGTCCGTCGGGCCGGTTCTGGCCGTAGGTGGCGAGCAGCGCCTGGGCCTCGATCGGGTCGCCGAGGCTGGTGCCGGTGCCGTGCGCCTCGACGACGTCCACCTGGGCGGGGGTGAGCCGGCCGTCGGTGAGGGCCTGCCGGATGACGCGCTGCTGGGACGGGCCGTTGGGGGCGGTCAGGCCGTTGCTGGCGCCGTCCTGGTTGATGGCCGAGCCGCGCACGATCGCCAGGACCGGGTGGCCGTTCTTCCGGGCGTCGGAGAGCCGCTCCACGAGCAGCATGCCGACGCCCTCGCCCCAGCCGGTGCCGTCGGCGCCGTCGGCGAACGCCTTGCAGCGGCCGTCGGGCGCCAGGCCGCGCTGGCGGCTGAAGTTGATGAACGCCCGGGGGCTGTTCATCACGGTGACACCGCCGGTGAGCGCCATCGAGCACTCGCCGTTGCGCAGCGCCTGGACGGCCAGGTGCAGCGCCACCAGCGACGCCGAGCAGGCCGTGTCGACCGTGAGGGCGGGGCCCTCCAGGCCGAAGGTGTACGAGATGCGGCCGGAGATGACGCTGGCCGCGTTGCCGGTCAGCAGGTACTGCTCGACGCCCTGCGGCAGCCGGTGCATCAGCTCCGGGTAGTCCTGGCCGTTGGTGCCGATGAAGACACCGGCCTTGGAGCCGCGCAGCGTGGCCGGGTCGATCCCGGCCCGCTCGAACACCTCCCAGGAGGTCTCCAGCAGCAGCCGCTGCTGGGGGTCCATGCCCAGGGTCTCGCGCGGCGAGATCCCGAAGAACGCGGCGTCGAACTCGCCCGCGCCCTTCAGGAACCCGCCCTTGTCGGTGTAGCTGGTGCCCTGCTGGTCGGGGTCGGCGTCGAAGAGCGACTCGACGTCCCAGCCACGGTCCGTGGGGAAGTCCGCGATGGCGTCGCCGCCCGAGGCGACGAGGTGCCACAGCTCCTCCGGAGACGTGACGCCTCCGGGGAAGCGGCAGCTCATGCCGACGATCGCGATCGGCTCAGGCTCCTGCGACTCGACCTCGCGAAGACGCTGCCGCGTCTGGTGCAGATCGGCAGTTACCCGCTTGAGGTAGTCGAGGATCTTGTCCTGATCCGCCATTGGAGTCTCACCCATGCTTCTCGTCACAAACCTTGCTGCCCGCGGATCGTGGATCCCTAGATACCGAGTTCTTTTTCGATGAAGTCGAAGACCTCATCGGGCGTTGCCTCTTGCAGCTTTTCCGTCACCGTCTCGCCGGTGGACTCCGCCGCGCTCGCGCGTGGCGCGTCCCACCGGGCCAGCAGGGCCTGGAGTCGGGCGGCGATGTCCGCCCGGGTCTCGTCGTCCTCCGCGGCCGGGTCGATCACCGAGAGCGCGGACTCGAGCTTCTCCAGCTCCGCGACGCCCGGTGCGGCCGCCGCCGCGCCGCCGTCCTGCGTGATCTCGGCCCGCAGGTACTCGGCCAGCGCGGCCGGCGTCGGGTAGTCGAAGACCAGCGTGGCCGGCAGCTTCTGGCCGGTGGCCGCGCCCAGCCGGTTGCGCAGCTCCAGCGCGATCAGCGAGTCGAAGCCCAGCTCCTTGAACGCCCGCCCCGCGCCGACCTCGTCGGTCGAGGGGTGCCCCAGCGCGGCGGCCGCGTTGGTGCGCACCAGCTCCAGGACGACCAGGGACTGTTCGGCCTGGGACATCCCGGCCAGCTTCTGCCGCAGCGCCTGCGCCGGGTCGGCCGTGGCACCGGCCTCGCCGCCGCCGGCCGGGGCGGCCTCGGCCAGCCGCCGGACCTCCGCCAGGTCGCCGATGAAGGGGCTGGGCCGCACCGCCGTGTAGCCGTAGGCGAAGCGGTCCCACTGGATGTCGGCGACGGCCACGACCGTGTCGGCGTGGTCCAGGGCCTGCTGGAGCGCCCTGATCGCCGAGTCCGGCGCCATGGCGGGCACGCCGCCGCGGTCCAGCCGCTCGCCGATGGCGCCGCCGGCCGCGAGGCCCGTGTCGCCCCAGCGGCCCCAGGCCACCGAGGTCGCGGGCAGCCCGTCGGCCCGGCGCTGCTCGGCCAGCGCGTCCAGGTACGCGTTGGCCGCCGCGTAGTTGCCCTGCCCGGCGTCGCCGAGGGTGCCCGCGATGCCGGAGAACAGCACGAACGCGGACAGGTCCAGGTCCCGGGTGAGCTCGTGCAGGTGGCGGGCGGCGTCGGCCTTGGGGCCGAGCACCGCCGCGAACCGCTTCGGCGTCAGGGCGTCCAGCACCCCGTCGTCGAGCACGCCCGCCGCGTGCACCACGGCGGTCAGCGGCCGCTCCGCCGGGATGCCGGCCAGCAGCGCCTCCACCGCCTTGCGGTCGGCGACGTCGCAGGCCGCGACGGTCACCTCGGCACCCAGGGCGGTCAGTTCGTCGCGCAGCTCGGCCGCGCCGGGGGCGTCGATCCCGCGACGGCTGGTGAGCACCAGGTGCTCGGCGCCGTTACGGGCCAGCCAGCGGGCCACGTGCGCGCCCAGCGCGCCCGTGCCGCCGGTGACCAGCGTGGTGCCGGCCGGCTGCCACTCCCGTACGGGGGCGGAGTCGGCCAGCGGGGCGCGGCCCAGTCGGCGGGCGAAGACGCCCGCGGCGCGGACGGCGAGCTGGTCCTCCCCGTCGGCGGCGGCCAGGACGGTGAGCAGCCGGCCCACCGCCCGGTCGTCGGCGGTCTGCGGCAGGTCGACCAGTCCGCCCCAGCGCTCCGGGTACTCCAGGGCGGCGGTGCGGCCCAGGCCCCAGGCGAGCGCCTGGGCCGGGTGGTCGGGGCGGTCGGAGCGGCTGACGGAGACGGCGCCGCGGGTGGCGCACCACAGCGGCGCGTCGACCCCGGCGTCGCCCAGCGCCTGGATCAGCGCGGCGGTGCCGGCCAGGCCGGCGTTGACGCTGTCGGTGCCGGGCGCGGGCCGCTCGTCGAGGGCCAGCAGCGAGAGCACCCCGGCGACCGGCGCGGCCCCGTCCAGCTCCTCGTGGACCCGGCGGGTGACCGACTCGCGGTCCAGCTCCACGGCGCTCAGGGTGAGCTGCCGTACATCGGCGCCGCGCTCGGCGAGCGCGCGCAGCGCGCCGAGCGTCCAGTCGTCGGTGAGCGCGGACTCCGGCACGACCAGCAGCCAGGTGCCGGAGAGCCGCGCGGCGGCGCCCTCGGCGAGCGGCTTCCAGGTCACGCGGTAGCGCCAGCCGTCCAGCGCGGACAGCTCGCGGCTCTGCTTGCGCCAGGAGGCCAGCGCGGGCAGGACGGCGCCGAGCGAGGTCAGTGCCTCGTCGCCCCGGAACTCCAGGGTCCCGGCGAGCGACTCCAGGTCCTCGCGCTCGACGGCCTCCCAGAAGCGGGCGTCGACGGCGTCGGCGGGCAGCGTCTCGGCACCCGGTGCCGGCTCGGCCGCCCGCGGCCACAGGTGCTGGTGCTGGAAGGCGTAGGTGGGCAGGTCGACGCGCTGGGCGCCGGTGCCCTCGTAGACGGCGTCCCAGTCGACGGCCACGCCGCGGGTCCACGCCTCGCCGAGGGAGAGCCAGAAGCGGTCCAGGCCCCCTTCGTCGCGGCGGAGCGAGCCGAACGCGGCGGCCTCGCGGCCGGCGTCCTCGGCGGTCTCCTGCACGCCCATCGTCAGCACCGGGTGGGCGCTGGACTCGATGAAGACGCCGAAGCCCTCGTTCAGCAGCCGCCGCACGGCGGCCTCCAACTCGACGGTCCGGCGCAGGTTGGTGAACCAGTAGTCGGCGTCCAGCTCCGGACCCTCGACCCACTCACCGGTGACAGTGGACAGGAACGGGATCTCGGGCGCCTGGGGCCGTACGGGGGCGAGGAGTTCGCGGAGCTCGTCGCGGAGCAGCTCGACCTGCGCGGAGTGCGAGGCGTAGTCCACCGGCACCTTACGGGCCCGGACCTCGTCCGCCTCGCAGGAGGCGATCAGCTCGTCCAGGGCCTCCGGCTCACCGGAGACGACCACGGAGGACGGGCCGTTGACGGCCGCCACCGAGATCCGGTCCTCGCCCCACGCGGCGATCCTCTCGCGCACCCGGGAGACGGGCAGCGCCACGGAGACCATGCCGCCCTTGCCCGCCAGCACCCGGCCGATCGCCTGGCTGCGCAGGGTGACCACCCGCGCCGCGTCCTGGAGGGAGAGCGCACCGGCCACGCACGCGGCCGCGATCTCGCCCTGCGAGTGGCCCACGACGGCCGCCGGCCGCACACCCAGGGAGCGCCACAGCTCCGCCAGGGAGACCATCACGGAGAACAGCACCGGCTGGACGACGTCGACGCGCTCCAGGGACGGCGCGCCCTCCGCCCCACGCAGGACGTCCACCAACGACCAGTCGGTGAACTCCGCGAGAGCGACGGCACACTCATCAATCCGGGCGGCGAACACTGCCGAAGCATCCAACAGCCCGACGGCCATGCCTACCCATTGTGACCCCTGTCCCGGGAACAGGAATGCGGCCTTACCCCCGATTCCGGCTCCCTGCACCAGCTGGGGCAGGGCCTGGCCACGGGCCAGGGCGTCCAGCCCGCGGCGGAGGTCGTCGCGGTCCGTGCCCACCAGCACCGCGCGCTCGTCGAGGACGGAGCGGGTGGTGGCGAGGGAGTAGCCGAGGTCGGCCGGGCGGAGGTCGGGGCCGGCCTCGAGGTGGGTGAGCAGCTTCTCGGCCTGGGCGCGGAGCGCGGCCTGGGTCTTGCCGGAGACCACCCACGGCAGGGCGCCGGTCGGCTGCCCCTCCGGCTCCGCGGCGGCCACGGGCTCGTCCTGCTCCGGGGCGGGGGCCTGCTCCACGATGGCGTGGGCGTTGGTGCCGCTGAAGCCGAAGGAGGAGATGCCGGCCCGGCGCGGAGCGCCGCTGTCCGGCCACGGGGTGGCCTCGGTGACGAGGGAGACCGCGCCCGCCGACCAGTCGACGTGCGGGGTCGGTTCGGCGATGTGCAGCGACTCGGGCACCACGCCGTGGCGCATGGCGAGCACCATCTTCATCACGCCCGCGACGCCGGCGGCCGCCTGGGCGTGGCCGATGTTGGACTTGATGGAGCCGAGCAGCACCGGCCGGTCCTCCTGGCGTCCCTGGCCGTAGGTGGCCAGCAGCGCCTGGGCCTCGATCGGGTCGCCGAGGGTGGTGCCGGTGCCGTGCGCCTCGATCACGTCGACGTCCGCGGTGGTCAGCCGGGCGTTGGCGAGTGCCTGCCGGATGACGCGCTGCTGCGACGGGCCGTTCGGCGCGGTGAGGCCGTTGCTGGCGCCGTCCTGGTTGATGGCGGTGCCGCGGACGATCGCGAGCACGGGGTGCCCGTGTCGGCGGGCGTCCGAGAGCCGCTCGACCAGCAGCATGCCCACGCCCTCGGCGGGGCTGAAGCCGTCGGCGTCCGAGGAGAACGCCTTGCTGCGGCCGTCGGAGGAGAGTCCGCGCTGGCGGCTGAACTCGATGAAGGTGCCGGGGGTGGCCATCACGGTCACGCCGCCGGCGAGGGCCAGTTCGCACTCGCCGTTGCGCAGCGCCTGGACGGCCAGGTGCAGCGCCACCAGCGAGGCGGAGCAGGCGGTGTCGACGGTGACCGCCGGGCCCTCCAGGCCGAAGACGTAGGAGAGCCGGCCGGAGACCACGCTGGCGGCGCTGCCGGTGGCCAGGTGGCCCTCGTAGCCGTCGGTGGTGTTCCGCATGAGGATCGAGTAGTCGGAGCCGTTGGTGCCGACGAAGACCCCGGACTGGCTGCCCTGGAGCGTCGCCGGGTCGATCCCGGCCCGCTCGAACGCCTCCCACGAGGTCTCCAGCAGCAGCCGCTGCTGCGGGTCCATCGCCATCGCCTCGCGCGGGGAGATGCCGAAGAAGGTGGGGTCGAACTCGGCGGCGCCGGTGAGGAAGCCGCCCTCGCGGGTGTAGCTGGTGCCCTGCGCGTTCGGGTCCGGGTTGTACAGGGACTCCACGTCCCAGCCGCGGTCGGCCGGGAACTCCGAGAGCGCGTCGCCGCCGGAGGTCAGCAGCTGCCACAGCTCCTCGGGGGTGCGCACGCCGCCGGGGAAGCGGCAGCTCATGGCGACGATCGCGATGGGCTCGTCGTCGGCCAGGGCCTGCGCGGTGGGCAGCGGGGCCGCGGCCGCCAGCTGTCCGCCGGAGAGTTCGACGCGCAGGTGCTTGGCCAGCGCGGTCGGGGTCGGGTAGTCGAAGATCAGCGTCGGCGGCAGCTTGAGGCCGCTGGCGGCGCTGAGCCGGTTGCGCAGTTCGACCGCGGTGAGCGAGTCGAAGCCCAGCTCCTTGAAGGCGCGCACGGCCTCGACGGCGTCGGCGCCGGCGTAGCCCAGCACGGTCGCGACCGCGGTGCGCACCAGCTCCAGCAGCAGCCGCTCCTGCTCGGCCTCGGGCAGTCCGGCGAGCTGCTGGGTGAGGGCGGCGGCGTCGGCGTCGTCCGCCTCCGCGTCGCCCCGCATGTCCTCGATGACCTCGCGGGCCTCGGGCAGGTCGTGCAGCAGCGGCCGGGAGCGGCCGGAGGTGAAGGCGAGGACGAAGCGCTTCCACTCCATGTCGACGACGGTGAGCACCGTCTCGTCCCGGTCCATGACGTGCTGGAGCGCGGTGACGGCCAGTTCGGGCGACATCTCGATGACGCCGTGGCGGCGCATCCGGTCGCCCACGCCGCCCTCGGCCATGCCGCCCTCGCCCCACGGGCCCCAGGCCACCGAGGTGGCGGGCAGCCCGGCGGCGCGGCGCCACTCGGCGAAGGCGTCCAGGAAGGCGTTGCCCGGTGCGTAGTTGCCCTGGCCGGGGGCGCCGAAGGTGGCGGCGAAGGAGGAGAAGAGCACGAACGCGGACAGGTCCAGGTCCCGGGTGAGCTCGTGCAGGTGGAGCGTGGCGTCGACCTTGACCTTGAGCACCCGGTCGACCTGCTCGGGCGTCAGGCCCTCGATCACGCCGTCGTCGAGGACGGCGGCGGTGTGCACCACGGCGGTCAGCGGCCGCTCCGCCGGGATGCCGGCCAGCAGCGCCTCCACCGCCTTGCGGTCGGCGACGTCGCAGGCCGCGACGGTCACCTCGGCACCCAGGGCGGTCAGTTCGTCGCGCAGCTCGGCCGCGCCGGGGGCGTCGATGCCGCGACGGCTGGTGAGCACCAGGTGCTCGGCGCCGTTACGGGCCAGCCAGCGGGCCACGTGCGCGCCCAGCGCGCCCGTACCGCCGGTGACCAGCGTGGTGCCGGCCGGCTGCCACTCCCGTACGGCGGGCGTCTCGGCGAGGAGGGAGCGCACCAGGCGGCGCACGAACAGCCCGCTGGGCCGGATCGCGACCTGGTCCTCCTCCTCGGCCCCGGCCAGCACGGTGACCAGCCGGGCCAGCGCCCGGTCGTCGGCGGTCTCCGGTAGGGCGGGTAGGTCAATGAGTCCGCCATATCGCTCGCCGTGCTCCAGGGCGGCCACCCGGCCGAGGCCCCAGATCAGGGCCTGCGCCGGGGACTCCAGCCGGTCGGCGCGGCCGGTGGCCACGGCGCCGCGGGTGGCGAACCACAGCGGCGCGGCGATCTCGGCGTCGCCCAGCGCCTGGAGGAGCGCCAGTTCGGCGGCGACCCCGGCGGGGACGGAGGTGTGCACGGGGTGTGGCCGATCCTCCAGGGCCAGCAGCGACAGCACGCCGCTGAACGGGCCCTCTTCGGCCGCGGCCTGCCGGAGCAGCCCGGTCAGGGACTCGCGGTCGTCCGTGTCGGTGTCGACGGCGAGCACGCGGACGTCGGCGCCGCGCTCGGCGAGGACGCGGGCCGCGCCCCGCGCCCAGTCGCCCTCGGCGACGGTCGCCGGGGTGACCAGCAGCCAGCTGCCGGAGAGCCGCGCGGCCGGCCCGTCGGCCAGCGGCTTCCAGGTCACGCGGTAGCGCCAGCCGTCCACGGTG
The DNA here is from genome assembly GCF_029541745.1 of Streptomyces sp. LX-29. NCBI lineage: Bacteria > Bacillati > Actinomycetota > Actinomycetes > Kitasatosporales > Streptomycetaceae > Streptomyces > Streptomyces sp. LX-29. The sequence continues at coordinate 5,305,391 of NZ_CP089746.1, read as the reverse complement.
GACTGCTTGCGGCTCTGCTTGCGCCAGGTGGCGAGGGCGGGCAGCAGCGCGCTGACCCGCTCGTCGCCGTCGACGGCGAGCTCGGTGGCGAGCGCCTGCCAGTCCTCGCGCTCCACGGCCTCCCAGAAGCGGGCCTCGACCGGGTCCGTGGCCGGGGTGGCGGCGGCCGGGGCGGCGGCGCCGGACTCCAGCCAGTAGTGCTGGTGCTGGAAGGCGTAGGTGGGGAGTTCGACGCGCGCGGCGCCGGTGCCCTCGTAGACCGTGGTCCAGTCGACGGCGACGCCGCGGGTCCACGCCTCGCCCAGCGAGGTGAGGAAGCGGCCCAGGCCGCCCTCGTCGCGGCGGAGGGAGCCGATGGCGGCGGCCTCGCGGCCGGCGTCCTCGGCGGTCTCCTGGACGCCCATGGCGAGCACGGGGTGGGCGCTGGACTCGATGAAGGCGCCGAAGCCCTCGTCCAGCAGGCGCCGCACCGCGCTCTCCAGCTCGACGGTCTGGCGGAGGTTGGTGAACCAGTACGCGGCGTCCAGTTCGGGGCCCTCGACCCACTCGCCGGTGACGGTGGACAGGAACGGCACCTCGGCCGCCCGCGGCGTCACCGGGGCGAGGAGCTTCAGCAGCTCGTCGCGGAGCAGCTCCACCTGCGCGGAGTGCGAGGCGTAGTCCACGGGCACCTTACGGGCCCGGACCTCGTCCGCCTCGCAGGAGGCGATCAGCTCGTCCAGCGCCTCCGGCTCACCGGAGACGACCACGGAGGACGGGCCGTTGACGGCCGCCACCGAGATACGGTCCTCGCCCCACGCCGCGATGCGCTCGCGGACCTGGGCCACCGGGAGGGCTATGGAGACCATGCCGCCCTTGCCGGCCAGGACGCGGCCGATGGCCTGGCTGCGCAGCGCGACGACCCGCGCGGCGTCCTGGAGGGACAGGATCCCCGCCACGCAGGCGGCGGCGATCTCGCCCTGGGAGTGGCCCACGACGGCCGCCGGCTGGACGCCGAAGGAGCGCCACAGCTCGGCGAGGGAGACCATCACGGCGAAGAGGACCGGCTGGACGACGTCGACGCGCTCCAGCGACGGCGCGCCCTCGGCGCCCCGGAGGACGTCCACCAGCGACCAGTCGCAGAACTCCGCGAGGGCGGAGGCGCACTCCTCGATCCGGGCCGCGAACACCGGCGAGGCGTCCATCAGCTCCACCGCCATCCCGACCCACTGCGAGCCCTGGCCCGGGAAGACGAAGGCGACGCGGCCGCCGACGGCCGAGCCCTGCACCACACCCGCCGCCATCGAGCCGGCCGCCAGCGCCGCCAGCCCAGCCAGCAGCGCTTCACGGTCGGCGCCCTGGACCACGGCGCGGTGGTCGAGGGCGGCGCGGGTGGTGGCCAGCGACAGGCCCACGTCGACCGGGCGGAGCGCCGGGGCGGCGGTCAGCCGCGCGAGCAGCCGCTCGGCCTGCTCGCGCAGGGCGGCGGCGCTCTTGCCGGACACCGGCCACGGCAGCACCTCCGGCGCCGTGGTCGCGGCCGGCGGCTGCTCCTCGGCGGCCGCCGTCTCGTCCTGCTCCGGGGCGGGGGCCTGCTCCAGGATGGTGTGGGCGTTGGTGCCGCTGAAGCCGAAGGAGGAGACGGCGGCGCGGCGCGGGCGGCCGGTCTCCGGCCACGGGGTGTTCTCGGTGAGCAGCGAGACGGCGCCCGCCGACCAGTCGACGTGCGGGGTGGGCTCGTCGACGTGCAGGGTCCTGGGCAGCACGCCGTGCTCGATGGCCTTGACCATCTTGATGATGCCGGCGACGCCGGCGGCGGCCTGGGTGTGGCCGATGTTGGACTTGATGGAGCCCAGCAGCAGCGGCTGGTCGGCCGGGCGGTCCTGGCCGTACGTGGCGAGGAGGGCCTGCGCCTCGATCGGGTCGCCGAGGGTGGTGCCGGTGCCGTGCGCCTCGACGGCGTCCACGTCCTCGGCGGAGAGCCGGCCGTTGGTGAGCGCCTGGTGGATGACGCGCTGCTGGGACGGGCCGTTGGGGGCGGTCAGGCCGTTGCTGGCGCCGTCCTGGTTGATGGCCGAGCCGCGCACGATCGCGAGGACCGGGTGGCCGTTCTTCTGCGCGTCCGACAGCCGCTCGACCAGCAGCATGCCGACGCCCTCGCCCCAGCCGGTGCCGTCCGCGGCGGCCGCGAAGGGCTTGCAGCGGCCGTCGGCGGCGAGCCCGCGCTGCCGGCTGAACTCGGTGAAGGTGGACGGGGTCGCCATCACGGTGACACCGCCGGCCAGCGCCAGCGAGCACTCGCCGGCGCGCAGCGCCTGCACCGCCATGTGCAGGGTCACCAGCGACGAGGAGCAGGCCGTGTCGACGGTGACGGCCGGGCCCTCCAGGCCGAAGACGTAGGAGACGCGGCCGGAGGCGATGGAGCCGGAGCTGCCGGTGCCCAGGAAGCCCTCGACGCCCTCGGGCACGGAGTCCAGCCGCGAGGTGTAGTCGTGGTACATCACGCCGGCGAAGACGCCCGTGCGGCTGCCGCGCATCGCGGTGGGGTCGATGCCGGCCCGCTCGAACGCCTCCCAGGACGTCTCCAGCAGCAGCCGCTGCTGCGGGTCCATCGCCAGCGCCTCACGCGGCGAGATCCCGAAGACGGTCGGGTCGAACGCGCCGGCGTCGTAGAGGAATCCGCCCTCGCTGACATAGCTGGATCCGGCCTGGTCGGGGTCGGCGTCATAGAGGGTCTCGAGGTCCCAGCCGCGGTCGGTCGGGAAGCCGGAGACGGCGTCCTCGCCGCCCGCGACCAGCCGCCACAGGTCTTCGGGGGTGCGCACCCCGCCCGGGTAGCGGCAGCTCATCGCGACGATCGCGATGGGCTCCTGGTGCCGGTCCTCGACCTCGCGGAGCCGGCGGCGGGCCTGACGCAGGTCGGCCGTCGCCCGCTTGAGGTAGTCGCGGAGCTTGTCCTCGTTGTTCACGGGCGCGCCCTTACTCCCAGCTGCGTCTTTGTTCATTGCCGTCGGCTCCTTGCGAAAGGGGAGGTCATGCTCATCAGTTCAGTGCGCTCCCCTTCAGGAGGAGCCGAGTTCGTCGTCGAGCAGGTCGAACAGCTCGTCGTCGGTTGCCGATGCGAGGTCGTCGTCGCCGGTCTCGGTGTCGGCCGTCGCTTCCTGCGCCTCGTTCCACTTGGCCATCAGGGCCTGGAGGCGCATCGTGATCCGCGAGCGGGTGACGCTGTCGTCCGCGGCTCCGGCCAGGGCGGCCTCCAGCCGGTCGAGTTCGCCGAAGACCGACGGGCCGCCGTCGCCGACCGGCAGCGCCGCGCGCAGATGGTCGGCGAGCGCCTCGGGCGTCGGGTAGTCGAAGATCAGCGTCGCCGGCAGCCGCAGCCCGGTGGCCGCGCCGAGCCGGTTGCGGAGCTCCACCGCGGTGAGCGAGTCGAAGCCCAGCTCCTTGAAGGCCGCGCCCGGTTCGATGGCGCCGGCACCGCCGTACCCGAGCACGGTCGCCACCTGGCCGCAGACCAGGTTGAGCAGGAAGCGGTCCCGCTCGGCCGCCGCCATTCCGGCGAGCCGCTCGACGAGGCTCTCCGCCTCCGCCGCCGCGCCCGCGCCGCCGGCCGCGGCGCGCCGCACCGGGGTGCGGATCAGCCCGCGCAGCAGCGGGGCCACGCCGGTCGTCGCCTGGGCGCGCAGCGCCGCGAGGTCGAGCGCGGCCGGGATCAGCAGGGCGTGCTCGGCCAGGCAGGCCACGTCGAACAGGGCCAGCCCGTCGGCGTCGCTCAGCGCGCCCATGCTGCCGCGGTTCATCCGCTGCCGGTCGGCCTCGGCGAGCGTGGCCGCCATGCCGCCCTCGTCCTCCCACAGGCCCCAGGCCAGGGAGACGGCCGGGCGGTGCTGGGCGCGTCGGTACGCCGCCAGCGCGTCCAGGAAGGCGTTGGCCGCCGCGTAGTTGCCCTGGCCCGGGTTGCCGAAGACGCCGGCCGCCGAGGAGAACAGCACGAAGTCCGACAGGTCCAGGTCCTGGGTGAGCTCGTGCAGGTTCCACGCGGCGTCCACCTTGGGCCGCAGCACCTTGGCCAGCCGCTCGGGGGTGAGCGACTCGACGATGCCGTCGTCCAGCACACCGGCGGCGTGGATCACCGCGGTGAGCGGGTGCTCCGCCGGGATGGCGGCGAGCAGCGCGGCCAGCGCCTCGCGGTCGGCCGCGTCGCAGGCCGCCCAGGTGACCTCGGCACCGGCCGCGGTCAGCTCCGCGGCGAGTTCGGCGGCGCCCGCCGCCTCGGCGCCCCGACGGCTGGTCAGCAGCAGGTGCCGCACGCCGCGCTCGGCCACCAGGTGCCGGGCCAGCAGCCCGCCCAGGGTGCCGCTGGCGCCGGTGACCAGCACGGTGCCCGACGCGTCGAAGGCCGGCACGGTCTCCTCGGCGAGCGAGGCCACCCGCGCCAGGCGCGGGGCGTGCCAGGTGTCGCCGCGCAGCGCGAGCTGCGGCTCGTCGGTCGCCAGCACGGCGGGCAGCTCCCGCAGCGCGCCGGCGGCGCCGGCGCCGTCGGGCGCCACGTCCACCAGGACGAACCGGCCCGGGTGCTCGGCCTGCGCCGAGCGGACCAGTCCCCAGGCGGCGGCGTGTGTGAGGTCCCAGGCCGCCTCGGTCGGGGCCGCCTCGTCGCCGTCGCCCGCCACTCCGTCGCCCACGGCCACGGCCCCACGGGTCAGCAGCACCAGCCGGGAGTCGGCGAACCGCTCGTCCGCCAGCCACTCCCGCACCAGGGCCAGCAGCCGGCCGGTGACGGCGTGCGTCGCGGCCGCGGTGTCGCCGGCGGTGGCCAGGTCGGGCAGGGAGGGCAGCAGCACCACGTCCGGGGCGACCCCGTCCGCGTCCACGGCCGCCGCGAGGGCGGTCAGATCCGCATGGCTCACGGTGTCGACGCCCGCGGCCTCCAGCGCGGCGGCCACCTTCAGCTCGTCGCCGCCGAGGACCGCGTACGCGCCGGCCTCCGCGGCCGGCGGCGCGGCCGGCGCGGGCAGGGCGGCCCAGTCGACGCGGAACAGCGACTCGTGGTGCGCGGCCCGGCCGGCCGTGAACTGCTCGGCGTCGAGCGGTCGCAGCGCGAGCGAGTCGACCGAGGCGACCGGCGCGCCGGCCTCGTCGGCGACCGCCAGCGCCACCGCGCCCGAGCCGGCCGGGGAGACCCGCACCCGCAGCGCCGAGGCGCCGACGGCGTGCAGCCGCACCCCGTCCCACGCGAACGGCAGCCGGGCCCGCCCGGCGGCCTCGCCCTCGTCCTCGCCGGCGAAGAAGCCACCGAGGCCCACCGCGTGCAGGGCGGCGTCCAGCAGCGCCGGGTGCAGCCCGTACGCCCGGGACTCAGCCTGCTGCGCCTCGCCGAGCGCGACCTCGGCGAACACCTCGTCGCCACGCCGCCAGGCGGCACGCAGCCCCTGGAACACGGGCCCGTAGCCGAGGCCGAGGGCCGCGAAGGCGTCGTAGAAGCCGTCGAGTTCGACCGCCTCGGCGTCGGCCGGCGGCCACTCCCCCGGCACGGCCGCCGGGGCGGCGGTGCCGCCGACCGCGAGCGCGCCGGCCGCGTGCCGGGTCCACGGCTCGTCCGAGGCGTCCTCGGGGCGGGAGTAGACGTGCAGCGCGCGCCGCCCGGACGCCTCGTCGGGCTCGCCGACGGTGACCCGCAACTGGACGCCGCCGCGCGCCGGAAGCACCAGCGGCGCCTCCAGGGTCAGCTCCTCCAGCAGGTCGCAGCCGACCTGGTCGCCGGCGCGCACGGCCAGCTCCACCAGGGCCGTGCCGGGGAGCAGCACGGTGTCCATGACGGCGTGGTCGGCCAGCCAGGGGTGGCTGTGCAGCGAGAGCCGTCCGGTGAAGAGCAGGCCGTCGGAGTCGGGCAGGTCCACCGCCGCGCCCAGCAGCGGGTGGTCGGCCGACCCCAGCCCGGCCGAGGCCACGTCGCCGGCGGCGCCGGCCGGGGCCTCCAGCCAGTAGCGCTGGCGCTGGAACGGGTAGGTGGGCAGGTCGTCGATCCGGCGGGCGGCGGTGTTCGCGTAGAACGCCGCCCAGTCCACCGGCACGCCCCGGACCTGTGCCCGGGCCACGGCGGCGGCGAGCGCCTCCGGCTCGGGGCGGCCGGCGCGCAGGGCGGCGGCGAAGGCCGCCCCGTCGGGGTCGGTGGCGCAGTCCTGTGCCATGGCGGTGAGTACTCCGTCGGGGCCGAGCTCGATGAAGGTGGTGACGCCGTGCGCCTCCAGGGCGCGAATCCCGTCGAGGAAGCGGACCGCCTCCCGGACGTGGCGCACCCAGAAGTCGGCGGTGGTGATCTCCTCGGCGGAGACCAGGGCGCCGGTGAGGTTGGAGACGATCGGGATACGCGGAGCCTCGTACGACAGCGTCTCGGCCACCGCGCGGAAGTCCTCCAACATCGCGTCCATACGGGGCGAGTGGAAGGCGTGCGAGACGGTGAGGCGCTTGGTCTTACGACCCTGCGCCTCGAAGCCGCTCGCGATCGCGACGGCGGCGTCCTCGTCGCCCGCGATCACGACCGAGGTCGGACCGTTGAGGGCGGCGATGCTGACACCCTCGGTGAGCAGCGGCAGGACCTCGTCCTCCGACGCCTGCACCGCGATCATCGCGCCACCGGCGGGCAGCGCCTGCATCAGACGGCCACGAGCCGCCACCAGCTTCGCCGCGTCGGCCAGCGAGAGAACGCCCGCGACATGCGCGGCGGCCAGCTCGCCGATCGAGTGACCGGAGAGGAAGTCGGCGGTGAGCCCCCAGCCCTCGACCAGGCGGTAGAGGGCCACCTCGATCGCGAACAGGGCCGGCTGGGTGTAGCCGGTCTGGTTCAGCAGCTCGGCGTCCTCGCCGAACACCACGGTCTTGAGGGGCAGTTCCAGGTGCCGGTCCAGCTCGTCGCAGACCGCGTCCAGCGCCTCCGCGAAGGCCGGGTAGGCCGCGTAGAGCTCACGGCCCATGCCCAGCCGCTGGCTGCCCTGACCCGTGAACAGGAACGCCGTCCTGCCGTCGGCGACCGAACCCTCGGCCAGACCCGCGGCCGACTCGCCGCCCGCCAGCGCCGTAAGACCCGCCACCAGCGCCTCCCGGTCCGCGCCCACGACCACCGCACGGTGGTCCAGGGCGGCACGGGTCGTCGCCAGCGAGTAGCCCAGGTCGGCGGGTGACGCGTCCGCACGGTCGGTGAGGTGGCTGCGGAGCCGGTCGGCCTGGGCGCGCAGCGCGTCGGCCGTCTTCGCCGAGAGCGGCAGCGCCACGACCGGCGGCGCCACGGCGGCGGGCGCCACGGCCCGCTCCTCGGTGACCGGGGCCTGCTCGATGATCGTGTGCGCGTTGGTGCCGCTGAAGCCGAAGGAGGACACCGCCGCGCGCCGCGGGTGGTCGGTCTCCGGCCACGCCACCGCGTCGGCCAGCAGCGAGACCTCGCCCGCCGACCAGTCGATGTGCGGCGACGGCTCGTCCACGTGCAGGGTCTTGGGCAGCACGCCGTGGCGCATCGCCATGACCATCTTGATGATGCCGCCGACGCCGGCCGCGGCCTGGGTGTGGCCCACGTTCGACTTGAAGGAGCCCAGCCACAGCGGCTGCCCCTCCGGCCGCTCCTGACCGTAGGTGGCCAGCAGCGCCTGCGCCTCGATCGGGTCACCCAGCGTGGTGCCGGTGCCGTGCGCCTCGACCACGTCGATCTCGGACGCGGTCAGCCGGGCGTTGGCCAGGGCCTGCCGGATGACGCGCTGCTGCGACGGGCCGTTCGGGGCGGTGAGCCCGTTGCTCGCGCCGTCCTGGTTGATGGCCGAGCCGCGCACCACGGCGAGGATCGGGTGGCCCTGCCGCTGGGCGTCGGAGAGCCGCTCCACGAGCAGCATGCCCGCCCCCTCGGACCAGCCGGTGCCGTCCGCGTCGGCGGAGAACGCCTTGCAGCGGCCGTCGGCCGCCAGGCCGCGCTGCCGGCTGAACTCCACGAAGGGGGCCGGTGTCGCCATCACGGTCACACCGCCCGCGAGCGCCAGCTCGCACTCGCCGTTGCGCAGCGCCTGCACGGCCAGGTGCAGGGCGACCAGCGAGGAGGAACAGGCCGTGTCGACGGTCACCGCCGGCCCTTCCAGGCCGAAGGTGTACGCCAGCCGACCCGAGATCACACTCGCCGCGTTGCCCGTCCCGACGAACCCCTCGACGCCTTCCGGCAGCGCCGGCAGCGAGGAGGCGTAGTCGTGGTACATGACGCCGGCGAAGACGCCGGTACGGCTGCCGCGCAGCACGCCCGGATCGATGCCCGCCCGCTCGAACGCCTCCCACGACGTCTCCAGCAGCAGCCGCTGCTGCGGGTCCATCGCCAGCGCCTCACGCGGCGAGATCCCGAAGAACGCCGGGTCGAAGTAGCCCGCTTCGTCGACGAATCCGCCCTCGCGGGTGTACGAGGTGCCGGGGTGGTCGGGGTCCTCGTGATACAGCGCGTCGAGGTCCCAGCCGCGGTCGGTCGGGAACTCCGAGATCGCGTCCCGGCCCTCCATGACCAGCCGCCACAGGTCCTCCGGCGTCTCCACACCACCGGGGTAACGGCAGCCCAGACCCACGATCGCGATCGGCTCGTCGTCCACGGCGGCCACCACGACCGGACCGGCCACGTCCGCCACCGCGCCCACCAGCTCGGTGCGCAGGAAGTCCGCCAGCACCGTCGGCGTCGGGTAGTCGAAGACCAGCGTCGCCGGCAGCCGCAGCTCCGTCGCCGCACCCAACAGGTTCCGCAGCTCCACCGCCGTCAGCGAGTCGAAGCCCAGCTCACGGAAGGAGTGGTGGGGTTCCACGGCGTCCGTGGAGTCGTGGCCGAGCACGGCCGCCACCTGGGTGCGGACCAGCTCCAGCAGGACACCCTGCTGTTCGGTCTCGCCCAGGCCGGCGAGCCGCTGGGCCAGCGCGCCGGACGCCGTGGCGCCCTCGGCGGCGCGGCGGCCCGGCAGCCGGACCAGGGAGCGCAGCAGCGGCGCCACCGCGCCGGAGGAGGCGGCGCGCGCCCGCAGCGCGGCCAGGTCGAGCCGCATCGGGATCAGCACGGCGTCGGCGCTGCGGCCGGCGGCGTCGAGGAGCTCCAGGCCCTCGGCGGCCGTCAGCGCGTCCACCCCGCCCCGGCTCATCCGGGACACATCGGCCTCGGCCAGCTCACCGGCCATGCCACCCTCGTCCGCCCACAGACCCCACGCCAACGAGCTACCGGCAAGACCGGCGGCCCTACGGTGCTGGGCCAGCGCGTCCAAGAAGGCGTTCGCCGCGGCGTAGTTGCCCTGCCCCGCGTTGCCGAACACACCGGCGGCCGACGAGAACAGGACGAAGGAGGCGAGATCCAGCTCACGGGTGAGCTCATGCAGGTTCCAGGCCGCGTCCACCTTCGGACGCAGCACCTTCGCCAGCCGCTCGGGGGTGAGGGACCCGATCGTGCCGTCGTCCAGCACACCCGCGGTGTGCAGCACACCGGTCAGCGGGTGCTCCGCCGGGATCGCCGCGACGACGTCCGCGAGAGCCTCCCGGTCGGCCACGTCACAGGCGGCCCAGGTGACGGACGCCCCGAACTCGGCGAGCTCGACGGTCAGTTCCGCCGCGCCGGGGGCGTCGCCGCCCCGGCGGCTCACCAGCAGCAGATGCCGGACACCGTGCTCGGTCACCAGGTGCCGGGCCACCAGACCACCCAGCGTGCCACTCGCACCCGTCACCAACACCGTGCCACCGGCCACGAACTCCCGCACGGAGTCGGCCGATTCGGCGGTGGGGTGGAGCGCCCGGGTCAGGCGCGGGGCACGCCAGGCGCCGTCGCGCAGGGCGAGCTGCGGCTCGTCGGAGGCCAACGCCGCCGGGAGGGCGCGCAGCGAGCCGCCCGTGCCGTCGAGGTCGACCAGGACGAACCGCCCCGGGTTCTCGGACTGGGCGGAGCGCACCAGGCCCCAGACCGCCGCACCCGCGAGATCCGTCACCGGCTCGTCGGCGTCGGTGGCCACGGCCCCCGACGTCAGCAGGACCAGCCGGGAGTCGGCGAAGCGCTCGTCGGCCAGCCATGTCTGCACCAGGACGAGCACCTCGGCGGCGGCCCGGTGCACGGCGGCGGGGCCGCCGTCGGCGTCGTCATCGGCGGCGGCGGCGCAAGCGAAGAACACCTCGCGCGGGGCCGCGGTGCCGGCCTCCACCGCCTCGACCAGCGCGCTCAGCTCCGGGTGGACCGGGATCGCCGAGTCGGCGGCGGCCAGCCCGAAGGCGTCGGCGCCGAGCACCGCCCAGCGGTCGCCGAGCGCGGTGTCCGGCGTGCGGGCGGCGACCGGCTCGGTCCACTCCAGGCGGAAGAGCGAGTCCTGGCGTCCGCCGCGCGCCGCGCCGTCGATCTGGTCGGCGGAGACGGGGCGCAGGACCAGCGAGTCGACCGTCAGGGCCGGTCGCCCAGCCCCGTCGGCGACGGCGAGCGAGACGCCCTCGGCTCCGGAGGACGTCAGCCGCACCCGCAGCACCGAGGCGCCCACGGCGTGCAGCGAGACACCGGACCACGCGAACGGCAGCCGCGCGCCGTCCTCACCCTCGATCAGGCCACCGAGGCCGACCGCGTGCAGCGCCGAGTCCAACAGCGCCGGATGCAGCCCGAACAGACCCGCCTCAGCGCGCGCCTCCTCCGGCAGCTCCAACTCCGCGAACACCTCGCCACCCAGCCGCCAGGCCGACCTCAGCCCCTGGAACACGGGCCCGTAGCCGAGACCGACCTCGGCCATGCCCTCGTAGAGGCCGTCGACGGACAGCGGCGTGGCCCCGGCCGGGGGCCAGGCGGACAGGTCGAAGGCGGCCGGCGTGGCGCCCTCCGCCAGCAGGCCGGAGGCGTGGCGCAGCCACGGCTCGTCGGCGGCCGCGTCCTCGTGGCGGGAGTAGACGGCCAGCGAACGACGACCGGCAGCGTCCGGCGCGCCCACGGACAGCTGGAGCCGCACCCCGCCGTCCTCCGGAAGCACCAACGGCGCCTCCAGCGTCAACTCCTCCAGCAGATCACAGCCGACCTGGTCGCCGGCACGGATCGCCAGCTCCACGAAGGCGGTGCCGGGCAGCAGCACCGAGCCCATGACGGCGTGGTCGGCCAGCCACGGATGGGTGTCCAGCCCGAGCCGACCGGTCAGCACCAGCCCCTCGACACCGGCGAGCGGCACCACGGCGCCCACCAGCGGGTGGTCGACCGCGCCGAGGCCCAGGCCGGCCGTGCCGGCAAGGCCGGCGGGTGAGACCTCCGGCCAGTAGCGCTTCCGCTGGAAGGCGTACGTGGGCAGGGCGACCCGCGCGGCACCGGTGCCCGCGTAGTACGCCGCCCAGTCCACCTTCACACCACGGACGTGCGCCCGCCCAACAGCCGCCACCAGCGACTCCGCCTCGGGCCGTCCGGCCCGCAGCACCGCCGCGAAGGCCGCGCCCTCACCGGCGACGCACTCCTGCGCCATGGCCGAGAGGACGCCGTCGGGGCCCAGCTCCACGAAGGTGGTGACGCCCTGGGTCTCCAGGGTGCGCACCGCGTCCAGGAAGCGGACGGCCTCGCGGACGTGACGGACCCAGAAGTCGGCCGTGGTGATCTCCTCGGCGGAGACCAGAGCACCGGTCAGACCCGAGACGATCGGGATACGCGGAGCCTCGTACGACAGCGTCTCGGCGACCGCGCGGAAGTCCTCCAACATCGCGTCCATACGGGGCGAGTGGAAGGCATGCGAGACGGTGAGCCGCTTGGTCTTACGACCCTGCGCCTCGAAGCCCGCCGCGATCGCAAGCGCCGCGTCCTCGTCACCCGCGATCACCACGGAGGTGGGGCCGTTGAGGGCCGCGATGCTGACACCCTCGGTGAGCAGCGGAAGGACCTCGTCCTCCGACGCCTGGACAGCGATCATCGCGCCACCGGTCGGCAGCGCCTGCATCAGGCGACCGCGCGCGGCCACCAGCTTCGCGGCGTCGGCCAGCGAGAGGACGCCCGCCACATGCGCGGCCGCCAGCTCGCCGATCGAGTGACCGGAGAGGAAGTCCGCCTTCACACCCCAGGCTTCGACGAGGCGGAAGAGCGCCACCTCGATCGCGAAGAGGGCGGGCTGGGTGAAGCCGGTCTGGTCCAGCAGTTCGGCGTCGTCCCCGAAGACCACCGTCTTCAGCGGACGCTCAAGGTGCCGGTCCAACTCGTCGCAGACGGCGTCCAGCGCCTCCGCGAACACCGGGTACGCCGCGTACAGCTCACGGCCCATGCCCAGCCGCTGGCTGCCCTGACCCGTGAACAGGAACGCCGCCTTGCCGCTCGCCACCGAGCCGGCCACCAGGCCGGCAGCCGCGTTGCGCCCCTCGGCGAGGGCGTCCAGGGCGGTCAGGAACCCGGCGCGGTCCTGGGCCACCAGGACGGCGCGGTGGTCGAGGGCGGCGCGGGTGGTGGCCAGCGAGTAGCCGAGGTCGACCGGGATGACGTCCGCACGGTCGGCGAGGTGGCTGCGGAGCCGCTCGGCCTGGGCGCGCAGCGCGTCGGCCGTCTTCGCCGAGAGGGTCCAGGGCAGGACGCCCGCGTCGGCCCCCGGGGCGGCTTCGCGCTCGGCCGGAGCGGACTCGTCCACCGGGGCCTGCTCGATGATCGTGTGCGCGTTGGTGCCGCTGAAGCCGAAGGAGGACACCGCGGCACGCCGCGGGCGGCCGGTCTCCGGCCAGGCCACCGCGTCGGCCAGCAGCGAGACCTCGCCCGCCGACCAGTCGATGTGCGGCGACGGCTCGTCCGCGTGGAGGGTCTGCGGCAGCACTCCGTGGCGCATCGCCATGACCATCTTGATCACGCCGGCGACACCGGCGGCGGCCTGGGTGTGGCCCATGTTGGACTTGATGGAGCCCAGCCACAGCGGCCGGCCCCCGTCCCGCTCCTGACCGTAGGTGGCCAGCAGCGCCTGCGCCTCGATCGGGTCGCCGAGGCTGGTGCCGGTGCCGTGCGCCTCGACCGCGTCGACCTCGGCGGCCGACAGACCGGCGTTGGCCAGGGCCTGCCGGATGACGCGCTGCTGCGACGGGCCGTTCGGCGCCGTCAGGCCGTTGCTCGCACCGTCCTGGTTGATCGCGCTGCCGCGGACGATCGCCAGCACCTCGTGGCCGTTCTTCCGCGCGTCCGACAGCCGCTCCACCAGCAGCATGCCCGCGCCCTCGGCCCAGCCCGTGCCGTCCGCGTCGGCGGAGAACGCCTTGCAGCGGCCGTCGGCCGCCAGGCCGCGCTGCCGGCTGAACTCCACGAAGGCGGCGGGGGTGGCCATCACGGTCACACCGCCGGCCAGGGCGAGTTCGCACTCGCCGTTGCGCAGCGCCTGGACGGCCAGGTGCAGGGCGACCAGCGAGGAGGAACAGGCCGTGTCGACGGTCACCGCCGGCCCTTCCAGGCCGAAGGTGTACGCCAGCCGACCCGAGATCACACTCGCCGCGTTGCCCGTGCCGAGGAAGCCCTCGACGCCCTCGGGCACGCGCTCCAGCAGCGAGGCGTAGTCGTGGTACATGACGCCGGCGAAGACGCCCGTACGGCTGCCGCGCAGCACGCCCGGATCGATACCGGCCCGCTCGAACGCCTCCCACGACGTCTCCAACAGCAGCCGCTGCTGCGGGTCCATCGCCAGCGCCTCACGCGGCGAGATCCCGAAGAAGCCGGGGTCGAAGTGGCCGGCCTCGTCCACGAAGCCGCCTTCGCGGGCATAGCTGGTGCCGTTGTGGTCGGGGTCCGCGTGGTACAGCGCGTCGAGGTCCCAGCCGCGGTCGGTCGGGAACTCCGAGATCGCGTCCCGGCCCTCCATGACCAGCCGCCACAGGTCCTCCGGCGTCTCCACACCACCGGGGTAACGGCAGCCCAGACCCACGATCGCGATCGGCTCGTCATCGGCGGCGGCCACGACCACCGGACCGGCCACGTCCGCCACCGCGCCCACCAGCTCGGTGCGCAGGAAGTCCGCCAGCACCTTCGGCGTCGGGTAGTCGAAGACCAGCGTCGCCGGCAGCCGCAGCTCCGTCGCCGCACCCAACAGGTTCCGCAGCTCCACCGCCGTCAGCGAGTCGAAGCCCAGCTCACGGAAGGAGCGTTCGGCCTCGACCGTCTCCGCGCCCGCGTATCCGAGCACGGCGGCGACCTGCGTACGCACCAGCTCCAGCAGCACACCGTGCTGCTCGGCCTCGTCCAGCCCGGCCAGTCGGCGGGCCAGGGCGCCGGACGCCGTGGCGCCCTCGGCGGCGCGGCGCGCGGGCACTCGGACGAGTCCGCTGAGGAGTGCGGGCAGGGCTCCGTTGGCGGCCTGGGCGCGCAGCGCGGCCAGGTCCAGCCGGATCGGGACCAGCAGCGGTTCGGCGCTGCGGCCGGCGGCGTCGAGGAGCTCCAGGCCCTCGGCGGCGGTCAGCGCGTCCACGCCGCCCCGGCTCATCCGGGACACATCGGCCTCGGCCAGCTCACCGGCCATGCCGCCCTCGTCCGCCCACAGACCCCACGCCAGCGAGCTACCGGCCAGACCGGCGGCCCTACGGTGCTGGGCCAGCGCGTCCAAGAAGGCGTTCGCCGCGGCGTAGTTGCCCTGCCCCGCGTTGCCGAACACACCGGCGGCCGACGAGAACAGGACGAAGGAGGCGAGATCCAGCTCACGGGTGAGCTCATGCAGGTTCCAGGCCGCGTCCACCTTCGGACGCAGCACCTTCGCCAGCCGCTCCGGCGTCAACGAGCCGATCGTGCCGTCGTCCAGCACCCCCGCGGTGTGCAGCACACCGGTCAGCGGATGGGCGGCGGGGATGGCCGCCAGCACACCGGCCAGCGCCTCGCGGTCGGCCACATCACAGGCCGCCCAGGTCACCGACGCGCCCAGCGCGCCGAGCTCGGCCGCCAGCTCTCCGGCGCCCGGGGCGTCGCCGCCCCGACGGCTCACCAGCAGCAGATGCCTGACACCGTGCTCGGTCACCAGGTGCCGGGCCACCAGACCACCCAGCGTGCCACTCGCACCCGTCACCAACACCGTCCCACCGGCCGCGAACTCCCGCACGGAGGCGGCGGTGACGTCGGCCCGGGCCAGCCGGGGCGCGCGCACCGCGCCCGTACGGATGGCGAGTTGCGCTTCGCCGGAGGTCAGTGCGGTGGGCAGGACGCGGATCGAGTCGTCCCGACCGTCGATGTCGACCAGGACGAAACGCCCGGGGTTCTCCGACTCGGCGGAGCGCACCAGGCCCCAGACCGCCGCACCCGGCAGGTCCGTCACCGACTCGGCCGAGTCGGCGGCGACCGCGCCGGAGGTCAGCACCACCAGCCGGGAGCCGGCGAAGCGCTCGGCGCCCAGCCACTCCCGTACCAGGGCGAGCGTCTCGGCCGTCGCGGTGTGCGTGGCGGCCGCGGCCCCCTCGCCGGCGGCCACGGAGGGCGCCACGAAGACGAACTCGGGGACCTCGCCGGACTCCACGGCCGCGGCCAGCTCCGCGAGGTCCGCGTACGCCGCGACCTGGTCGCCGACCACGCGACGGGCCGGCTCGGCGGAGCCCAGCACCGCCCAACGGCTCCGCGGCACGGGCGCGGAGGAGACGGTCGCGGGAACAGCCACCCAGTCCACTCGGAAGAGCGAGTCCTGCCGACCGCCGCGCGCCGCGCCGCTGATCTGCTCCACCGACACGGGCCGCAGCACCAGCGAGTCCACCGACAGCACGGCGCGACCCGCGCCGTCGGCCACCGCCAGCGAGACACCGTCCGCGCCCGCGGCGGCCAGCCGCACCCTCAGCACCGAGGCGCCCACGGCGTGCAGGGAGACACCGGACCACGCGAACGGCAGCCGCGCGCCGTCCTCACCCTCGATCAGACCACCGAGGCCGACCGCGTGCAGCGCCGAGTCCAACAACGCCGGATGCAGCCCGAACAGACCCGCCTCAGCGCGCGCCTCCTCCGGCAACTCCAGCTCCGCGAACACCTCGCCACCCAGCCGCCAGGCCGACCTCAGCCCCTGGAACACGGGCCCGTAGCCGAGACCGACCTCGGCCAGGCCCTCGTAGAGGCCCTCCACCGACAGGGCGGACGCGCCCGCCGGCGGCCACGCCGACAGGTCGTACGACGGCGTCGCCGCGCCCGAGCCCAGCAGGCCCGAGGCGTGCCGCAGCCACGGCTCGTCGGCCTCGGCGTCCTCGTGGCGGGAGTAGACGGCCAGCGAGCGACGACCGGAGGCGTCCGGCGCGCCCACGGACAGCTGGAGCCGCACCCCGCCGTCCTCCGGAAGCACCAACGGCGCCTCCAGCGTCAACTCCTCCAGCAGATCACAGCCGACCTGGTCGCCGGCACGGATCGCCAGCTCCACGAAGGCCGTGCCCGGCAGCAGCACCGAACCCGCCACCGCGTGGTCGGCCAGCCACGGATGGGTGTCCAGCCCGATCCGACCGGTCAGCAGCAGTTCCTCGCCGCCGGCCAGCGGGACCGCGGCACCCATCAGCGGGTGCTCGAACGTCGCCAGGCCAAGCCCCGCCGTGCCGCCGACGCGGGACGCCGGGAGCTCCGGCCAGTAGCGCTCGCGCTGGAAGGCGTACGTGGGCAGGTCGACCCGCGAGGCCCGCGTCCCGACGGACAGCGCCGACCAGTCCACCTTCACACCACGGACGTGCGCCCGCGCCACGGCCGCCACCAACGCCCCGGCCTCGCCACGGTCCTTGCGCAGCGCCGAGACGAAGGCGACGTCCTCGCCCTGGGCACACTCCTGCGCCATGGCGGTCAGCACCCCGTCGGGGCCCAACTCGACGAAGGTCGTGACGTGCTGCGCCTCCAGGGCGCGCACCGCGTCGAGGAAGCGGACCGCCTCCCGGACGTGCCGGACCCAGAAGTCGGCCGTGGTGATCTCCTCGGCGGAGACCAGAGCACCGGTCAGACCCGAGACGATCGGGATACGGGGAGCCTCGTAGGCGAGGGTCTCGGCGACCGCGCGGAAGTCGTCCAACATCGCGTCCATACGGGGCGAGTGGAAGGCGTGCGAGACGGTGAGCCGCTTGGTCTTACGACCCTGCTGCTCGAAGGTCCCGGCGATCGTGACAGCCGCGTCCTCGTCACCGGCGATCACCACGGAGGTGGGGCCGTTGAGGGCCGCGATGCTGACACCCTCGGTGAGCAGCGGAAGGACCGCGTCCTCCGACGCCTGCACCGCGATCATCGCGCCACCGGTCGGCAGCGCCTGCATCAGTCGACCGCGCGCGGCCACCAGCTTGGCGGCGTCCGCAAGCGAGAGAACGCCCGCCACATGCGCGGCCGCCAGCTCGCCGATCGAGTGACCGGAGAGGAAGTCCGCCTTCACACCCCACGCCTCGACGAGGCGGAACAGCGCCACCTCGACCGCGAACAACGCCGGCTGGGTGAAGCCGGTCTGGTCCAGCAGCTCGGCGTCCTCACCGAACACCACATCCTGCAAAGGACGCTCAAGGTGCCCGTCCAGCGCGGCACACACCGCGTCGAACGCCTCCGCGAACACCGGGTACGCGTCGTACAGCTCACGGCCCATGCCCAGCCGCTGACTGCCCTGACCTGTGAACAGGAACGCCGCCTTGCCGCTCGCCACCGAGCCGGCCACCAGGCCGGCGGCCGCGTTGCGCCCCTCGGCGAGGGCTTCGAGGCCGGAGAGCAGCCCGGCACGGTCCTCGGCGACGACGACCGCGCGGTGGTCGAAGGCGGTCCGGCCGGTGGCGAGGGAGTGCCCGACGTCCTGCGGGCTCAGCTCTGCGCGACCGGCGACGTAGGCGAGGAGGCGCTCGGCCTGGGCACGCAGGGCGTCGGCGCTGCGGCCGGAGAGGGTCCAGGACACCACGCCGATGTCGGCGGCCGGGGTCTCCTCGGAGGCGGCCGGGGTGGGCTCGTCCACCGGGGCCTGCTCGATGATCGTGTGCGCGTTGGTGCCGCTGATGCCGAAGGAGGAGACGCCGGCCCGGCGCGGGCGGCCGGTCTCCGGCCACGGCATGGGCTCGGTGAGCAGCTCGACCTCGCCCGCCGACCAGTCGACGTGCGGGGAGGGCTGGTCCGCGTGGAGGGTCTGCGGCAGCAGGCCGTGGCGCATCGCCATGACCATCTTGATGATGCCGGCGACACCTGCGGCGGCCTGGGTGTGGCCCATGTTGGACTTGATGGAGCCCAGCCACAGCGGCCGGTCCCCGTCCCGCTCCTGGCCGTAGGTGGCCAGCAGCGCCTGGGCCTCGATCGGGTCGCCCAGCGTGGTGCCGGTGCCGTGCGCCTCGACCGCGTCGACCTCGGCGGCCGACAGACCGGCGCTCGCCAGGGCCTGCCGGATCACGCGCTGCTGCGACGGGCCGTTCGGAGCCGTCAGTCCGTTGCTCGCACCGTCCTGGTTGACGGCGGAGCCGCGCACGACGGCGAGGACCGGGTGGCCGTTCTTCCGGGCGTCGGAGAGCCGCTCCACGAGCAGCATGCCCGCGCCCTCGGCCCAGCCCGTGCCGTCTGCCTCGGCGGAGAAGGCGCGGCAGCGACCGTCGGCGGAGAGACCGCCCTGGCGGCTGAAGCCGACGAAGGTGCCGGGGGTGGCCATCACGGTGACACCGCCGGCCAGGGCGAGTTCGCACTCGCCGGCGCGCAGCGCCTGGATGGCCCAGTGCAGCGCGACCAGCGAGGAGGAGCAGGCCGTGTCGATGGTGACGGCCGGGCCCTCCAGGCCGAAGGTGTACGCCACCCGGCCGGAGGCGATGGAGCCGGTGCTGCCGGAGCCGAGGGCGCCTTCGCCGCCGCCGTCCGGGGCCTGCTCCACCAGCGTGGCGTAGTCGTGGTACATGACGCCGGCGAAGACACCGGTACGGCTGCCGCGCAGCGTCACCGGGTCGATGCCGGCCCGCTCGAACGCCTCCCAGGACGTCTCCAGCAGCAGTCGCTGCTGCGGGTCGGTGGCGAGCGCCTCGCGCGGCGAGATGCCGAAGAAGGTGGGGTCGAACTGGGCGGCGTCGTGCAGGAAGCCGCCCTCCCGGGTGTAGCTGGTGCCCGGGTGCTCCGGGTCGGGGTGGTAGAGGGCGTCCAGGTCCCAGCCGCGGTCGGTGGGGAACTCCGAGACGGCGTCCTGGCCGGCGACGAGGAGCTGCCACAGCTCCTCGGGGGTGCGCACGCCGCCGGGGTAGCGGCAGCTCATGGCGACGATGGCGATCGGCTCGTCGTCGACCGCGGCGGTTCGTGCCACGGCGCCCGCCTGGGCGGCGGAGCCGGTCAGCTCGTCGCGCAGGTGGCGGGCGAGCACCTCGGAGGTCGGGTAGTCGAAGACCAGCGTGGCGGGCAGCCGCATGCCGGTGACGGCGTTCATGCGGTTGCGCAGCTCGACGGCGGTCAGCGAGTCGAAGCCCAGGTCGCGGAAGGCGCGTTCGGGGTCGACGGCGTCGCCGGAGCCGTGGCCCAGCACGGCGGCGACCTGGGTGCGGACCAGCTCCAGCAGGACGTCGAAGCGCTCGGCCTCGCCCAGCCCGGCTAGTCGCTGTGCCAGCGCGCCCGAGGAGGCCGCGCCCTGCGCCGTACGGCGGGCCCGCACCCGCACCAGGCCGCGCAGCAGCGGGGCGACGGCGTCGGAGGAGGCGGCCTGGGCGCGGACGGCCGCGAGGTCCAGCCGCACCGGCACCAGCAGCGCCTCCTCGGAGCGGGCCGCGGCGTCGAAGAGCTCCAGGCCCTCGGTGGCGGACAGGGCGGCGACGCCGGCCCGGTTCATCCGGGAGACGTCGGCCTCGTCCAGCTCCCCGGCCATGCCGCCGGCTTCGGCGGCCCACAGGCCCCAGGCGAGCGAGCTCGCCGGCAGCCCGGCGGCCCTGCGGTGCTGGGCGAGGGCGTCCAGGAAGACGTTGGCGGCCGCGTAGTTGGCCTGCCCGGCACCGCCGAAGACGCCGGCGGCGGAGGAGAACAGCACGAACGCGGACAGGTCGAGGTCCCGCGTCAGCTCGTGCAGGTTCCAGGCCGCGTCCACCTTCGGACGCAGCACCCGCTCCAGCCGCTCCTCGGTCAGCGAGCCGATGACCCCGTCATCCAGCACACCGGCGGTGTGCACCACGCCGGTCAGCGGACGCTCCGCCGGGATCGCCGCGATCACGCCGGCCAGCGCCTCGCGTTCGGCCACGTCACAGGCCGCCCAGGTCACCGACGCGCCCAGCGCGCCCAGTTCGGCCGCCAGCTCCTCCGCGCCCGGAGCGGCCCCGCCCCGACGGCTCACCAGCAGCAGATGCCGCACGCCGCGCTCGGTGACGAGGTGCCGGGCGAACAGCCCGCCCAAGGTGCCGCTGGCTCCGGTGACCAGCACCGTGCCCTCGGCGTCGTAGCGCTCGGCGTCCGCGTCGGCCGACGGGACGGCCGCGCGGGCGAGGCGCGGCGCCCGCAGCGTGCCCTCGCGCACCGCGAGCTGCGGCTCGCCGGAGGCGAGCGCCGCCGGGAGGGCGCGCGGCGCGTCGTCGCCGTCGAGGTCGATCAGGACGAAGCGGCCGGGGTTCTCCGACTCGGCGGAGCGCACCAGGCCCCAGACGGCGGAGTGGATCAGGTCCGTCACCGACTCACCGGTGCCGGCGGCCACCGCGCCGGAGGTCAGCACGACCAGCCGGGAGTCGGCGAGGCGTTCGTCGGCCAGGTGGGCCTGGACCAGGGCGAGGGCCCGCCGGGCGGCGGCGTGCACCGTCGCGGGGTCGGTCTCGGCGCCGGGCGCGAACGTGACCAGCACCTCGTCCGGTGCGGGCGCGCCCGCGTCGATCGCCTCCGTCAGCCCGCTCAGGTCGGCGTGGGCGTCGAGGCGCTCGCCGGCGGTCGCGGCCAGGTTCAGGGTGTCGGGGCCCAGCAGCGCCCAGCGGCCGCCCGTGGCGGCGGTGGCGGACACCTCGGCCCAGTCGAGCCGGAAGAGGGAGTCCTGGCGTGTGCCGCGTGCGGCGCCGCTGATCTGCTCGGCCGACACGGGGCGCAGCACCAGCGAGTCGACCGACAGCACGGCGCGGCCGGCGCCGTCGGCGACGGCGAGGGAGACGCCGTCGGCGCCGGTGGCGGCCAGCCGTACGCGCAGCACGGAGGCGCCCACGGCGTGCAGGGAGACGCCGGACCAGGCGAACGGCAGCCGGGCGCCGTCCGCGCCGTCGATCAGGCCGCCGAGGGCGACCGCGTGCAGGGCGGAGTCCAGCAGCGCCGGGTGGAGCCCGAACAGGCCCGCGTCCGCCGCCGCCTGCTCCGGCAGCTCCAGCTCCGCGAAGACCTCGTCGCCCAGCCGCCAGGCCGACGTGAGGCCCTGGAAGACGGGTCCGTAGGCGAGGCCGGCCTCGGCCAGGCCCTCGTAGAGGCCGTCGAGGGGCAGCGGGGTGGCCCCCGCCGGGGGCCAGGCGGACAGGTCGTGCGAGGGCGCCACGACCGCGGTGGCCAGCAGGCCGGAGGCGTGGCGGACCCAGGGTTCGTCGGCGGCCGCGTCCTCGTCACGGGAGTAGACCGCGAGCGTGCGGCGGCCGGAGTCGTCCGGGGCTCCCACGGACAGCTGGAGCTGCACCCCGCCGTCCTCCGGGAGGACCAGCGGCGCCTCCAGGGTCAGCTCCTCCAGCAGGTCGCAGCCGACCTGGTCGCCGGCGCGGATCGCCAGCTCCACGAAGGCCGTGCCCGGCAGCAGCACCGAACCCGCCACGGCGTGGTCGGCCAGCCACGGGTGGGTGTCGAGGGCTAGGCGCCCGGTGTAGAGGAAGCCGTCGGTGTCGGCGAGGGAGACGGCCGCGCCGAGCAGCGGGTGGTCCGCCGCGCCGAGCCCGGCCGAGGCCATGTCGCCGGTGAGGTAGCCGGTGTCCAGCCAGTAGGTCTCGCGCTGGAAGGCGTAGAGCGGGAGGTCGACGCGGGCGGCGCCGGTGCCGGCGAAGACCGCGTGCCAGTCCGGGGAGACGCCGTTGACGTGGGCGCCCGCCAGGGCGGCGGCCAGGCCGCGCGGCTCCGGGCGGCCGGCGCGCAGCGCCGCCACGAGGGTGGCGTCCTCGCGGGACAGGCAGTCCTGCGCCATGGCGGTGAGCACGCCGTCGGGGCCGAGCTCGATGAAGGTGGTGACGTTCCGTGCCTCCAGGGCGCGGACGCCGTCGAGGAAGCGGACGGCCTCGCGGACGTGCCGGACCCAGAACTCCGGGTCGGTGATCTCCTCGGCGGAGACCAGGGCGCCGGTCAGGTTGGAGACGATGGGGATCTGCGGGGCCGCGTACGAGAGGCCGGCCGCGACGCGCCGGAACTCGGCGAGCATGCCGTCCATGTGCGGCGAGTGGAAGGCGTGCGAGACGGTGAGCCGCTTGGTCTTGCGGCCCTGTCGCTCGAAGCCCTCGGCGATCTCGACGGCCGCGTTCTCGTCACCCGCGATGACGACCGACCGCGGGCCGTTGAGGGCGGCGATGCTCACGCGGTCGGTGAGCAGCGGCAGGACCTCGTCCTCGGTCGCCTGGACGGCGATCATCGCGCCGCCGGTCGGCAGGGCCTGCATCAGGCGGCCACGGGCGGCGACCAGCGTGGCCGCGTCCTCCAGCGAGAGGACGCCGGAGACATGGGCGGCCGCGAGCTCGCCGATGGAGTGGCCGGAGAGGAAGTCGGGCTTCAGGCCCCAGCCCTCGACCAGCCGGTAGAGGGCCACCTCGAGGGCGAACAGGGCGGGCTGGGTGTAGCCGGTCTGGTGGAGCGGCTCGGGGTCGTCACCGAAGAGCACGTCCTTCAGCGGACGTCCCAGGTGCTTGTCGAGCTCGGCGCAGACGGCGTCCAGGGCCGCGGCGAACTCCGGGAGCGCCGCGTACAGTTCGCGGCCCATGCCGGCCCGCTGGCTGCCCTGGCCGGTGAAGAGGAAGGCGCGCTTTCCGGTGGCGACCTTGCCGAGGACCAGGCCGGGCGCGGGCTCGTCGCGGGTCAGCGCCTCCAGCGCCTGGACGAGGCCGGCGCGGTCGTCCGCGACGACCGCGGCGCGGTGCTCGAAGGCGGCGCGGCCGGTGGCGAGGGAGTGACCGAGGTCGGTGAGGGACTGCTCCGGGTGGGCGGCCAGGTGCGTGAGGAGGTTGGCGGCCTGGTCGCGCAGCGCGTCCCGGCTCTTGGCCGACAGGGTCCACAGCGGCAGCGCGGTGGCCGGGGCGGCGGCCGGCTCCTCCGGGGTGTCGGCGGGCTCCGGCTCGGGGGCCTGCTCCAACACGGTGTGGGCGTTGGTGCCGCTGATGCCGAAGGAGGAGACGGCGGCGCGGCGCGGCTGGCCGGTCTCCGGCCACGCGCGGGCCTCGGTCAGCAGCTCGACGGCGCCGGCCGCCCAGTCGACGTTGGGGGTGGGCTCGTCCACGTGCAGCGTCTTGGGCAGCACGCCGTGGCGCATCGCCATGACCATCTTGATGATGCCGGCGACGCCCGCGGCGGCCTGGGTGTGGCCGAGGTTGGACTTGACCGAGCCGAGCCACAGCGGCTGGTCGGTGGAGCGGTTGCGGCCGTAGGTGGCGAGCAGCGCCTGGGCCTCGATGGGGTCGCCCAACGTGGTGCCGGTGCCGTGCGCCTCGACGGCGTCGATCTGCCCGGCGGACAGCCGGGCGCTGGCCAGGGCCTGCCGGATGACGCGCTGCTGGGACGGGCCGTTGGGGGCGGTCAGGCCGCTGCTGGCGCCGTCCTGGTTGACGGCCGAGCCGCGGACCAGGGCGAGCACGGGGTGCCCGTTCCTGCGGGCGTCGGAGAGCCGCTCCAGGAGCAGCATGCCGACGCCCTCGCCCCAGCCGGTGCCGTCGGCGGCCGCCGCGAAGGACTTGCAGCGGCCGTCGACGGCCAGGCCGCGCTGGCGGCTGAACTCGGTGAAGGTGCCGGGGGTGGACATGACGGTGACGCCGCCCGCGAGGGCGAGCGTGCACTCGCCGGTGCGCAACGCCTGCGCGGCGAGGTGCAGCGCCACCAGCGACGAGGAGCACGCCGTGTCGATGGTGACGGCCGGGCCCTCCAGGCCGAAGGTGTAGGACACCCGGCCGGAGGCGATGGAGCCGGTGCTTCCGTTGCCGAGGAAGCCCTCGACGTCCTCGGGCGCGGAGTACAGCCGGGAGGCGTAGTCGTGGTACATCAGGCCGGCGAAGACGCCGGTCCTGCTGCCGCGGAGCGTGGTCGGGTCGATCCCGGCCCGCTCGAACGCCTCCCAGGTGGTCTCCAGCAGCAGCCGCTGCTGCGGGTCCATGGCGAGCGCCTCGCGGGGCGAGATCCCGAAGAACGCCGGGTCGAAGTCGGCGGCGTCGTGCAGGAACCCGCCCTCGCGGACGTACTCCTCGTGCCCGGTCTCCGGGTCCGGGTCGAAGAGGACGTCCTCGCCCCAGCCGCGGTTGACGGGGTACGGCGAGACCGCGTCGTCACCGCGGGCCACCAGCTCCCACAGCTCCTCGGGGGTGCGGACCCCGCCCGGGTAGCGGCAGCTCATCGCCACGATGGCGATGGGCTCCTGCTCCCGCTCCTCCACCTCGCGCAGTCGCCGACGCGCTTCGCGCAGATCGGTCGTCGCCCGCTTGAGGTAGTCGAGGTACTTCTCCTCGTTCGCCACAGCCATTTACGCCATCCCCACGTAACTAAGAATTCCGAAAGCTCACGTGGAGCTGGTCAGTTGAAGCCGAGCTCGTCGTCGAGCAGATCGAAGATCTCGTCAGCGGTCGCGGACGCGATCTCGCGGTCCTCGGCCGCGCCGTCGGTTGCACTTTGCGTTTCGTTCCACTTCGACAGGAGATCGCGCAGACGGGCGGCGATTCCGGGGCGTTCGACGTCGTCGGGGCCGACCCCGGAGAGGATCGCCTCCAGCTTGTCGAGTTCCGCGTGTACGGACGGGAGCACGGAGTCCGCGCCGTCCACCACGAGTTCCTCGCGCAGGTATCCGGCGAGCGCGGTGGGCGTCGGGTAGTCGAAGATCAGCGTCACCGGCAGGCGCAGCCCGGCGGCCGCGCCCAGTCGGTTGCGCAGGTCCACGGCGGTGAGCGAGTCGAAGCCCAGGTCGAGGAAGCCCCGCCCGGCGTCGACGTCGTCCGGCCCGGCGTAGCCGAGCACGGCCGCCACCTGCGTCCGCACCAGGTCCAGCAGTTCCCGGTCGCGCTCGGCCTCCGACAGCCCGGCCAGCCGCTCGGTGAGCGAGCCGGTGGCGGCGGGGGCGCCGCCGGCGGCGGGCGTCTCCGCGGCCCGCCGCGCGGGGGTGCGGACCAGGCCGCGCAGCAGCGTGGGCAGCATCCCGGCGGCGGCCTGGGCGCGCAGCGCCCCGGTGTCGAGCCGGATCGGGACCAGCACCGGCTCCGCCAGCGTGCCGGCCAGGTCGAACAGGGCCAGGCCCTCGTCCTGCGGCAGCGCCGCGTAGCCGCCGCGCTGCATCCGGGTCACGTCGGACTCGTCCAGGCTGCCCGCCATGCCGCCGGCCGCCACCCACAGGCCCCAGGCCAGTGAGGTGGCGGGCAGGCCGCGGGCGGCGCGGTGCCGCGCCAGGGCGTCCAGGAAGGTGTTGGCCGCGGCGTAGTTGCCCTGCCCGGCGCTGCCGAACACGCCGGCGGCGGAGGAGAAGAGCACGAACGCGGACAGCTCCAGGCCCTCGGTGAGCTCGTGCAGGTTCCACGCGGCGTCCACCTTGGGTCGCAGCACCGCGTCGAGCCGCTCGCCGGTGAGCGAGTCGATCACACCGTCGTCCAGCACACCCGCGGTGTGCACCACCGCGGTCAGCGGATGCTCGGCCGGGATCGCGCCGAGGAGCCGCTTCAGCGCCTCACGGTCGGCGGCGTCGCAGGCCGCCCAGGTGACCTCGGCGCCCAGCGCCGTCAGCTCGGTGGCGAGTTCGGCCGCGCCGGGGGCGCGTTCGCCGCGCCGGCTGGCCAGCAGCAGGTGGCGTACGCCCCGCTCGGCCACCAGGTGGCGGGCGAACAGCGCGCCGAGGGTGCCGCTGGCGCCGGTCAGCAGGACGGTGCCGGCCGGGTCGAACTCCGGCGCGGTGCCGGTGTCCTGGGCCGGGACGCGGGCCAGCCGGAAGGCGTGCGCCGTGCCGGAGCGCAGCGCGAGCTGCGGCTCTTCGGCGCCGAGCGCAGCGGGCAGGGCCCGCCGCGAGGCGTCGGTGGCGTCGGTGTCGACCAGGACGAGGCGTCCGGGGTGCTCCGACTGGGCGGTGCGGACCAGGCCCCACACGGTGGCGTGGGCCGGGTCGGCGAGCTCCTCGCCGGCGCCGGCGGCGACGGCGCCGCGGGTGACGAACACCAGCCGCGCGTCCTCGAACCGGGGTTCCGTCACCCACGCCCGCACCAGCTCCAGGGCGTCGCGGGCGGCGGCGCGGGCGGTCTCGGGCAGCTGCGGCCCGGTGCCGGCCGCGGCCAGCGGGACGAAGACGACGTCCGGGACGGCCCCGTCGGCGGCGGCCAGCGCGGCCAGGTCGGCATAGCCGTCCAGGGTCCGGCCGACGACGGCGAACGGCTCGCCGCCCAGCGCCGCCCAGCGCTGGCCGAGCGGCACCTCGCCGGTCTGCTCCGCGGGCAGCGGCAGCGCCGTCCACTCGGGCCGGAACAGCGACTCATGGTGCGCGGTGCGCGCGGCGTTCAGCTGCTCGGCGGAGACCGGGCGCAACACCAGCTGGTCGATGGAGGCGACCGCCGTGCCGGTGGCGTCGGCGAGCTGGAGCGCCACGCCGCCGTCGGCCGGCCGCAGCCGGACCCGCAGCCCGGCGGCGCCGGCGGCGTGCAGCCGCGCCCCGGTCCAGGCGAACGGCAGCCGCGCGCCCTCGCCGGAGCCGTCCAGGCCCAGCGCGTGCAGTGCCGAATCCAGCAGCGCCGGGTGCAGCCCGAACTCACCGGCCTGGGTCTCGAAGCCCTGGGGCAGCCGGACCTCGGCGAACAGCTCGTCGCCGGCGCGCCAGGCGGCCGTCAGGCCCTGGAACACCGGGCCGTAGCCGAGCCCGGCGGCGGCCGCGCCCGGGTAGAAGTCGGCGGTGTCGAGGGCGGTCGCGCCGGCGGGCGGCCAGACGTCCGGGAAGGGCTCGGCGGGGGCCGCCGCGCCGGGGGCCAGGAAGCCGGTGGCGTGCCGGGTCCACGGCTCGTCGGCCTCGGCCTCCTCGCGGCGGGAGTGCAGGCTCAAGCCCCGCCGCCCGGCCTCGTCGGCGGCCGTCAGCTCCAGGCGCAGCTGTACGGCGCCCTGTTCGGGCAGGACCAGCGGCGCCTGGAGGGTCAGCTCCTCGACGGTGTCACAGCCGGCCTCCTCGCCGGCGCGCAGCGCCAGCTCGACGAAGGCTGTGCCCGGCAGCAGCACGGTGTCCATGACGGCGTGGTCGGCCAGCCACGGGTGGCTGCGCAGCGACAGCCGGCCGGTGAAGACGAAGCCGCCGGTGTCGGGGAGTTCGACCGCCGCGCCCAGCAGCGGGTGGCCCGCCATCTCCAGGCCCGCGGACGCCACGTCCTCGGCGGAGATGCCCACGTCCAGCCAGTAGCGCTGGCGCTGGAACGGGTAGGTGGGCAGGGCGGTGCGGGTCGCGCCGGTGCCGGCGTAGAAGGCGGCCCAGTCCGGGGCGACGCCCCGTACGTGGGCCAGGGCCAGGGCGGTGGCCAGCGTCCGCGCCTCGGGACGGCCGGTGCGCAGCGCGGGCGCGAAGGCCGTGTCGCCGGCGTCCGCGGCGTCGGTCAGGCACTCCTCGGCCATCGCCGAGAGCACGCCGTCCGGGCCGAGTTCGAGGAAGGTGGTGACGCCGGCGGCGTGCAGGGCGCGCACCCCGTCGAGGAAGCGCACGGCCTCCCGGACGTGGCGGACCCAGAACTCCGGCAGCCGGATCTCGTCGGCCGTGACCACGGCGCCGGTCAGGTTGGAGACGATCGGGATCTTCGGGGCGTGGAAGGTGAGGCCCTCCGCGAGCTTCCGGAAGTCCGCGAGCATCGGCTCCATGAGCGGCGAGTGGAAGGCGTGGCTGACGGTGAGCCGCTTGGTCTTACGACCCTGCGCCTCGAAGCCGCTCGCGATCTGCAGAGCCTCGTCCTCGTCACCCGCGATCACCACGGACCGCGGGCCGTTGAGGGCCGCGACGCCGACCCGCTCGGTGAGCAGCGGCAGGACCTCGTCCTCCGTCGCCTGGACGGCGATCATCGCGCCGCCGGCGGGGAGTTCCTGCATCAGCCGGCCGCGGGCGGCCACCAGCTTCGCCGCGTCCGCCAGCGAGAGGACGCCCGCCACATGGGCGGCGGCCAGCTCGCCGATGGAGTGGCCGGACAGGTAGTCGGGCCGCAGGCCCCAGGCGGTGACCAGGCGGTAGAGGGCCACCTCGACGGCGAACAGGGCGGGCTGGGTGTAGCCGGTGCGGTCCAGCAGCTCGGCGTCGTCGCCGAACAGCACGTCCTTCAGCGGCCGGTCCAGGTGCCGGTCCAGCTCTCCGCAGACGGCGTCCAGCGCCTCCGCGAAGACGGGGAAGGCGGCGTACAGCTCACGGCCCATGCCGAGCCGCTGGCTGCCCTGTCCGGTGAACAGGAACGCCACCTTGCCCTCGGTCGCCACGCCGCGCAGCACCTGCGCCGGGTCGGCCTCGCCGCGCGCCAGCGCGTCCAGGGCACGCAGCGCCTCGTCGCGGTCGGCGACGACCAGCGCGGCCCGGTGCTCCAGCGCCGCGCGGGTGGTGGCCAGCGAGTAGCCGAGGTCGGCCAGGCCGGGCAGGTCGTCGCCCGCGGTCTCCGACCGCTCGCCGATGTGGGCGCGCAGCCGCTGGGCCTGGGCCCGCAGCCCGTCCTCGCCGCGCGCCGAGAGCAGCACGGGCACGAAGGGCAGCCCGGTGCCGGCCGCGGGGGCCTGCGGCTCGGCCGCGCCCTCGGTCGGGTCGGCCTCGGGGGCCTGCTCGATGATGGCGTGCGCGTTGGTGCCGCTGATGCCGAAGGAGGAGACGCCGGCCCGGCGCGGGCGCTCGGCGCGCGGCCACTCCCTGGCCTCGGTGAGCAGCTCGACGGCGCCCGCCGTCCAGTCCACGTGCGGCGAGGGCTCGTCGACGTGCAGCGTCTGGGGCAGCAGTCCGTGCCGCATGGCGAGCACCATCTTGATGACGCCGGCGACGCCGGAGGCGGCCTGGGTGTGGCCGAGGTTGGACTTGACCGAGCCGAGCCACAGCGGGCGCTCCGCCGAGTGGTCCTGGCCGTAGGTGGCCAGCAGCGCCTGGGCCTCGATCGGGTCGCCCAGCGTGGTGCCGGTGCCGTGCGCCTCGACCACGTCGACCTGGTCGCCGGTGAGCCGCGCGTTGGCCAGGGCCTGGCGGATGACGCGCTGCTGCGACGGGCCGTTCGGCGCCGTCAGACCGTTGCTCGCGCCGTCCTGGTTGACGGCCGAGCCGCGGACGATCGCCAGCACCTCGTGGCCGTGTCGACGGGCGTCGGAGAGCCGCTCCAGGAGCAGCATGCCCGCGCCCTCGCCCCAGCCGGTGCCGTCCGCGGCGCCGGCGAAGGACTTGCAGCGGCCGTCGGCGGCGAGCCCGCGCTGCCGGCTGAACTCGATGAAGGTGCCGGGGGTGAACATCACGGTGACGCCGCCGGCGAGGGCCAGCGAGCACTCGCCGTTGCGCAGCGCCTGCGCCGCGAGGTGCAGCGCCACCAGCGACGAGGAGCAGGCCGTGTCGACCGTGACGGCCGGGCCCTCCAGGCCGAAGGTGTACGCGACGCGGCCGGAGACGACGCTGCTGGAGCTGCCGGTGCCGAGGTAGCCCTCGACCTCCTCCGGCGCGGCGTGCAGCCGCGAGCCGTAGTCGTGGTACATCACGCCGGCGAAGACGCCGGTCTGGCTGCCGCGCACCGACAGCGGGTCGATGCCGGCCCGCTCGAACGCCTCCCAGGAGGTCTCCAGCAGCAGCCGCTGCTGCGGGTCCATGGCCAGCGCCTCACGCGGCGAGATGCCGAAGAACGCCGGGTCGAACTCGGCGGCGTCGTGCAGGAAGCCGCCCTCGCGGGCGTAGGAGGTGCCCTGGGTCTCCGGGTTCGGGTCGTAGAGGGCGTCCAGGTCCCAGCCGCGGTTGTCGGGGAAGAGCGAGATGCCGTCGTCGCCGGCGGCGATCATCTGCCACAGGTCCTCGGGGGTGCGCACCCCGCCCGGGTAGCGGCAGCTCATGGCGACGATGGCGATCGGCTCGTCGTCGCCGACGGCCGCCACGACCGGTGCCGGGGCGAGCGCCGCGGTGCCGGTGCCGGTGCCGACGAGCTCGGTCCGCAGGTGGCGGGCGAGGACGGTCGGGTCCGGGTAGTCGAAGATCAGCGTGGCCGGGAGCCGCAGCCCCGTCACCGCGTTGAGCTGGTTGCGGAGTTCGACCGCGGTGAGCGAGTCGAAGCCCAGTTCCTTGAACGCCCGACCCGAGCCGATGGTCTCCGCCCCGGCGTAGCCGAGCACGGTCGCCACCTGGCCGCGGACCAGGTCCAGCAGCATCCGCTCCTGCTCGTTCTCGCTGAGCCCGGCGAGCCGCCCGGCCAGCCCGGCCTCGCCGCCGGCGACCCCCGCGGCCTGTGCCGCACGCCGCACCGGGACCCGGACCAGGCCGCGCAACAGCGGCGAGATGGCGCCCGAGGCGGCCACGGCGCGCAGCGCCGCCACGTCGACGCGCATCGGCACCAGCGCCGGCTCGGGCATCCGCAGGGCGGTGTCCAGCAGGGCCAGTCCCTCGGCCACCGGCAGCGGCGGCAGACCGGCGCGCCGCATCCGGCTGATGTCGGCCTCGTCCAGGGTGCCGCCCATGCCGCCGCCGGCCCACAGGCCCCAGGCGAGGGCGGTGGCGGGCAGGCCACTCGCCCGGCGGTGCGCGGCCAGCGCGTCCAGGAAGGCGTTGGCGGCGGCGTAGTTGCCCTGGCCCGGGCCGCCGAAGACGCCGGAGGAGGACGAGAAGAGGACGAACGCCGCCAGGTCCAGCTCGCGGGTCAGCTCGTGCAGGTTCCAGGCCGCGTCCACCTTCGGGCGCATGACGCGGTCGACGCGCTCGGGGGTCAGCGAGCTGATCACACCGTCGTCGAGCACACCGGCGGTGTGCACCACGGCGGTCAGCGGGTGCGCGGCGGGGATGTCCGCCAGGACGGCGGCCAGCGCCTCCCGGTCGGCGACATCGCAGGCTGCCCAGGTGACGTCCGCGCCGGACTCGGCCAGCTCGGCGGCGAGTTCCGCCGCACCGGGCGCCTCGGCGCCGCGGCGGCTGACCAGCAGCAGGTTCCGCACCCCGTGCTCGGCCACCAGGTGCCGGGACACCAGCCCGCCCAGCGAGCCGCTGGCGCCGGTGACCAGCACCGTGCCGTCGGCGGCCGGACGGAACTCCCGCTCGGCGTCGGCGTCCACGGCCACCCGCGTCAGCCGCGGCGTGGAGGCGACGCCCGCGCGGAGCGCGAGCTGCGACTCGCCCGAGGCGAGGGCGCCGGGAAGCGCCCGGCGGGACAGGTCCCGCTCATCGAGGTCGACCAGCAGCAGCCGGTCCGGGTTCTCCGACTGGGCCGAGCGCAGCAGGCCCCAGACGGCGGCCCGGGCCACGTCGGGCACCGGCTCGCCCGGGACGGCGGCCACCGCGCCGGAGGTCAGCACGACCAGCCGGGAGTCGGCGAACCGGTCGTCCGCCAGCCACTCCTGTACCAGGCCGAGCGCCTCCGCGGCGGCGTGGTGCGCGGCGGCGGCCGCGTCCCCGTCACCGGTCGCGCCGGGCGTGACGAAGACGAACTCGGGGGCCTGGACACCCGCGTCGACCGCGGCGGCCAGGTCGGCGTACGCGGCGTACGTCGGGACGTCCGCGCCGAGGAGCTCGGCGGAGCCCAGCACGGCCCAGCGGCCCGCGGGGGCCGCCTCGGCGGCGCCGGTGAGCTCCGTCCACTCCATGTGGAAGAGCGACTCGTGGTAGGCGGTGCGGGCGGTCCGCAGCTGCTCGGCCGAGACCGGGCGCAGGCCGAGGGACTCGACGGCGGCGACCGGCGCGCCGGTCACGTCGGCGAGCTCCAGCCGGACGCCCTCGGCGCCCACGGGCGCCAGGTGGACGCGGAGCGCGGAGGCCCCGCTCGCGTACAGGGACACCCCGCTCCAGGCGAACGGCAGCCGGCCCGTGCCGTCGCTGACGCCGAGACCGCCGATGCCGATGGCGTGCAGCGCGGAGTCCAGCAGCGCCGGGTGCAGCCCGAAGCGGCCGGCCTCCTCCTGGGTCTCCTCGGGCAGCCGCACCTCGGCGAAGATCTCGCCGTCGCGCCGCCAGGCCCTGCGCAGGCCCTGGAAGTCGGGGCCGTAGGCGAAGCCGATGTCGAGCAGCCCCGCGTAGCGGTCGCCCAGCTCCACCTCGACGGCGTCCGCCGGCGGCCAGGCGCTCAGCTCGAACGCCGGCCCGGGCACCCCGTCGGCGGTCGCGAGCACACCGCTGGCGTGCCGGGTCCACGGCTCCTCGGCCGGAAGGTCCTCGAGGCGGGAGTGCAGCGACAGCGGGCGGCGGCCGAACTCGTCGGCGGCGGCGACCGACAGCCGCAGCTGGACGCCGCCCTGTGCGGGCAGCACCAGCGGCGCCTCCAGCGTCAGCTCCTCCAGGTGCGGGCAGCCCACCTGGTCGCCGGCGCGGATCGCCAGCTCCACGAAGGCCGTGCCCGGCAGCAGGACCGTGTCCATGATGGTGTGGCCGGCCAGCCAGGGGTGCGTCGACAGCGCCAGGCGGCCGGTGAACAGCACCCCGTCCGCGTCCGGCAGTTCGGCGCTCGCCCCCAGCAGCGGGTGCTCGGCCTCGCCCAGGCCCACGGCCGCGACGTCGCCGAGGTAGAGCGACGACACCTTCGGCCAGTAGCGCTGCCGCTGGAAGGCGTAGGTCGGCAGCTCGACGCGCGCGGCGCCGGTGCCGGCGAAGAACGCCGCCCAGTCCACGGCGAGGCCGCGGACGTGCGCCCGCGCCACGGCCGCGACCAGCGCCTCGGCCTCGGGACGGCCGGCGCGCAGCGCGGCGGCGAAGATCGCGTCCGCGCCCTCGACACACTCCTGCGCCATGGCAGAGAGGACGCCGTCGGGGCCCAGCTCCACGAAGGTGGTGACGCCCTGAGCCTCCAGGGCTCGAATCCCGTCGAGGAAGCGCACGGCCTCCCGGACGTGGCGCACCCAGAAGTCGGCGGTGGTGATCTCCTCGACGGAGACCAGAGCGCCGGTCAGGTTGGAGACGATCGGGATACGCGGAGCCTCGTACGACAGCGTCTCGGCCACCGCGCGGAAGTCCGCCAGCATCGCGTCCATGCGCGGCGAGTGGAAGGCGTGCGAGACGGTCAGGCGTTTGGTCTTACGACCCTGCTGCTCGAAGGTCCCGGCGATCGTGACAGCCGCGTCCTCGTCACCCGCGATCACCACGGAGGTGGGGCCGTTGAGGGCCGCGATGCTGACGCCCTGGGTGAGCAGCGGAAGGACCTCGTCCTCCGTCGCCTGGACGGCGATCATCGCGCCGCCGGCCGGGAGGTCCTGCATCAGGCGACCGCGGGCGGCCACCAGGGTGCAGGCGTCCTCCAGGGACAGCACACCAGAGACATGCGCGGCGGCCAACTCGCCGATCGAGTGACCGGAGAGGAAGTCCGCCTTCACGCCCCAGGCTTCGACCAGGCGGAAGAGCGCCACCTCGACCGCGAACAGCGCGGGCTGGGTGTAGCCGGTCTGGTGCAGCAGCTCGGCGTCGTCACCGAACACCACGTCCTTCAGCGGCCGGTCAAGGTGGCCGTCCAGGTGCGCGCAGACCGCGTCCAGCGCGTCCGCGAACACCGGGTACGCGTCGTACAGCTCACGGCCCATGCCCAGCCGCTGGCTGCCCTGACCCGTGAACAGGAACGCCGTCTTGCCGCCGTCCGCGGAGCCCGTCACCAGACCCGGCGCGGACTGGCCGGCGGACAGGGCCTCCAGGCCCGCGAGCAGGGCGTCGCGGTCGGCGACGACCAGGGCGGCCCGCTCCTCGAAGGCGGCGCGCCGGGTGGCCAGCGAGAAGCCGACGTCCGTGAGTGCGGCGTCCGGCTCCTCGGCCAGGTGCGCGCGCAGCCGCTCGGCCTGGGCGCGCAGGCCCTCTCCGGTGCGGGCGGACAGGACCACCGGCAGCGCGGCCGGGGCCGTGCCGCGGGCCGGAGCGGCCTCCTCGGCCGGGGCCTGCTCGATGATCGTGTGCGCGTTGGTGCCGCTGATGCCGAAGGAGGAGACGGCGGCCCGGCGCGGGCGGCCGGTCTCGGGCCACTCCACCGGCTCGGTGAGCAGCGCGATCTCGCCGGCCGACCAGTCGACGTGCGGGGTCGGCTCGTCGACGTGCAGCGTCTGCGGCAGCATCCCGTGCTGGATGGCGAGGACCATCTTCATGACGCCCGCGACGCCGGCGGCGGCCTGGGTGTGGCCGAAGTTGGACTTGATGGAGCCCAGGTACAGCGGCTGTTCGGGGGTGTGGTCCTGGCCGTAGGTGGCCAGCAGCGCCTGCGCCTCGATGGGGTCGCCGAGCTTGGTGCCGGTGCCGTGCGCCTCGACCGCGTCCACGTCCGCTGTCGTCAGCCCGGCGCCCGCGAGGGCCTGCCGGATCACGCGCTGCTGCGACGGGCCGTTCGGCGCCGTCAGACCGTTGCTGGCGCCGTCCTGGTTGACCGCCGAGCCGCGCACGATCGCGAGGACCGGGTGGCCGTTCTTCCGCGCGTCGGACAGCCGCTCCACGAGCAGCATGCCGACACCCTCGCCCCAGCCGGTGCCGTCGGCGCCGGCCGCGAACGCCTTGATCCTGCCGTCCGTGGCGAGCCCGCGCTGCCGGCTGAAGTCGATGAAGTTGCCCGGGGTGGACATCACGGTGATGCCACCGGCGAGGGCGAGGGAGCACTCGCCGCTCTGCAGCGCCTGGATCGCCCAGTGCAGGGCGACGAGCGAGGAGGAGCAGGCGGTGTCGACGGTGACCGCGGGGCCCTCCAGGCCCAGGGCGTAGGAGACCCGGCCGGAGAGCACGCTGGCCGCGTTCCCGGTGCCCATGAAGCCCTCGGAGCCGCCGGGGGCGGCGAGGATGACGGGCAGGTAGTCCTGGCCGTTGGTGCCGGCGAAGACGCCGACCTGCTGACCGCGCAGCGTCGCCGGGTCGATGCCGGCCCGCTCGAACGCCTCCCACGACGTCTCCAGCAGCAGCCGCTGCTGCGGGTCCATGGCCAGCGCCTCACGCGGCGAGATCCC
Source organism: Streptomyces sp. LX-29 (assembly GCF_029541745.1). NCBI lineage: Bacteria > Bacillati > Actinomycetota > Actinomycetes > Kitasatosporales > Streptomycetaceae > Streptomyces > Streptomyces sp. LX-29. Next base: position 5,270,320 of record NZ_CP089746.1, on the reverse strand, counting down.
GAAGAACGCCGGGTCGAAGTCGGCGGCGTCGTGCAGGAAGCCGCCCTCGCGGACGTAGGTGGTGTTCTCGGCGCCGGACTCCGGGTCGTAGAGCGCGTCGACGTCCCAGCCGCGGTCGGCGGGGAAGCCGGTGACCGCGTCCTGGCCCGATATGAGCAGCTTCCACAGCTCTTCGGGGGTGGTGGCGCCGCCGGGGAAGCGGCAGCTCATGCCGACGATCGCGATCGGGTCGTCGGCCACGGCCGCCACGGGGGCGGCGGGGCCGGCGGCGACCGGGCGGGAGCCGACGAGCTCCTCCTGGAGGAACTCCGCCAGGATGATCGGGGTCGGGTAGTCGAAGATGATCGTGGCGGGCAGCCGCAGCCCGGTGAGCGAGCCCAGCAGGTTGCGGATCTCGACCGCGGTCAGCGAGTCGAAGCCGAGGTCGCGGAAGGCGCGGGTGGGCTCGACGGTCTCGGGGCCGGCGTGGCCGAGGACGACCGCCACCTGGGTGCGGACGAAGTCCAGGGCGAGCGCGTCGCGCTCCTCCTCGGTCGCGGCGGCGGCCAGCCGCCGCGCGAGGGAGGACGCCTCGTCGGCGCCGTCGCCGTCGGCCGTCCGCGCCGCCTCCAGGGCGTGCCGCGCCTCGGGGAGGTCGGCGACCAGCGGGTTGGGGCGGATGGCGGTGAGACCGGGGCCGAAGCGGTCCCAGTCGATGTCCACGACCAGGGAGAAGGTCTCGTCCAGGTCGAGTGCGGTGCGCAGCGCGACGGTGGCCGGCTCGGGGGCGAGCGCGGGCAGTCCGGAGAGCCGAAGCCGCTCGGCGACCAGCTCGTCGGTGGCCATGCCGCCCTCGGCCCAGGCGCCCCAGGCCAGCGAGACGGCGTGCAGGCCCTCGGCGCGGCGCTGCTCGGCCAGCGCGTCCAGGTAGGCGTTGGCGGCGGTGTAGTTGGCCTGGCCGGCGGCGCCGAAGGTGGCGGCCATGGACGAGAACAGCACGAAGGCGCTCAGGTCCAGGTCGCGGGTGAGCTCGTGCAGGTTGAGCGCGGCGGTGGCCTTGGGGCGCAGCACGGCGGCCAGACGCGCCGGGGTCTGGGCGTCCAGGACGCCGTCGTCCAGCACGCCGGCGGCGTGCACGACGGTGGTCAGCGGGTACCGCTCGGGGATCGACGCCAGCAGCGCGGCCAGCGCGTCCCGGTCGGCGACGTCGCAGGCGGCGAGGGTGACCTCGGCGCCCAGCGCGGTCAGCTCCTCGCGCAGTTCGGCGGCGCCCGGCGCGTCCGCGCCGCGGCGGCTGGTGAGCACCAGGTGTTCGACGCCCTGGCCGACGAGCCAGCGGGCGACATGGGCGCCCAGGGCGCCGGTGCCGCCGGTGACGAGCGCGGTGCCGCGGCCGGTCCAGCCCGCGTCGGTGGTCTCGTCGGTGGTCTCGGCGTGCGGGGCGCGGGCGAGGCGGCGCACGAAGACGCCCTGCGGGCGGATGGCGAGGTGGTCCTCGTCGCCGAGGCCGGAGAGCGCCTCGGCGAGCCGGCCGAGGGCCCGCTCGTCGGCGGCCTCGGGCAGGTCGATCAGGCCGCCCCAGCGCTCGGGGTGTTCGTGGCCGACGGTGCGGCCGAGGCCCCACAGCTGGGCCTGGACGGCGCTGGTGAGCCGGTCGGAGCGGCCGGTGGAGACGGCGCCGCGGGTGACCGCCCACAGCCGGGCGTCGAGGTCGGCGTCGCCCAGCGCCTGCACGAGGGCGACGGTGCCGGCGAGGCCGGCGGTCAGCTCGGGGTGGTCGGTGTGCGGCCGCTCGTCGAGGCCGAGGAGGGAGAGCACGCCGGCGGGCGCGGTGTCCTCGGGCAGGGCGGCGCGGAGCCGCTCGGCGAGGTCGGCGCGGTCGGCGGCGGTGGCGTCCACGGAGAGCTGGGCGACGCGCACGCCGCGCTCGGTGAGCATGCGGACGGTCTCGGCGGGCCACGGGGAGTCGGCCGCGCCGGCCGGGGTGACGACGAGCCAGGTGCCGGTGAGCAGCGAGGGCTGGGCGCCGGTCAGCGGCTTCCAGGTGGTGCGGTAGCGCCAGCCGTCGACGGTGGAGCGGTCGTGGTGGCGCCGGCGCCAGGCGGACAGCGCGGGGAGCACGGCGCTCAGCGGCTGGTCGCCGTCGATGCCGAGGGTGTCGGCGAGGGCCGCGAGGTCCTCGCTGTGCACGACCTCCCAGAAGCGGGCGTCGGTGGCGCTGAGCGCGCCGGTCTCCGCCGGGTCGCCCATGTCGGCGAAGGGGTTGGACGGCCAGAAGCGCTGGCGCTGGAAGGCGTAGGTGGGCAGGTCGACGCGGTCGGCGCCGGTGCCGGCGTAGAAGGTGGCCCAGTCCACGGCCACGCCGCGGGTGTGGGCCTGCGCGAGGGCCTGGGTCAGGGTGCGGGCCTCGGGGCGGTCGTCGCGCAGGGCGGGGACGAACGCCACGGCGTGCGCCCTGGTGGTGGCCAGGCAGTCCTGTCCCATGGCGGAGAGCACGCCGCCGGGGCCGAGTTCGACGAAGGTGGTGACGCCGCGCGCCTCCAGGGCGCGGATGCCGTCGAGGAAGCGGACGGCCTCGCGGACGTGGCGGACCCAGAAGTCGGCGGTGGTGATCTCCTCGGCGGAGACCAGGTCGCCGGTGAGGTTGGAGACGATGGGGATCGTCGGGGCGTGGTAGGTCAGCCGCTCGGCCACCTCGCGGAAGGCGTCCAGCATCCCGTCCATGTGCGGGGAGTGGAAGGCGTGGCTGACGGCGAGCCGCTTGGTCTTGCGGCCCTGCGCCTCGAAGGCGGCGGCGATCGCGACCGCGGCCTCCTCGTCGCCGGCGACCACCACGGAGGTGGGGCCGTTGAGGGCGGCGATGCTGACGCCGTCGGTGAGCAGCGGAAGGACCTCGTCCTCCGTCGCCTGGACGGCGATCATCGCGCCGCCGGCCGGGAGCTGCTGCATGAGCTGGCTGCGGGCGGCCACCAGCGCGCTGGCGTGGGTCAGCGACAGCACCCCGGCGACATGGGCGGCGGCGAGCTCGCCGATGGAGTGTCCGGCGAGGAAGTCCGGCTTGAGGCCCCAGGACTGGACGAGGCGGAACAGCGCCACCTCGACGGCGAAGAGCGCCGGCTGGGTGTAGCCGGTCCGGTTCAGCGGCTCGGCGTCGTCGCCGAAGAGCACGTCCTTCAGCGGCCGCTCCAGGAAGCGGTCGAGCTGGGCGCAGACGTCGTCCAGGGCCTTGGCGAAGACCGGGTGGGTCGCGTACAGCTCGCGGCCCATGCCCAGCCGCTGGCTGCCCTGGCCGGTGAAGAGGAAGGCGAGCTTGCCCTCGGCGGCCAGCCCCTCGGTGAGGAGGGGGTGGCTCTGGCCCTCGGCCAGCGCGGCCAGGCCCGCGAGGAGTTCGTCGCGGTCGGCCGCGACGACGGCGGCGCGCCGGTCGAGGGCGGGGCGGGTGACGGCCTGCGAGTAGCCGAGGTCGACCAGGTCGGCGGCGGGCCGGCCCGAGGTCAGGTGGGCGTGCAGCTGGGCGGCCTGGGCGCGGAGCGCGCCCTGGTCCTTGCCGGACAGCACGACGGGGGTGAGCGGCGGGCGGGCGGCGGGGGCGGGGTCCGCCGCGTCCGCCGTCTCCTCGGCGGCGGGGGCCGGGGCCTCCTCGATGATGGTGTGCGCGTTGGTGCCGGACATGCCGAACGAGGAGACGCCGGCGCGCCGCGGCTGGCCGGTCTCCGGCCACTCCCGGGCCTCGGTCAGCAGCTCGATGTCGCCGGAGGTCCAGTCGACGTGCGGGGTCGGCTCGGTCAGGTGCAGCGTCTTGGGCAGCACGCCGTGCTTCAGCGCCATGACCATCTTGATGACGCCGCCGACGCCGGCGCCCGCCTGGGCGTGGCCGATGTTGGACTTGACGGAGCCGAGCAGCAGCGGCCGGCCCTCGGGGCGGTCCTGGCCGTAGGTGGCGAGCAGCGCGTCGGCCTCGATCGGGTCGCCGAGCGCGGTGCCGGTGCCGTGCGCCTCGACGGCGTCGACCTGGTCCGGGGTGAGCCGGGCGTTGGCCAGCGCCTGGAGGATGACGCGCTGCTGGGAGGGGCCGTTGGGCGAGGTGAGGCCGTTGCTGGCGCCGTCCTGGTTGACGGCGGTGCCGCGGATGACGGCGAGCACCGGGTGGCCCTTGCGCCGCGCGTCGGAGAGCCGCTCGACCAGCAGCACGCCGACGCCCTCGCCGAGGCAGAAGCCGTCGGCCTCGGGGGCGAAGGGCTTGGAGCGGCCGTCCAGGGCGAGGCCGCGCATCTTGCTGTAGTCGACGAAGACGCCGGGGGCGCACATCAGGGTCGCGCCGCCAGCCAGCGCCATCGTGCACTCGTTGTTGCGCAGCGCCTGCACCGCCAGGTGCAGGGCCACCAGCGAGGAGGAGCAGGCGGTGTCGACGGTGGCGGCGGGGCCCTCGAGGCCGAAGGTGTACGACAGGCGGCCGGAGGCGACGCTCGCGGCGTTGCCGGTGCCGAAGTAGCCCTCGAAGTTCTCCGTGGAGCTGAGGATCGCCGCCAGGTAGTCGTGGTTGCTGGTGCCGACGAAGACGCCGATCTGCTGGCCGCGCACGGACGTCGGGTCGACGCCGGCCCGCTCGAACGCCTCCCAGGACGTCTCCAGCAGCATGCGCTGCTGCGGGTCCATGCTCAGCGCCTCGCGCGGCGAGATGCCGAAGACGGAGGGGTCGAAGTCGGCGATCGCGTCGACGAAGCCGCCCTCGTGCACATAGCTGGTGCCGGGGTGGTCCGGGTCCGGGTGGTACATCGTGTCGACGTTCCATCCGCGGTCCACGGGGAAGTCGCTGACCGCGTCCACACCCTCGCTGACGACCCGCCACAGGTCCTCGGCGGAACGCACACCGCCGGGGTAGCGGCAGCCGATCCCCACGATGGCTATGGGGTCGTGGTTCTTGGCCTCCGCCTCACGCAGGCGAAGACGAGTCTGATGCAGATCCGCCGTCACGAGCTTGAGGTAGTCCCGCAGCGTCTCTTCATTCGCCATTTAACGCAACCCATTTACGGCAGACGGCATCGGAAAATAAGCAATTAGTCGACTTCTCGGCGAGAGGCTATGTCCGGGCTAACCCGCCCTACAACCCCTAACTGCCCCCTATCACCCCCTGGACGACCGGGGGATGATAGGGGGCAGCGGGAATACCGAGCCTTATACGAGAGTGCGGGAAATCCTGTCCGACTTCGAAAGGCACGTCAATAGCGAAATGTTCATCAGGCCCTTCCGAGCCCCTTGTTGATGAACGCGAAGAGCTCTTCGTCGCTGGCCGTCTGGAGCTCCTCGACCACCTCGGCGGCCTCGGGGGCCGGGGCCGCCGCGGCGGGGGTCGGCCCGGTGGGACCGGCGACCGGGCCCTCGTTCCACTTCCCGAGCAGCGACTGGAGCCGCATGGTGATCCGGGCCCGGGTGACGTTGTCCGGGGTGCTGCCGGCGATCGCCGCCTCCAGCCGGTCGAGCTCCTCCAGCACCGACGCTCCGCCGGCCGCCTCGTCCGGCACCACCTCGGCGCGCAGATACGCGGCCACGGCGGCGGGCGTGGGGTGGTCGAAGATCAGAGCCGCCGGCAGCTTGAGCCCGCTGGCGGCGCCCAGCCGGTTGCGCAGTTCGACCGCGGTGAGCGAGTCGAAGCCCAGCTCCTTGAAGGCCCGGCCGGCCTCGATGGTCGAGGCGTCGGCGTGCCCGAGGACCGCCGCCACCGCCGAGCGGACCAGGTCCAGCAGCACCCGCTCCCGCTCGGTCTCCGGCAGCCCGGCGAGTTGCTGGGCCAGCGCCGGCCCGGCGGCCCCGGCCTCGGCGGCCTCGGCCCGCGCCTCCTCGATGACCTGACGCGCCTCCGGCAGCTCGTGCAGCAGCGGGCGCGGCCGGTCGGCGGTGAAGGCCAGGGTGAACCGCCGCCAGTCCATGTCGATGACGGTCAGCGCCGTCTCGTCCCGGTCCAGCGCGTGCCGCAGCGCGGCGACGGCCGGCTCCGGCGCCATCTCGTTGATGCCGTGGCGGCGCATCCGGTCGCCGACCGCGCCGTCGACGGTGGTGCCGTCGCCCCACGGGCCCCAGGAGAGCGTGGTGGCGGGCAGCCCCTCGGCGCGTCGCCGCTCGGCGAAGGCGTGCAGATAGGCGTTGCCCGGCGCCTGGTTGCCCTGCCCCGGCGCCCCGAAGACCGCGGAGAAGTGCGAGAAGAGCACGAAGGCGGAGAGCTCCAGGTCGCGGGTGAGCTCGTGCAGATGACGGGTGGCGTCGACCTTGAGGCGCAGCACCCGGTCCATCTGGTCCGGCGTCAGCCCCTCGATCACCCCGTCCTCGATCACCGCGGCGGTGTGCACCACGGCGGTCAGCGGCCGCTCGGCCGGGATCTCCGCGAGCAGCGCGGCCAGCGCCTCCCGGTCGGCGACGTCGCAGGCGGCGAGGGTGACCTCGGCGCCCAGCGCGGTCAACTCCTCGCGCAGCTCGGCCGCGCCCGGCGCGTCGGCGCCGCGGCGGCTGGCGAGCAGCAGGTGCTCGGCGCCGTTGCGGGCCAGCCAGCGGGCCACCTGTGCGCCCAGCGCGCCCGTGCCGCCGGTGACCAGCGTGGTGCCGGCCGGCCGCCAGTCCCGTACGGCCGGGGTGTCGGCCAGCCCGGCCCGCACCAGCCGCGGTCCGAAGACGCCGGTGGCGCGGATCGCCACCTGACCCTCATCGCCGTCGCCGGCGAGCACCCCGGCCAGCCGGCCCAGCGCCCGCTCGTCCAGGGACTCGGGCAGGGCCGGGAGGTCGATGAGTCCGCCCCAGCGCTCCAGGTGCTCCAGGGCGGCCACCCGGCCGAGGCCCCAGACCAGCGCCTGCTCCGGGGACTCCAGCCGGTCGGAGCGGCCGGTGGAGACGGCGCCGCTGGTGGCGCACCACAGCGGGGCGGCGAGCTGGGCGTCGCCCAGGGCCTGGATCAGCGCCAGCTGCGCGGCGGCGCCGGCGGGCAGGGCCGCGTGCCCGGGGAGGGGGCGTTCGTCCAACGGCAGCAGCGACAGCACGCCGTGGCACGCCGCGTCGTCCCCGGCGAGCTCGGCGCGCACCAGGGCCTCCAGGGCCTCCCGGTTGGTCGCCGTGGCGTCCACCGTGATCCGCCGTACGTCGGCGCCCCGCTCGCCCAGCGCGGCGGCGACGGCCGTCGCGCGCTCGTCCTCGGTGTCCGGGGCGACCAGCAGCCAGGTGCCGGAGAGCCGCGCGGCGGCGCCCTCGGGCAGCGCCTTCCAGGTCACGCGGTAGCGCCAACCGTCCACCGCGGACTGCTCGCGGGCCTGCCTGCGCCAGGAGGAGAGCGCCGGGAGTACGGCGCTGAGCGGCTGGTCGCCGTCGACCGCGAGCTCCTGGGCCAGCGCCTGCCAGTCCTCGCGCTCCACGGTCTCCCAGAAGCGGGTGTCCACCGGGTCGGCCTGCGCCGCACCGGCCGCCCGCGCGGGCGCCGCCTCCGGCCAGAACCGCTCGGTCTGGAAGGCATAGGTGGGGAGTTCGACGCGCCGGGCGCCGACGCCGCCGTAGACGGCGTCCCAGTCGACCGCCACACCGCGCGTCCACGCCTCGCTCAGCGAGGTGAGGAAGCGGTCGAGGCCGCCCTCGTCGCGGCGGAGCGAGCCCAGGGCCGCGGCCTCGCTGCCCGCGTCCTCGGCGGTCTCCTGCACGCCCATGGTCAGCACCGGGTGGGCGCTGGACTCGATGAAGGCGCCGAAGCCCTCGTCCAGCAGGCGCCGCACCGCGCTCTCCAGCTCGACGGTCTGACGGAGGTTGGTGAACCAGTACGCGGCGTCCAGCTCCGGGCCCTTGACCCACTCCCCCGTCACCGTCGACAGGAACGGCACCTCGGCCGCCCGCGGCGTCACCGGGGCGAGGAGCTTCAGCAGCTCGTCGCGGAGCAGCTCCACCTGCGCGGAGTGCGAGGCGTAGTCCACCGGCACCTTACGGGCCCGGACCTCGTCCGCCTCGCAGGAGGCGATCAGCTCGTCCAGCGCCTCCGGCTCACCGGAGACCACCACGGAGGACGGGCCGTTGACGGCCGCCACCGAGATACGGTCCTCGCCCCACGCCGCGATCCGCTCCCGGACCTCGGCCACCGGCAGGGCGATCGACACCATGCCGCCCTTGCCCGCCAGCCCCCGACCGATCGCCTGGCTGCGCAGCGCGACCACCCGCGCCGCGTCCTGAAGGGACAGGATCCCCGCCACACACGCGGCGGCGATCTCACCCTGCGAGTGGCCGACCACCGCGTCGGCGCGCACGCCCAGCGAGCGCCACAGCTCCGCCAGAGAGACCATCACCGCGAACAGCACCGGCTGGACCACGTCCACCCGCTCCAACGACGGCGCACCCTCGACACCCCGCAGGACGTCCACCAGCGACCAGTCGCAGAACTCCGCCAGCGCGGCGGCGCACTCCTCGATCCGGGCCGCGAACACCGGCGAGGCGTCCATCAGCCCGACCGCCATCCCCGCCCACTGGGAGCCCTGACCGGGGAAGACGAAGGCGACCTGGCCGTCGACGGCCGAACCCTGCACCACACCGGGCGCCATCGAGCCGGCGGCCAGCGCCTCCAGCCCGGTCAGCAGCGCGTCGCGGCCCTCGCCGACGATCGCCGCGCGGCGCTCCAGGGCGGAGCGGGTGACGGCGAGCGAGTAGCCCACGTCCACCGGGCGGGCGCCGGCGTCGGCCGCCAGCCGCTCCAGCAGCTTGGCGGCCTGCGCGCGCAGCGCCGCCTCGCCCTTGCCGGAGAGCACCCACGGCAGCACGCCCGGCTGCCGCGTCGGCTCCTCGGCGGCGGCCGGCTCCTCGGCCGGGGCCTGCTCCACGATGGCGTGCGCGTTGGTGCCGCTGAAGCCGAAGGCGGAGATGCCCGCGCGGCGCGGACGTCCGGTCTCCGGCCAGGGGGTGGCCTCCCGCGCGAGCGCCACCGAGCCGGCGGCCCAGTCGATGTGCGGGGAGGGCTCGGCGATGTGCAGCGACTCGGGCACCACGCCGTGGCGCATGGCGAGCACCATCTTCATGACGCCCGCGATGCCCGCGGCGCCCTGGGTGTGGCCGATGTTGGACTTCACCGAGCCCAGCAACAGCGGCTGGTCGGCGGGGCGGTCCTGGCCGTACGTGGCGAGGAGGGCCTGCGCCTCGATCGGGTCGCCGAGGGCGGTGCCGGTGCCGTGCGCCTCGACGACGTCCACATCGGCGGCGGACAGCCGGGCGTTGGCCAGGGCGCGCCGGATGACGCGCTGCTGGGAGGGGCCGTTGGGCGCGGTCAGCCCGTTGCTGGCGCCGTCCTGGTTGATGGCGGTGCCGCGGACGACCGCGAGCACCTTGTGGCCGTGTCGACGGGCGTCGGAGAGCCGCTCCAGGAGCAGCACGCCCACGCCCTCGGCCGGCCCGAAGCCGTCGGCGTCGGCCGCGAACGCCTTGCAGCGACCGTCCTGGGAGAGCCCGCGCTGCCGGCTGAACTCGATGAACAGGCCGGGCGTGGACATCACGTGGACGCCGCCGGCCAGCGCCAGCGAGCACTCCCCCAGCCGCAGCGCCTGCACCGCGAGGTGCAGCGCCACCAGCGAGGCGGAGCAGGCGGTGTCGACGGTGACCGCCGGGCCCTCCAGGCCGAACGCGTAGGAGACCCGGCCGGAGAGCACGCTGGCGGAGTTGCCGGTGCCCAGGTGCCCGCCGAAGTCCTCCTCGGCGTCCAGTGCCACCGACAGGTAGTCGGAGGCGTTGATGCCGGCGAAGACGCCGGTCTGGCTGCCACGGAGGGCGGCCGGGTCGATGCCGGCCCGCTCGAACGCCTCCCACGAGGTCTCCAGCAGCAGCCGCTGCTGCGGGTCCATCGCCATGGCCTCGCGCGGCGAGATCCCGAAGAAGCCGGGGTCGAAACGGGTGGCGTCCTCGAGGAACCCGCCCTCCCGGGTGTAGGTGGTGTCCGGGGTGTCCGGGTCCGCGTCGAACAGGTTCCGCAGGTCCCAGCCGCGGTCGGCGGGGAACTCCGTCGCCGCGTCGCCGCCGGCGGCCAGCAGCCGCCACAGCTCCTCGGGGGTGCGGATGCCACCGGGGAACCGGCAGCTCATGGCCACGATGGCGATCGGCTCGCGGGCCTGGTCCTCGAAGCCCTGAAGTCGCCGGTACGCCTCGTCGAGTTCTGTGGTGACCTTCTTCAGATACTCGCGGAGCTTTGCTTCATTCGCCATGTGGCGTTTCCTCTTCGCGTGCGGTGAATCGTCGGGGTGGTCTGTGGGGTGGTGCTGCCGCGCTTCGGGCCGCCGAGTCTCCCCCGTGGTGCGGGCCGGGGCGTTTCCCCCGGCCCGCACGGATTTCTCAGCCGGATTTCTCAGCCGGAACTCTCAGCCGAATCTCTCGGCTGGTTTTCTCGGCAGGTTTTTCTCAGCTCGTGCCGAACCTCTTGTCGATGAAGTCGAAGAGCTCGTCGTCACTGGCCTCTTCGAGCGCGTTCGCCCCGGCGGTGTCGTCCGCGGCGTTCCGAACGTCGTTCCACTTCGTCAGCAGGGACTGCAGGCGCACCGCGACCCGGTCGTGGGCCGCCTCGTCCTCGGCCATCGCGGCGAGGTCGTCCGGCGCCAGGGCGGACAGGGTGTTCTCCAGCCGCTCCAGCTCCTCCAGGACGGAGATCCCGGGCTCCGCGGCCTCCGGCGCCACCTCGGCCCGCAGCTGGCGCGCCAGCGCCAGCGGGGTCGGGTAGTCGTAGACCAGCGTCGCCGAGAGCCGCAGCCCGCTGGCCGCGTTGAGGCGGTTGCGGAGCTCCACGGCGGTCAGCGAGTCGAAGCCGAGCTCCTTGAACGCCTGCTCGGCGCCGACCTGGTCCTTGGACGCGTAGCCCAGGACGGCCGCCACCTGACGGCGCACCAGGTCCAGCACGGTGCGCTGCTGCTCGGCCTCGGACAGGCCGGCGAGCTGCGCCGCCAGCGTCTCGGCCGTCGCCTCGGCGGCCACGGCGGGACGCCCGGACTCCGCGGCGCGGCGGGCGGGGGTGCGCACCAGGCCGCGGTAGAGCGGCAGCAGCTCCCCGGCGGCGGCGTTGGCGCGCAGGGCGGCCAGGTCCAGCCGCACCGGCACCAGCACCGGCTCGTCGGCCGCGCGGGCCGCGTCGAACAGGGCCAGGCCCTCCGTCCCGGACAGCGGCAGCACACCGCCGCGCGCCGACCGGCTGAGGTCGGCCGCGTCGAGCGTGCCGGCCATGCCGCGCTCCTCGGCCCACATGCCCCACACCAGGGACACGGCGGCCAGGCCGCGGGCCCGACGGTGCCGGGCGAGGGCGTCCAGGAAGACGTTGGCCGCCGAGTAGCTGCCCTGACCGGGGCTGCCGAGGGTGCCGGCCGCCGCCGAGTAGAGCACGAAGGCGGACAGGTCCAGCTCCCGGGTCAGCTCGTGCAGGTTGACCGCGGCGTCGACCTTGGGCGCGAGCACCCGGTCCACCCGCTCCGGCGTCAGCAGGTCGATGACGCCGTCGTCGAGCACGCCCGCGGTGTGCACCACGGCCGTGAGCGGGTGCTCCGCCGGGACGCTCGCCAGCAGGGCGGCCAGCGCCTCCCGGTCGGCGGCGTCACAGGCGGCCACGGTGGCCTCGGCGCCCAGCTCGCGCAGTTCCGCGGTGAGCTCCGCCATGCCCTCGGCGGCCGGACCGCGCCGGCTGACGAGCAGCAGGCGACGGGCGCCGTGCTCGGCGACCAGGTGCCTGGCCAGCAGCCGGCCCAGACCACCGGTGGCCCCGGTGATCAGGACGGTGCCCTCGGGGTCGAGGGCAGCCGGGACGCCGGCCGCGGTCTCGACCCGGGCCAGGCGCGGCGCGTACGCCGTGCCCGCGCGGAGCGCCAGCTCCGGCTCGCCCGAGGCGAGCGCGCCCGGGATGGCCGCGAACGAGGCGTCGCTGTCCACGTCGAGCAGCAGGAACTGCTCGGGGTTCTCCGCCTGTGCGGCCCGCAGCAGGCCCCAGACCGGCGCGTTCACCAGGTCCGTGACTGCGGTGTCGCCGGCCGCGGCGACCGCGCCGCGGGTGACGACCACCAGCCGCGCGGCGCCCGGTCGGCCGCCGTTCAGCCACTCCTGAAGCAGGCTCAGGGCGCGGTGGGAGGCGGCGTGGACGGCCGCGGCGAGGTCCTCGCCGGACGGGTCGCCCGGCTCGGACAGCAGCGGCAGCAGCACCGTGTCCGGGGCGGCGCCTCCCGCCGCGACGGCCGCGTTCAGCGCGGCGAGGTCGTCGTACGCCTCGGCGCGCGCCCCGGCCGACTCCAGCGCGACGCCCAGCTTGAGCTCGTCGCCGCCGACGACGGCGAACCGCTCGACGGGGGCCGCCGGGGAGGCCGGCAGCGCCGGCACCGTCGGCACCGTCGTCCAGTCAATGCGGAACAGCGACTCGTGGCGGCCGGCCGTGGCCGTGGACGCGCCGGCGATCCGGTCCACGTCCAGCGGCCGGGTGGCCAGCGCGTCGACGGTCGCGACGAGCGAGCCCGCCGCGTCGGCCACGACCACCGAGACCGCCCCGTCCTGGGCCGGGTCGGCGGCCGGGGCCAGCCGCACCCGCAGCGCGTCCGCGCCGACCGCGCGCACGCTCACCCCGCGCCACGAACCCGCCAGCGCGGCACCCTCGGTGTCCGCCGCCAGCAGCGCCAGCGGCTGGAGCGCGGCGTCCAGCAGCGTCGGGTGCAGCGCGAAGCGCGCGGCCTCCGGCTGCCGGTCCTCCGCGACGCGGACCTCGGCGAAGAGCTCCGCACCGCGCCGCCACACGCGCTCCAGGCCCTGGAAGGCCGGGCCGTGCAGCAGACCGGTCCTGGCCAGCCGGGCGTAGACCTCGTCGGCCGGCACCGGCTGCGCCTCGGCCGGCGGCCAGACGGCCGTCTCGGCCGCGCCCGCCGGGTCCGCCGCGGGCCCGCCGGTGGCCAGCAGGCCGCTGGCGTGCCGGGTCCACGGCTGGTCGCCGCGCTCCGGGCGGGAGTGGACGGCCAGCGTGCGGCGGCCGGTGTCGTCGGGCTCGCCGACCGACACCCGCAGCTGCACCCCACCGTGGGCCGGAAGCACCAGCGGCGCCTCCAACTCCAGCTCCTCCAGCAGCTCGCAGCCGGCCTGGTCGCCGGCGCGGACGGCCAGCTCCACGAAGGCCGAGCCCGGCACCAGCGCCACGTCCCCGACCGTGTGGTCCGCCAGCCAGCCGTGCGAGCGCAGCGACAGCCGGCCGGAGAAGAGGAACGCGTCCGAGTCGGGCAGCTCCACCGCGGCACCCAGCAGCGGGTGACCGGCGGCGCCGAGCCCCATCGAGGCGTACTCGTCAAGGCTGAGCAGGGCGTCGGCCCAGTAGTGGTGCCGCTGGAAGGCGTAGGTCGGCAGGGACACGCGGCGCGCGCCCGTACCGGCGAAGAACGCCTCCCAGTCCGGGGCCGCGCCCCGGACGAACAGCCGCGCCAGCGCGTCGGTCGCCGCCTGCGCCTCCGCCCGGCCCTTGCGCAGCGCCGGCACGAGCTCGGCGCGGTCGGGCTCCGCCAGGCAGTCCTGCGCCATGGCGGTGAGCACCCCGTCCGGGCCCAGCTCCACGAAGGTGGTGGCGCCGAGCTCCTCCAGGGCGCGGACGCCGTCGAGGAAGCGGACCGCCTCCCGGACGTGCCGGACCCAGAAGTCCGGGCTGGTGATCTCCTCGGCGGAGGCCAGGGCACCGGTCAGGTTCGACACGATCGGGATACGCGGAGCCTCGTACGTCAGCCCCTCGGCCACCGCGCGGAAGTCCGCCAGCATCGCGTCCATGCGCGGCGAGTGGAAGGCGTGCGAGACGGTCAGGCGCTTGGTCTTACGACCCTGCTGCTCGAAGCTCGCGGCGATCCGCAGAGCCGCGTCCTCGTCACCCGCGACGACCACGGAGGTGGGGCCGTTGAGGGCGGCGACGCTGACGCCCTCGGTGAGCAGCGGCAGCACCTCCTCCTCGGACGCCTGGACGGCGATCATCGCGCCGCCCGCCGGGAGTTCCTGCATCAGGCGACCGCGGGCGGCCACCAGGGTGCAGGCGTCCTCCAGGGACAGCACACCCGCGACATGCGCGGCGGCCAGCTCGCCGATCGAGTGACCGGAGAGGAAGTCCGCCTTCACACCCCACGCCTCGACCAGACGGAACAGCGCCACCTCGACCGCGAACAGCGCGGGCTGGGTGAAGCCGGTCTGGTGCAGCAGCTCGGCGTCGTCGCCGAAGACCACGTCCTTCAGCGGACGCTCCAGATGCCCGTCCAGGTGCGCGCAGACCGCGTCCAGCGCGTCCGCGAACACCGGGTACGCGTCGTACAGCTCACGGCCCATACCCAGCCGCTGGCTGCCCTGACCCGTGAACAGGAACGCCGCCTTGCCGGTCGTGGCCGAACCCCGGGTCAGGCCGGGCACCGCCGCCTCGGCCGCCTCGCCGCGAGCGAGGGCGGTCAGGCCGCGCAGCAGCCCGTCCCGGTCCTCGGCGGCCAGCACGGCCCGGTGGTCCAGGGCGCCGCGGGTGGTGGCCAGCGAGTACGCCACGTCCACCGCGTCCGCCTCGGGCCGCTCGGCGAGGTGCGCCCGCAGCCGCTCGGCCTGGCCGCGCAGCGCGGCCTCGGACTTGCCCGACAGCACCCACGGCAGCACCGGGAGCTCCGCCACCGGAGCGGTGGCGGCGGTCTCCGCCGGCGCCTCCGTCGGCGCCTGCTCCAGGAGGGTGTGCGCGTTGGTGCCGCTGATGCCGAACGCGGAGACGGCGGCCCGGCGCGGGCGGCCGGTCTCCGGCCACTCCACCGACTCCGTCAGCAGCGCGATCTCGCCCGCCGACCAGTCGACGTGCGGGGTCGGCTCGTCCACGTGCAGCGTCTGCGGCAGCACGCCGTGCTGAAGCGCCAGCACCATCTTCATCACACCCGCGACGCCCGCCGCGGCCTGCGTGTGACCGATGTTGGACTTGATGGAGCCCAGGTACAGCGGCCGGTCCGCGGCCCGCTCCTGGCCGTAGGTGGCCAGCAGCGCCTGCGCCTCGATCGGGTCGCCCAGCGTGGTGCCGGTGCCGTGCGCCTCCACCGCGTCCACGTCCGCGGTCGTCAGCCCGGCGCTGGCGAGCGCCTGGCGGATCACCCGCTGCTGCGACGGGCCGTTCGGCGCCGTCAGACCGTTGCTGGCGCCGTCCTGGTTGACGGCGCTGCCGCGCACGATCGCGAGCACCGGGTGGCCGTTGCGCCGGGCGTCGGAGAGCCGCTCCACGAGCAGCATGCCCACGCCCTCGCCCCAGCCGGTGCCGTCGGCGCCGGCCGCGAACGCCTTGATCCGGCCGTCCGTGGCGAGCCCGCGCTGCTTGCTGAACTCGACGAACGAGCCCGGCGTGGACATCACGGTCACGCCGCCCGCCAGCGCCAGCGAGCACTCGCCGTTGCGCAGCGCCTGGATCGCCCAGTGCAGCGCCACCAGCGAGGACGAGCAGGCCGTGTCGACGGTCACCGCCGGGCCCTCCAGGCCCAGGGCGTACGAGACCCGGCCGGACATCACGCTGGCCGCGTTGCCCGTGCCCATGAAGCCGTCGCCGCCGTCGGACGAGTTGAGCACCAGCGACATGTAGTCCTGGCCGTTGGTGCCGGCGAAGACGCCGACCTGCTGGCCGCGCAGGGTCGCCGGGTCGATGCCGGCCCGCTCGAACGCCTCCCACGAGGTCTCCAGCAGCAGCCGCTGCTGCGGGTCCATCGCGACGGCCTCGCGCGGCGAGATCCCGAAGAACGCCGCGTCGAAGGCGCCGGCGTCGGTCAGGAAGCCGCCCTCACGGACGTAGCTGGTGTTCTCGCCGTCGGACTCCGGGTCGTACAGCCCGTCGAGGTCCCAGCCGCGGTCGGCGGGGAAGCCGGTGACGGCGTCCCGGCCGGAGGCCAGCAGCCGCCACAGCTCCTCGGGGGTGCGCACACCGCCGGGGAAGCGGCAGCTCATGCCGACGATCGCGATCGGGTCGTCGGCCACGGCCGCCACGGGGGCGGCGGGGCCGGCGACGACCGCGCTCTCCTCGCCCAGGACCTCGGTCCTGAGGTGGTCGGCGAGCGCCGCCGACGACGGGTAGTCGTAGACCAGGGTGGGCGGCAGCCGCAGTCCGGTCACCGAGTTGAGCCGGTTGCGCAGCTCGACCGCGGTCAGCGAGTCGAAGCCCAGCTCCCGGAAGGCCCGGCCGGCCTCGATCGCCTCGGCGTCGGCGTGGCCCAGCACGTCCGCCACCGCGGAGCGCACCAGGTCCAGCAGCGCCCGCTCGGCCTCGGCCGCGGACAGCCCGGCCAGCCGCTGGGCCAGCGAGGACTCGTCCTCGGCGGCCGCGCCCGCGCCGGACGCCTGGGCCGCCTCGGCCTCCAGCGCGGCGCGCGCCTCGGGCAGCTCCCGCAGCAGGGCGCTGGGCCGTACGGCGGTGAAGCCCGGCGCGAGCCGTGCCCAGTCGACGTCCGCGATGGTCACCGCGGTCTCGTCCAGGTCCAGCGCCCGCTGGAGCGCGGCGATCGCCAGCTCCGCCGCCATCGGCGGGACGCCGGCGCGGCGCATGCGCTGCTCCAGGGCCTCGTCGGCGGCCATGCCGCCCTCGGCCCACGGGCCCCAGGCCACCGACGTCGCCGGCAGCCCCTCGGCACGCCGACGCTCGGCCAGCGCGTCCAGGAAGGCGTTCGCGGCGGCGTAGTTGCCCTGCCCCGCGGCGCCCATGGAACCGGCGATCGAGGAGAAGAGCACGAACGCGGACAGCTCCAGGTCCCGGGTCAGCTCGTCCAGGTTGGCCGCGGCCTCCGCCTTGGCCCGCAGGACGCCCGCGAACCGCTCCGGGGTGAGCGCGTCCAACACGCCGTCGTCCAGCACACCGGCCGCGTGCACCACGGCGGTGAGCGGCAGTTCCTCGGGGAGCGAGGCGATCAGCGCGGCGAGCGCCGCACGGTCGGCCACGTCGCACGCGGCGACGGTGACCCGGGCGCCCAGCGCGACGAGTTCCTCGCGGAGCTCGGCCGCGCCCGGGGCCTCCAGGCCCCGACGGCTGGTCAGCACCAGGTGATCGGCACCCTGGCCCACCAGCCAGCGCGCCACATGGCCGCCCAGCGCACCCGTGCCGCCGGTGACCAGCACCGTGCCGGTCCCGGGCCGCCAGGCGCGCCCGGCCTTCGCCGGGGCCGCGCCCCGGGTCAGCCGGCGCCCGAAGACACCGGACGAGCGGACCGCCACCTGGTCCTCGCCGTCACGGCCGGAGAGCACCCCGGCGAGCCGGGACAGCGCCCGCTCGTCCGGCGTCTCCGGCAGGGCCGGGAGATCGATGAGTCCGCCCCAGCGCTCCGGCAGCTCCAGCGCCGCCACCCGGCCAAGGCCCCAGATCCGCGCCTGCACCGGGTCCACCGAGGCGTCGGACCGGCCGACGGACACCGCACCACGCGTGGCCACCCACAGCGGCGCGTCCACGCCCGCGTCACCCAGCGCCTGCGTCAGCGCGAGCGTACGGAGCAGCCCGGTGTCACCCGCGACGGCCAGCAGCGAGAACACGCCCGCCACCGCGCCGTCACCGGCCTCCGCGCGCAGCCGCTCGGCCACCGACCCGCGGTCGCCCTCGGCACCCAGCTCGATCAGCCGGGCCTCGGCGCCGCGCGCCGCCAGCATCCGTACGACGCCCTCGGCCCAGGCCGCGTCGGCCTGCTCCGCGGCGGTGACGACCAGCCAGCGACCGCTCGGCGCGCCCTCGGAGCGGAGGGTCACCGGCTTCCAGGTCGCCTGGTAGCGCCAGGCGTCGACGGTCGACAGCTCGGTCTGCTGACGCCGCCACGAGGACAGCATCGGCAGGACGGCGCCGAGCGAGGACAGCTCGTCGGCGCTCTCGGAGCGCAGCGTGCCCGCGAGGGCCTCCAGGTCCTCGCGCTCCACGGCCTCCCAGAACCGCGCGTCCACCGCGTCCGCGGTCAGCGCGCCGCCCTGGGCCGGCCCCTCGGGGGACTCGACCCAGTAGCGCTGCCGCTGGAAGGCGTACGTCGGCAGGTCGACCCGCGCCGCGCCGGTGCCGGCGAAGAACGCCGCCCAGTCCAGGACGACGCCCCGGACGTGCAGCGCGGCCAGCGCGCCGGTCACCGACTCGGCCTCGGCACGGCCCTTCCGCAGCGCGGCCACGAACGCCGCGCCCTCGCCGGTGACGCACTCCTGCGCCATCGCGGTGAGCACGCCGTCGGGGCCCAGCTCCACGAAGGTGGTGACGCCCTGCGCCTCCAGCGTCCGGACGGCGTCCAGGAAGCGCACGGCCTCGCGGACGTGCCGGACCCAGAAGTCGGCCGTGGTGATCTCCTCGGCGGAGACCAGCGCACCGGTCAGACCCGAGACGATCGGGATACGAGGGCTCTCGTACGACAGCGTCTCCGCCACCGCGCGGAAGTCCTCCAACATCGCGTTCATACGGGGCGAGTGGAAGGCGTGCGAGACAGTGAGCCGCTTGGTCTTACGACCCTGCGCCTCGAAGCCGCTCGCGATCTCAACCGCGGCGTGCTCGTCGCCCGCGATCACCACGGAGGTGGGGCCGTTGAGCGCCGCGATGCTCACGCGATCGTTCAGCAGCGGAAGGACCTCGTCCTCCGACGCCTGCACCGCGATCATCGCGCCACCCGTCGGCAGCGCCTGCATCAGACGACCACGCGCCGCCACCAGCTTGGCGGCGTCCGCCAGCGAGAGAACGCCCGCGACATGCGCGGCCGCCAGCTCGCCGATCGAGTGACCCGACAGGAAGTCGGGCCGCAGGCCCCAGCCCGCCACCAGGCGGTACAGGGCCACCTCGACGGCGAACAGCGCGGGCTGGGTGTAGCCGGTCTGGTCCAGCAGTTCGGCGTCGTCCCCGAAGACCACGGTCTTCAGCGGACGCTCCAGGTGCCGGTCCAGCTCGTCGCAGACCGCGTCGAACGCCTCCGCGAAGACCGGGTAGGCGTCGTAGAGCTCACGGCCCATGTCCAGCCGCTGGCTGCCCTGACCGGTGAACAGGAACGCCGTCTTGCCCTCGGCGGCGGTGCCCGTGGTCAGGCCCGCGGCGGTGGTGCCGCGCGCCAGGGCGTCCAGGCCGGCGCGGAGGCCGACGCGGTCGTCGCCGACGACGACCGCGCGCCGCTCCAGCGCCGCCCGGCCGGTCGCCAGCGAGTGGGCCACGTCGGTGGCGTCGAGCTCGGTGTGCGCGTCCAAGTGGGCGAGGAGCCGCTCGGCCTGGCCGCGCAGCGCGGCCTCGGACCTGCCCGACAGCACCCACGGGACCGCCGGGAGCTCCGCCGCCGGGGCGGCGGGCCGGGCGGGGGCCTCCTCGGGCGCCTGCTCGAGGATGGTGTGGGCGTTGGTGCCGCTCACGCCGAAGGAGGAGACGCCCGCGCGGCGCGGACGGCCGGTCTCCGGCCACTCCTGGGCCTCGGTCAGCAGCTCGATGTCGCCGGCCGCCCAGTCCACGTGCGGGGTGGGCTCGTCGACGTGCAGGGTCTTGGGCAGCACGCCGTGGCGCATCGCCATGACCATCTTGATGATGCCGCCGACGCCGGCCGCGGCCTGGGTGTGGCCCACGTTCGACTTGAAGGAGCCCAGCCACAGCGGCTGCCCCTCCGGCCGCTCCTGGCCGTAGGTGGCCAGCAGCGCCTGCGCCTCGATCGGGTCACCCAGCGTGGTGCCGGTGCCGTGCGCCTCGACCACGTCGACCTCGGCCGCCGAGACGCCCGCGTTGGCGAGCGCCGCGCGGATCACGCGCTGCTGCGACGGGCCGTTCGGCGCCGTCAGACCGTTGCTGGCGCCGTCCTGGTTGACCGCGGTGCCCCGCACGACGGCGAGGACCGGGTGGCCGTTCCTCCGCGCGTCCGACAGGCGCTCCACGAGCAGCATGCCCGCGCCCTCGGACCAGCCGGTGCCGTCCGCCGCCGCGGCGAAGGACTTGCAGCGGCCGTCGGTCGACAGGCCCTGCTGACGGCTGAAGTCGATGAACGTGTCCGGGGTGGCCATCACGGTCACACCGCCGGCCAGCGCCATCGAGCACTCGCCGTTGCGCAGCGCCTGCGCCGCCAGGTGCAGCGCCACCAGCGACGACGAGCACGCCGTGTCGATGGTGACCGCCGGGCCCTCCAGGCCGAAGGTGTACGACACCCGGCCGGAGGCGACGCTGCCCGCGGCGCCGGTGCCGAGGTAGCCCTCCAGGTCCTCCGGCACGGCCGTGAGCCGCGTCAGGTAGTCGTGGTACATGACGCCGGCGAAGACGCCGGTCCTGCTGCCGCGCACCGAGGTCGGGTCGATGCCCGCCCGCTCGAACGCCTCCCACGAGGTCTCCAGCAGCAGCCGCTGCTGCGGGTCCATCGCGAGGGCCTCACGCGGGTTGATCCCGAAGAACGCCGGGTCGAACTCGGCAGCCTCGTGCAGGAAACCGCCCTCGATGGTGGAGCTGGTGCCGGACGCCCCGGGGGTGTCGCCGTGCAGCCCGTCCAGGTCCCAGCCGCGGTCGGCCGGGAAGCCGGAGATCGCGTCCACCGAGCCCAGGACGAGCTGCCACAGCTCCTCGGGGCTGGTGATGCCGCCCGGGAAGCGGCAGCTCATGCCGACGATGGCGATCGGCTCGTCGTCGGCCACCATGACGGTGGTCTCCGGGGCCGCGGTCACGACCTCGTCACCGACGAGCTCGGTCCGCAGATGGCGGGCGAGGACGGTCGGGTCCGGGTAGTCGAAGATCAGCGTCGCCGGGAGCCGCAGCCCCGTCACCGCGTTCAGCTGGTTGCGCAGCTCGACCGCGGTCAGCGAGTCGAAGCCGAGCTCCTTGAACGCCCGACCGGAGCCGATGGTCTCCGCCCCGGCGTAGCCGAGCACGGTCGCCACCTGCGTACGGACCAGGTCCAGGAGGGTCCGCTCCTGCTCGGCCGGGCTCAGCCCGGTGAGCCGCTGGACGAGGCCGGACTCGCCCGCGCCCGCCGCGACGGCGTCCACCGCGCGGCGCGCCGGGACGCGGACCAGGCCGCGCAGCAGCGCGGAGACCGGGCCGTTCGCGGCCTGCGTGCGCAGGGCCGCGAGGTCCAGCCGCATCGGGACCAGCGTCGCGTCGCCCGTGGTGAGGGCGGCGTCGAAGAGCCGCAGCCCGTCCGCGACGGACAGCGGGGGCACTCCGGCGCGCCGCATCCGGGTGATGTCGGCCTCGTCCAGGGTGTCGCCCATGCCGCCGCCGGCCCAGAGGCCCCAGGCGAGGGAAGTGGCGGGCAGGCCGTTCGCCCGGCGGTGCTGGGCGAGGGCGTCCAGGAAGGCGTTGGCCGCCGCGTAGTTGCCCTGACCCGCCCCGCCGAAGACGCCGGCGGCCGAGGAGAACACCACGAAGGCCGACAGATCCAGATCCCGCGTCAGCTCATGCAGGTTCCAGGCCGCGTCCACCTTCGGACGGAAGACGTGCGCAAGCCGCTCGGCAGTCAGCGAACCGATCGTGCCGTCGTCCAACACACCGGCCGTGTGCACCACACCGGACAGCGGACGCTCCACCGGAACCGTCGCGATGACGGCGGCCAACGCCTCCCGATCGGCCACATCACAGGCCGCCCACGTCACCGACGCACCGGACTCCGCCAGCTCCGCGGCGAGTTCGGCCGCGCCGGGCGCCTCGGCGCCCCGCCGGCTCACCAGCAGCAGACTCCGCACCCCGTGCTCGGCCACCAGGTGCCGGGCGAACAGGCCGCCCAGCGAGCCGCTGGCACCCGTCACCAACACCGTGCCGTCCGGGTTCCAGACGGTGGCGTCGGCGTCGTCCGCCGAGGCCGCGCGGGCCAGTCGCGGCGCCTTGAGGGCGCCTTCCCGGATGGCGAGCTCCGGCTCACCGGCGGTCAGTGCGGCGGGCAGCGCGGCGAGCGAGTCGGCGTGCCCGTCGAGGTCGACCAGGAGGACGCGGTCCGGGTTCTCCGACTGCGCCGAGCGCAGCAGGCCCCGTACGGTCGCGCCCGCCAGGTCGGTCACCGGCGCGCCGGCCTCGGTGGCCGCGGCCCCCGAGGTCAGCACGACGAGGCGGGAGTCGGCGAAGCGCTCCTCGGCCAGCCACGCCCGCACCAGGGCGAGCGCCTCGGCGCCGGCCCGGTGGGCGGCGGCCGCCGCGTCCACGCCGGCCGCGTCGGCGGACGGCGAGACGAGGACGAACTCCGGCGCCGGGACGCCCGCGTCGATCGCCGCGACGAGGTCCGCGTAAGCGGCGTACGCCGGGACGTCCGCGCCGACGAGGGCGGCCGAGCCGAGGACCGCCCAGCGGTCCGCGGCGGTCGCGGCGGCCACGGCCGCCGGCTCGACCCACTCCAGGTGGAAGAGGGACTCGTGGTAGGTCGTGCGGGCGCTGCGCAGCTGCTCGGCCGTGACCGGACGCAGCGCGAGCGAGTCGACCGCGGCGACCCGCGCGCCGGTCGCGTCCGCGATCTCCAACAGCACGCCGTCGCCGCCGGTGGCGGCCATCCGGACGCGCAGGCTGGAGGCGCCGCTGGCGAGCAGCGACACCCCGGCCCAGGCGAACGGCAGTCGGCCCTGGGTCTCGGTGCCGCCCAGGCCGCCGAGGCCCAGTGCGTGCAGCGCCGAGTCCAGCAGCGCCGGGTGCAGCCCGAAGTCCGCCGCCTGGGCGTCCTCCGGCACCAGCACCTCGGCGAAGATCTCGCCGTCGCGCCGCCAGGCCCTGCGCAGGCCCTGGAAGGCGGGGCCGTAGGCGAAGCCGACGTCCCGCAGGTGCGCGTAGCGGTCCCCGACCTCGATCTCGGCCGCCCCGGCCGGCGGCCAGGCGCTCAGCTCGAACGCCGGCTCCGCGCGGTCCGCGGCGGCCGCGAGGACACCGCTGGCGTGCCGGGTCCACGCCTCCTCGGCCGGGAGGTTCTCCAGCCGGGAGTGGAAGGCCAGCGGGCGGCGGCCCGAGGCGTCGGCCGCGCCGACCCACAGCCGCAGTTGGACGCCGCCCTGCTCGGGCAGGACCAGCGGCGCCTCCAGCGTCAGCTCTTCGAGGTGCTCGCAGCCGACCTGGTCGCCGGCGCGGATCGCCAGCTCGACGAACGCGGTGCCCGGCAGCAGGACCGTGTCCATGATGGTGTGGTCCGCCAGCCAGGGGTGCGTCGACAGCGCCAGGCGGCTGGTGAACAGGATCCCGTCGGCGCCCGGCAGTTCGGCGCTCGCCCCGAGCAGCGGGTGCCCGGCCTGGCCGAGACCCACCGCGGCGACGTCGCCGAGGTACAGCGCCGAGACCTTCGGCCAGTAGCGCTCGCGCTGGAAGGCGTAGGTCGGCAGCTCAACCCGAGAGGCGCCGGTGCCCGCGTAGTACGCCGCCCAGTCCACCTTCGCGCCGCGGACGTGCGCCCGCGCCAGCGCGCCGAGCAGCGTCTCCGCCTCGTCGCGGCCCTTGCGCAGCACGGCGGCGCACGCCACCGCGCCGGCGTCCACGACGCACTCCTGCGCCATGGCGGTCAGCACCCCGTCGGGGCCCAACTCCACGAAGGTGGCGACGCCCTGAGCCTCCAGGGTGCGCACCGCGTCCAGGAAGCGCACGGCCTCGCGGACGTGGCGGACCCAGAAGTCGGCCGTGGTGATCTCCTCGGCGGAGACCAGCGCACCGGTCAGACCCGAGACGATCGGGACACGGGGAGCCTCGTACGAGAGGGTCTCCGCGACCGCGCGGAAGTCCTCCAACATCGCGTCCATACGGGGCGAGTGGAAGGCATGCGACACCGTGAGGCGCTTGGTCTTACAACCCTGCGCCTCGAAGCCCGCCGCGATCGCAAGCGCCGCGTCCTCGTCACCCGCGATCACCACGGAGGTGGGGCCGTTGAGGGCCGCGATGCTGACACCCTCGGTGAGCAGCGGCAGGACCTCGTCCTCCGACGCCTGGACAGCGATCATCGCGCCACCGGTCGGCAGCGCCTGCATCAGCCGGCCGCGCGCGGCCACCAGCGTGCAGGCGTCCTCCAGGGACAGCACACCGGCGACATGGGCGGCCGCCAGCTCGCCGATCGAGTGACCGGAGAGGAAGTCCGCCTTCACACCCCAGGCTTCGACCAGGCGGAAGAGCGCCACCTCGACCGCGAAGAGCGCCGGCTGGGTGTAACCGGTCTGGTCCAGCAGTTCGGCGTCGTCCCCGAAGACCACCGTCTTCAGCGGACGCTCCAGGTGCCGGTCCAACTCGTCGCAGACCGCGTCCAGCGCCTCCGCGAACACCGGGTACGCCGCGTACAGCTCGCGACCCATGCCCAGCCGCTGGCTGCCCTGACCCGTGAAGAGGAACGCGGTCTTGTCGGCGCTCGCCGAGCCGGTGACCAGTCCCGTGGCCGACTCGCCCCGTGCCAGGGCCGCCAGGCCCGCCGCGAGGGCGTCCCGGTCCCCGGCGAGGAGCGTGGCCCGCTCCTCGAAGCGGGCGCGGTGCGCGGTCAGGGTGTAGCCGAGGTCCACCAGCGCCGTGTCCGGCTCCTCGGTCAGGTGCGCGCGCAGCCGCTCGGCCTGGGCGCGCAGGCCCTCACCGGTGCGGGCGGACAGAACCACCGGCAGCAGGGCCGGGGCCTCGCCGCGCGCCGGAGCGGTCAGCTCCGGCTGCTCCTCGGCAGGCGCCTGCTCCACGATGGCGTGGGCGTTGGTGCCGCTGAAGCCGAAGGAGGAGATGCCCGCGCGACGCGGACGGCCGGTCTCCGGCCACTCCACCGACTCGGTCAGCAGGGCGATGTCGCCCGCCGTCCAGTCGACGTGCGGGGTGGGCTCGTCCACGTGCAGGGTCCGCGGCAGCACGCCGTGGCGCATCGCCAGCACCATCTTGATCACGCCCGCGACGCCCGCGGCGGCCTGCGTGTGACCGATGTTGGACTTGATGGAGCCCAGGTACAGCGGCTGGTCCTCCGGCCGGTCCTGGCCGTAGGTGGCCAGCAGCGCCTGCGCCTCGATCGGGTCGCCGAGCTTGGTGCCGGTGCCGTGCGCCTCGACCGCGTCGACCTCGGTGGCCGTGAGCCCGGCCGTCGCGAGGGCCTGGCGGATGACGCGCTGCTGCGAGGGGCCGTTGGGGGCGGTGAGTCCGTTGCTGGCGCCGTCCTGGTTGACCGCGGTGCCCCGCACGATGGCGAGCACGGGGTGACCGTTCTTACGCGCGTCGGACAGCCGCTCCACGAGCAGCATGCCGACACCCTCGCCCCAGCCGGTGCCGTCGGCGCCGGCCGCGAACGCC
This sequence comes from Streptomyces sp. LX-29, assembly GCF_029541745.1. Classification (NCBI taxonomy): domain Bacteria; kingdom Bacillati; phylum Actinomycetota; class Actinomycetes; order Kitasatosporales; family Streptomycetaceae; genus Streptomyces; species Streptomyces sp. LX-29. The sequence continues at coordinate 5,245,194 of NZ_CP089746.1, read as the reverse complement.
TTGATGCGGCCGTCGGCCGCGAGCCCGCGCTGCCGGCTGAAGTCGATGAAGACACCCGGGGTGGACATCACGGTCACACCGCCGGCCAGCGCCAGCGAGCACTCGCCGTTGCGCAGCGCCTGGATGGCGGAGTGCAGGGCGACCAGCGAGGACGAGCAGGCCGTGTCGATGGTGACCGCGGGGCCTTCGAGGCCGAAGGTGTAGGAGAGCCGGCCGGAGATCACGCTGGCCGCGTTGCCCGTGCCCATGTGGCCCTCAAGGCCCTCGGAGCCGCCCAGCAGCAGCGACAGGTAGTCCTGGCCGTTGGTGCCGACGAACACACCGGCGTGGCTGCCGCGCAGCGTCGCCGGGTCGATCCCGGCCCGCTCGAACGCCTCCCACGAGGTCTCCAGCAGCAGCCGCTGCTGCGGGTCCATGGCGAGGGCCTCGCGGGGCGAGATGCCGAAGAAGGTCGGGTCGAAGTCGGCGACGTCGTGCAGGAAGCCGCCTTCCCGGGCGTACGAGGTGCCCTCGGCGTCCGGGTCCGGGTTGTAGAGCGCCTCCAGGTCCCAGCCGCGGTCGGTGGGCATGCCCGAGATGACGTCCGTGCCGGAGGAGAGCAGCTGCCACAGCTGCTCGGGGGTGTGCACGCCACCGGGGAAGCGGCAGCTCATGGCGACGATCGCGATCGGGTCGTCGTCGGCCACGGCCGTCACCACCGGACCGGTGATCGCGGCCTGCTCGCCGAGGAGTTCGGCGAGGAGGTGGTCGGCGAGGGCGTTCGGGGTCGGGTAGTCGTAGATGAGGGTGGCGGGCAGCCGCAGGCCGGTGACGGCGTTGAGGCCGTTGCGCAGCTCGACGGCGGTCAGCGAGTCGAAGCCGATCTCGCGGAACGCGCGGTCGGCCGCCACGTCCTCGACGTGGGCGTGGCCCAGCACCTCGGCGACATGGCCGCGGACCAGGTCCAGCAGGAAGGTGCCGCGCTCGGACTCGCCGAGCTCAAGCAGCCGGCGGCCGAGCGAGGAGGCCGGCTCGGCGACCTGGCCGGGCTGGTCGGCGACGGTGGCGGCACGGGCCGCCGCCTGGCGCACCTCGGCCAGGTCGGACAGCAGCGGGCTGGGCCGTACGGCGGCGAAGCCGGGACCGAACCGCTCCCAGTCCACATCGGCGACGGCCAGCACGGCGTCGTCCAGGTCCAGGGCCCGCTGGAGGGCGCTGATCGCGAGACCGGCGTCCATCGGCGGCAGGCCGGCGCGGCGCATGCGCTGCTCCAGGGCCTCGTCGGCGGCCATGCCGCCCTCGGCCCACGGACCCCAGGCGATCGACGTCGCCGGCAGGCCCTCCGCCCGTCGCCGCTCGGCGAGGGCGTCCAGGAAGGCGTTGGCGGCGCCGTAGTTGGCCTGACCGGCGGCGCCCAGCGTCCCGGAGATGGAGGAGAAGAGCACGAACGCGGACAGGTCCAGCTCACGCGTCAGCTCGTCCAGGTTGGCCGCGGCCTCCGCCTTGGCCCGCAGGACGCCCGCGAACCGCTCCGGAGTGAGCGCGTCCAGCACACCGTCGTCCAGCACACCGGCGGCGTGCAGCACGGCGGTCAGCGGCAGTTCGGCCGGGAGGGAGGCGATGAGCTCGGCCAGCGCGTCCCGGTCGGCCACGTCGCAGGCGGCGACGGTGACCCGGGCCCCGGAGGCCGCGAGTTCGTCGCGCAGCTCGGCCGCGCCCGGCGCGTCCAGGCCGCGACGGCTGGTCAGCACGAGGTGCTCGGCGCCGTTCTCCACGAGCCAGCGGGCGACCTGGGCGCCCAGCGCGCCGGTGCCGCCGGTGACCAGCACGGAGCCGCGCGGGCGCCAGGCGTCGGCCTCGGCGACCGGTGCGGCGGCGGCCCGGACGAGCCGCCGGCCGAAGACGCCGGCGGAGCGGACCGCGAGCTGGTCCTCGTCGCCGGCGCCGGCGAGCACCGCGGCCAGTCGGGTCAACGCGCGGTCGTCCGCCGTCTCCGGCAGGGCGGGGAGGTCGATGAGTCCGCCCCAGCGCTCCGGGTGCTCCAGGGCGGCGATCCGACCCAGGCCCCAGACCTGCGCCCGGACCGGGTCCACCGGGGCGTCGGTGCGGCCGGTGGACACCGCGCCGCGGGTGGCCACCCACAGCGGGGCGTCCACACCCGCGTCGCCCAGCGCCTGGGTGAGCGCGGCCGTGGCCAGCAGCCCGCCGTCCTCGGCGAGCGCCAGCAGCGAGAGCACACCGGCCACCTCGGCGCCGGCGGCCGCGTCGCGGAGCCGCTCGGCGTAACCGGCGCGGCCGTCCGCCGCGCCCAGCTCGACCAGTCGCGCCTCGGCGCCGCGCTCGGTGAGCGTACGGACGGCGCCGGCGGTCCACTCCGCCTCGCCCTCGGGCGCGGCGATCAGCCACACGCCGGTGGGCCGGGCCGTGGAGCTCAGCGACAGCGGCTTCCAGGACACCTGGTAGCGCCAGCCGTCGACCCCGGCCGGGGCCGCGAGGGCCCGCACCGGCGCGTCCGGCCAGTAACGGCGGCGCTGGAAGGCGTAGGTCGGCAGGTCGACGCGCGCGGCGCCGGTACGGGCGAAGAGGCCCGCCCAGTCCACCGTCACGCCGCGGACGTGCGCCCGCGCCACGGCCGCGGTGAGCGCCTCGGCCTCGGCACGGCCCTTGCGCAGCACCGGCACGAAGGCCGCGCCCTCGCCGGTGACGCACTCCTGCGCCATCGCGGTGAGCACCCCGTCGGGGCCCAGCTCGATGAAGGTGGTGACGCCCTGCGCCTCCAGAGTCCGGACGGCGTCCAGGAAGCGCACGGCCTCGCGGACGTGACGGACCCAGAAGTCCGGGCTGGTGATCTCCTCGGCGGAGACCAGCGCACCGGTCAGACCCGAGACGATCGCGATCCGCGGGCTCTCGTACGACAGCGTCTCCGCCACCGCGCGGAAGTCCTCCAACATCGCGTCCATACGGGGCGAGTGGAAGGCGTGGGAAACGGTGAGGCGCTTGGTCTTACGACCCTGCTGCTCGAAGGTCCCGGCGATCGTGACAGCCGCGTCCTCGTCGCCTGCGATCACCACGGAGGTGGGGCCGTTGAGCGCCGCGATGCTCACGCGCTCGTTCAGCAGCGGAAGGACCTCGTCCTCCGACGCCTGGACAGCGATCATCGCGCCACCGACCGGCAGCGCCTGCATCAGACGGCCACGCGCCGCCACCAGCTTCGCCGCGTCGGACAGCGAGAGAACGCCCGCCACATGGGCGGCCGCCAGCTCGCCGATCGAGTGACCGGAGAGGTAGTCGGCCGTGATGCCCCAGGCTTCGACGAGGCGGAAGAGCGCCACCTCGACGGCGAACAGCGCGGGCTGGGTGTAGCCGGTCTGGTCCAGCAGTTCGGCGTTGTCCCCGAAGACCACCGTCTTCAGCGGCCGCTCCAGGTGCCGGTCCAACTCGTCGCAGACCGCGTCCAGCGCCTCCGCGAACACCGGGTAGGCCGCGTACAGCTCACGGCCCATGTCCAGCCGCTGGCTGCCCTGACCGGTGAAGAGGAACGCGGTCTCGCCCTCGGCCACGGTGCCCTCGGTGAGCCCGGGGGCGGGGTGGCCGGCGGCCAGTGCCTCCAGGCCGGTCAGCAGGGCGTCGCGGCCGTCGGCGGCGAGCACCGCGCGGTGGTGGAGCGCGGCGCGGCCGGTGGCCAGCGAGTGGGCGACGTCGACCGGCTCCAGCTGCGGGTGGGCCGTCAGGTGGGCGTGCAGCCGCTCGGCCTGGGCGCGCAGCGCGTCCGGGCTCTTGGCCGACACGGTGACGGGCAGCAGCGGGAGCCGCGTGGCGGCGGAGGCGGGCTGCGCCGGGTCGGCGGCCGGCGCCTGCTCGATGATGGTGTGGGCGTTGGTGCCGCTGATGCCGAAGGAGGAGACGGCGGCGCGGCGCGGGCGGCCGGTCTCCGGCCAGTCGACGGCCTCGGTCAGCAGCTCGACCGCCCCGGCCGACCAGTCGACGTGCGGGGTGGGCGCGTCGACGTGCAGGGTCCGCGGCAGCACGCCGTGCGTTATCGCCTGGACCATCTTGATGATGCCGGCGACGCCCGCGGCGGCCTGCGAGTGGCCGATGTTGGACTTGATGGAGCCCAGGTAGAGCGGTTGGTCGCCGTCCCGGTTCTGGCCGTAGGTGGCCAGCAGGGCCTGGGCCTCGATCGGGTCGCCCAGCGTCGTGCCGGTGCCGTGCGCCTCCACCACGTCGACCTCGGCGGTGGTCAGCCCGGCGCTGGAGAGCGCCTTGCGGATGACACGCTGCTGCGCGGGGCCGTTGGGGGCGGTCAGGCCGTTGCTGGCGCCGTCCTGGTTGACGGCGGAGCCGCGCACGACGGCGAGCACCGGGTGGCCGTGCTTCCGGGCGTCCGACAGCCGCTCCACGAGCAGCATGCCGACGCCCTCGCCCCAGCCGGTGCCGTCGGCGGCCGCCGCGAAGGCCTTGACGCGGCCGTCGGAGGCCAGCCCCCGCTGGCGGCTGAACTCGGTGAAGGTGCCGGGGGTGGTCATGACGGTGACGCCGCCGGCGAGCGCCATGGAGCACTCGCCCTGGCGCAGCGCCTGGATGGCCCAGTGCAGGGCGACCAGGGAGGAGGAGCAGGCGGTGTCGACGGTGACGGCCGGGCCCTCCAGGCCGAGGGCGTAGGCGATGCGGCCGGAGATGACGCTGCCGGCGTTGCCGGTCATCACATGGCCGGCGACCTCGGCGCCGGCCTGCTCCAGGCCCACCTCGTAGGCGCTGTAGGAGGCTCCGACGAAGACGCCGACGCTGCGGCCGCGCACGGCGTCCGGGTCGATCCCGGCGCGCTCGAACGCCTCCCAGGAGGTCTCCAGCAGCAGTCGCTGCTGCGGGTCCATGGCGAGCGCCTCACGCGGCGAGATGCCGAAGAAGGCCGCGTCGAAGAGATCGGCCTGGTGCAGGAAGCCGCCGGCGCGGGCGTAGTCGCCCGTCTCGCCCTCGGAGGCCCACTCCATGGCCTCCCAGCCGCGGTTGACCGGGAAGCCGGTGATGGCGTCCTCGTCGCCGGTGACCAGCCGCCACAGCTCCTCGGGGGAGCTGACGTCGCCGGGGTAGCGGCAGCTCATCGCGACGATGGCGATGGGGTCGTCGGCGAGCGCGGCGGTGGTCGCGGCGTCGCCCGAGCCGGCCAGCTCGGCGCCCTCGGCACCCTCTTCGACGAGATCGCCGAGGAGCTCGCCTCGCAGATGGTCGGCGAGGAGGGCGGAGTTGGGGTAGTCGAAGACGATGGTGGTGGGCAGCTTCAGCCCGGTGGCGGCGGAGAGTCGGTTGCGGAGCTCGACGGCGATCAGCGAGTCGAAGCCCAGCTCCTTGAAGGCCCGGCGCGGCGGGGCGGCGTCCGGGGTGGCGTGTCCGAGGACCGCGGCCACCTGGGTGCGGACCAGGTCGAGCAGGGTGCGCCGGCGCTCGGCCGGGGGCAGTGCGAGCAGCCGCTCGGCCAGGGAGGAACCGGCGGCGAGCCCGGCGGCGGCGGTGCGCCGGCCGGTGCCGCGGATCAGGCCGCGCAGCAGCGCCGGGACCGGGCCGGTGCCGTGCGCGGAGCGCAGCGCGGCCAGGTCCAGGCGGGCCGGGACCAGCACGGCCCGGCCGGTGCGGCGGGCGGCGTCGAAGAGCGCCATGCCCTCGTCGTTGGTGAGGGCGCCCATGCCGCTGCGGGCCAGCCGCAGCAGGTCGGTCTCGGTCAGTCCGCCGGTGATGCCGCTGGCCTCGGCCCACAGGCCCCAGATCAGCGAGGTGGCGGGCAGGCCCTGGGCGTGCCGGTGGCCGGCGAGCGCGTCGAGGAAGACGTTGCCCGCGGCGTAGTTGGCCTGGCCGGCGCCGCCGAGGGTGCCGGCGATGGCGGAGAACAGCACGAACGCGGACAGGTCCAGCTCGCGGGTGAGCTGGTGCAGGTTCCACGCGGCGTCCACCTTGGGGCGCAGCACGCGGTCCAGCTGCTCGGGCGTCAGGCCGGGCAGGGTGGCGTCGTCCAGCACACCGGCGGTGTGCACGACGGCGGTGAGCGGGTGGGCGGCGGGGACGGCGGCCAGCGTGGCGGCGAGCGCCTCGCGGTCGGCGGCGTCGCAGCCGGCGATGGTCACCTCGGCGCCCAGCGCGGCGAGTTCGGCGCGCAGCTCGGTCGCGCCCGGTGCCTCGGGGCCGCGGCGGCTGGTGAGCAGCAGGTGGCGGACGCCGTGCTCGGTGATCAGGTGGCGGGCGACCAGACGGCCCAGGCTGCCGGTGCCGCCGGTGATGAGGACGGTGCCCTCGGTGTCCAGGGCGGGCACGGGGGTGTCCGGGCCCTGGAGGTCGGCCGCGGTGGTGCGGGCCAGGCGCGGCACCAGGGTCTCGCCGGCGCGCAGCGCCAGCTCCGGTTCGCCGGTGGCGAGCGCGTCGTGCAGGGCGGCCGCGGAGGCGTCGGTGCCGTCGAGGTCGACGAGGACGAAGCGGTCCGGGTTCTCGGTCTCGGCTGAACGCAGCAGACCCCACAGGGCGGAGCGCGCCAGGTCGGTGACGTCCTCGTCGGGGCCGGCGGCGATGGCGCCGCGGGTGACGAGGGCCAGCTTGGCGTCGGTGAGGCGGGCGTCGGCCAGCCACTCCCGCACCAGCTCCAGGGCGCGGAGCGCGGCCCGGTGGGTGGCGGCGGCGACGTCGTCGCCGTCCTCGCCGGCGGGGAAGGCGGCCAGGACCAGCTGGGGCGCCGGGGTCTCTCCCGCGTCGACGGCCGCCGCGAGGGCGGCGAGGTCCGGGAAGGAGGCGTCGGCGACGCCCGCCGGGCCCAGTCCGAAGGCGTCGGCGCCGAGGATCGCGCGGCGTCCGGCGGCGCCCGGCTCGGCCGTGGCGGCCTGCGGTGCCACCCAGTCCAGCCGGAACAGGGCCTGCTGGTGGGCGGAGACGCGGGCGGCGTCGAGGTCGGCGCCGCTCTCCTGCAGCGGGCGGAGGGTCAGCGCGTCGACGGTGGCGACCGGCTGGCCGGTGGCGTCGGCGAGCGCCAGCGCCACGGTGTCCTCGCCGGCGGGCGAGATCCGGACGCGCAGCGTGTCGGCGCCGACCGCGTGCAGGGTGACGCCCTGCCAGGCGGCGGTCAGCCGGGCTCCAGCGCGGCCGTGCAGGGCGTGCAGGGCGGCGTCGAGCAGCGTCGGGTGGACGGCGAAGGCGACGGCGGCCGGGGCGGCGTCCTCGGCCAGCCGCACCTCGGCGTACAGCTCCTCGCCGTCGTGCCAGGCGGCGGTGAGGCCCTGGAAGAGCGGCCCGTGCCGCAGCCCGGCCTCGGCCAGCGCGTCGTAGAGGCCGTCGACGTCGATCGGCTCGGCGCCGGGCGGCGGCCAGGCGGTCAGCTCGGCGGGGGCCGTCGCCGGGCGGGCGTCGGTCAGGGCGCCGGTGGCGTGCCGGGTCCACGCGGTGTCGGCGGCGGCGTCCTCGGCGCGCGAGGAGACGGTGAACGGGCGGCGCCCGGCGGTGTCCCGCGCGCCGACCTCGACCTGGATCCGCACCCCGCCACGGGCGGGCAGCACCAGCGGGGTCTCCAGGACGAGTGCGGCGAGGTGCTCGCAGCCGGTCTGGTCGCCGGCGCGGATCGCCAGCTCGACGAGGGCGGCGCCGGGCAGCACGGCGGAGCCGAGCACGGCGTGGTCGGCCAGCCACGGGTGGCTGTCGAGGCCGAGCCGCCCGGTGAACAGGAAGCCGTCGCTCATCGCCAGCGGCACCGCGGCGCCCAGCAGCGGGTGGTCCGCCGACTCCAGGCCGACGGCGGTGGCGTCGCCGGTGGTGGCGCCCGGCTCCAGCCAGAACCGCTGGTGCTGGAAGGGGTACGTGGGGAGGGTGGCGGGTTCGACGCGGCGCGCGCCGGTGCCCGCGTAGAACGCGGCCCAGTCCACCGGCACGCCGCGGACCTGCGCCCGGGCGAGGCCGGTGGTCAGCGCCTCCGCCTCCGGGCGGCCCTTGCGGAGCACGGGCACGAAGTCGGCCTCGGTGCCGGTGACGCACTCCTGGCCCATGGCCGAGAGGACGCCGTCGGGGCCCAGCTCCACGAAGGTGGTGACGTTCAGGCCCTCGAGGGTGCGTATGGCGTCGAGGAAGCGCACGGCCTCACGGACGTGGCGGACCCAGAAGTCGGCGGTGGTGATCTCCTCGGCGGAGACCGGCGCGCCGGTGAGGCTGGAGACGATCGGGATGCGCGGAGCCGCGTACGACAGCCCCTCGGCCACCGCGCGGAAGTCCGCCAGCATCGCGTCCATGCGCGGCGAGTGGAAGGCGTGCGAGACGGTGAGCCGCCTGGTCTTACGACCCTGCGCCTCGAAGCCGCTCGCGATCTCCAGCGCCGCGTCCTCGTCGCCCGCGATCACCACGGACGTGGGGCCGTTCAGCGCGGCGATGCTGACACCGTCGGTGAGCAGCGGGAGGACCTCGTCCTCCGACGCCTGCACCGCGATCATCGCGCCACCGGTCGGCAGGGCCTGCATCAGCCGGCCGCGCGCGGCCACCAGCTTCGCCGCGTCGTCCAGCGACAGCACACCCGCGACGTGCGCGGCGGCCAGTTCGCCGATGGAGTGGCCGGACAGCACGTCGGCCTTGACGCCCCAACCCTCCAGCAGCCGGTACAGCGCCACCTCAAGGGCGAAGAGCGCGGGCTGCGTGTAGCCGGTCTGGTCGAGCAGCTCGGCGTCCTCGCCGAACAGCACGGTCTTCAGCGGCCGCTCCAGGTGCGGGCCGAGCGCGGCGCAGACGGCGTCCAGCGCCTCCGCGAACGCCGGGTAGGCGTCGTACAGCTCACGGCCCATGCCCGGCCGCTGGCTGCCCTGGCCGGTGAACAGGAACGCCGTCTTGCCGCCGGCCACCGAGCCGGTGACCAGGCCCGCGGCCGACTCTCCCCCAGCGCGGCCGCTGGGAGGTGCCCCCAGCGCCAGGGCCGCCAGGCCGGTCAGCAGGGCGTCCCGGTCGGCGACGACCAGCGCGGCGCGCTCCTCGAAGGCCGCGCGGTGCGTGGCCAGGGCGTGGCCGAGGTCCACCAGTCCGGCGCCCGGCGCGGCCGCCAGGTGGGTGCTCAGCCGCTCGGCCTGCGCCCGCAGGGCCTCACCGGTACGGGCGGACAGCACCACCGGCAGCAGCGGCGGGACCGCGCCCGGCTCGGCGGCGCTCTCGACGGCCTCCTCGGCGGGGGCCTGCTCGATGATGGTGTGCGCGTTGGTACCGGACACGCCGAAGGAGGAGACGCCGAAGCGGCGCGGGCGGCCGGTCTCCGGCCACTCCACCGACTCGGTCAGCAGCGAGACCTCGCCCGCGGACCAGTCGACGTGCGGGGTCGGCTCGTCCACGTGCAGCGTCTTGGGCAGCACGCCGTGGCGCATCGCCATGACCATCTTGATGATGCCGGCGACACCGGCGGCGTTCTGCGTGTGGCCGATGTTGGACTTCAGCGAGCCCAGCCACAGCGGCTGCCCCTCGGGGCGCTCCTGGCCGTAGGTGGCCAGCAGCGCCTGCGCCTCGATGGGGTCGCCGAGGGTGGTGCCGGTGCCGTGCGCCTCGACGGCGTCGATGTCGGCGGTGGTGAGCCGGGCGTTCTCCAGGGCCTGCCGGATGACGCGCTGCTGCGCGGGCCCGTTGGGCGCGGTCAGGCCGTTGCTGGCGCCGTCCTGGTTGACGGCGGAGCCACGGATGATCGCGAGCACCTGGTGGCCGTTGCGGCGGGCGTCGGAGAGCCGCTCGACGAGCAGCACGCCGACGCCCTCGGACCAGCCGGTGCCGTCGGCGGAGGCGGCGAAGGACTTGCAGCGGCCGTCGGCGGACAGGCCGCGCTGCCGGCTGAACTCCACGAAGACGTCCGGGGAGGCCAGCACGGTCACGCCGGCCGCCAGCGCCAGCGAGCACTCGCCGTTGCGCAGCGCCTGGACGGCCAGGTGCAGCGCGACGGACGAGGAGGAGCAGGCGGTGTCGATGGTGGCCGCCGGGCCCTCCAGGCCGAAGGCGTAGGAGAGTCGGCCGGAGACCACGCTGGAGGCGGTGCCGGTGAGCAGGTGGCCCTCGACGCCGTCCGGCAGGTCGTACTCGCCCGCTCCGTACGCCTGGGCGGAGGCGCCGACGAACACGCCGGTGCGGGAGCCGCGGACGGCGGCCGGGTCGATGCCGGCGCGCTCGAACGCCTCCCAGGACGTCTCCAGCAGCAGCCGCTGCTGCGGGTCCATGGCCAGCGCCTCACGCGGCGAGATCCCGAAGAAGCCGGGGTCGAACTGGGCGGCCTCGTAGAGGAAGCCGCCGCCGCGGGCGTAGAAGGTGCCCTCGCGGTCCGGATCCGGGTCGTACAGGGACTCGATGTCCCAGCCGCGGTCCTCCGGGAAGCCGGAGATGGCGTCACCGCCGCGGTCGACCAGCTGCCACAGGTCCTCGGGCGAGCGCACGCCGCCGGGGTACCGGCAGCTCATGCCGACGATGGCGATGGGCTCCCGGGACGCGTCGGTCAGCTGCTGGTTCTGCCGGCGCAGCCGGTCGGTCTCCTTGAGCGAGGCCCGCAGCGCTTCAACGAGCTTTTCGTTGGGGGTTGTCATCTTGGTACTCCGTGCTTGGGCCGCGTCAGGAATCGGTGCCGTCGAGGCTGTCGAGGTCGAGCGCCATGTCGATGAGGTGCTGGACGTCCATCTCGTCGATGGACTCGGCGGCGTCATCGGCGCGGCTCGCGGCGGGCGTCGCCGCGTGCGGGTCGGCCAGCTGGAGCAGCGACTCCAGCAGCCCGGCCTCCCGGATCCGGTTCATCGGGATGGCCGCCAGGGTCCTGCGCAGTTCGGCGTCCTGCGGGTCGGTGTCGATCACCGCCGCCGGGCCGGCGGCCGGGCCGTGGCCCGGGCCCTCCGGGGCCAGTTCGCGCAGCAGCTGGTCGGCCAGCGCCTGTGGGTTCGGGTAGTCGTATACGAGGCTGGCGGGCAGCCGGAGCCCGGTGGCCGCGCCCAGCTTGGTGCGCAGCTCGACCGCGGTGAGCGAGTCGAAGCCCAGCTCGTTGAAGGCGCGTCCGGCGTCGACGTCGGCGGCCGAGGCGTGGCCGAGGGCGGCCGCCACATGCCCGCGGACCACCTCCAGCACGGCGTCCCGCCGCTCGAGTTCGGAGAGTCCGGCCAGCCGCTCGCGCAGCGCCGGCGCCGCGCCCTCGGCCGCCGTGCCGCCCGCGTCCTCGGCGCCGTCCCGCAGGGCGGCGCGGACCTGCGGGAGGTCGGCGATGAGGGGGCGGGGGCGGGCCGCGGTGAAGGCGGGGGCGAAACGCTCCCAGTCGACGTCGGCCACGGTCGTGGCGGTCTCGTCGCGGGACAGCACCCGGCGCAGCGCCGCCATGCTCAGCTCCGGCGACATCGGCGGCAGGCCGCGCCGGCTGAGCTGCTCGGAGGCGTCGCCCTCGGTGGCCATGCCGCCGTCCGCCCACGGGCCCCAGGCCACCGAGGTGGCGGTCAGGCCGCGGGCCCGGCGCCGCTCGGCGAGCGCGTCGAGGAAGGCGTTGGCGGCCGAGTAGGCGCCCTGTCCGCCGCTGCCCCACACGCCGGCGATCGACGAGAAGAGCACGAAGGCGTCGAGGGTGCGGTCCTCGGTGTCGCCCGAGAACAGCTCGTCCAGGTGGACGGCGCCGGTCGTCTTGGCGCCCACGACGGAGGCGAACTCGGGGAGTTCGGTGCCGGTGCCGGGCACCTGGGAGACGCCCGCCGCGTGCACCACGGCCCGCACCGGGGCGCCGTCCGCCGCCAGCTTGTCCACCAGCGTGGTCAGCGCCTCGCGGTCCGCGACGTCGCAGGCCTCGACGGTCACCGTGGTGCCGGTGTCGGACAGTTCGGCCACGATCTCGGCCGCGCCCGGCGCGTCGGCGCCGCGGCGGCTGAGCAGCACCAGCCGCTCGGCGCCGTTGCCGGCCAGCCAGCGGGCCACATGCCGGCCCAGCGCGCCGGTGCCGCCGGTCACCAGGACGGTGCCGCGCGGGGTCCACTCGGTGCCGCCGGCGGGGGCGGTGCGCTGCGCGAGGCGCCGGACGAAGAGACCGGCGGCGCGGAGCGCGAGCTGGTCCTCGTCGCCGTGGGCGCCGGCGAGCACGCCGGCCAGCAGGCCCAGCGCCCGCTCGTCCAGCGCCTCCGGCAGGGCGGGGAGGTCGATGAGTCCGCCCCAGCGCTCCGGCTGCTCCAGCGAGACCGCCCGGCCCAGGCCCCAGACCTGCGCCTGTGCGGGGCTGTCCAGGCGGTCGGAGGCGCCGACCGCGACCGCGCCGCGGGTGGCGCACCACAGTCGCGCGGCCGCGTACTCCGGGCGCCGCGCCAGCGCCTCGGCCAGCGCGCCGGTCAGGGCCAGGCCGACCGGCACCGCCGGGTGCTCGGGGTGCGGCCGCTCGTCGAGCGCCAGCATCGAGAGCACGCCGGCGACGGGGCCGTCGGCCGCCGACGCCAACCGCTCGGCGAGCGCCGCCGGGTCGGTGTCGGCCGCGTCCAGCTCCACGCGGACGGTCCGCGCCCCGCGCCGCGCCAGCTCGTCGCCGACCGCGCCGACCCGGGCGTCGTCCGCGAGGCTCGCGGGGACGACGGTCAGCCAGGTGCCGCTGAGGGTGGGCGTGCCGGTCTGCGGCTGGGGCTTCCACTCCACGTGGTAGAGCCGGCCGTCCGCGGTGGCGCGCTCCTGCTGCCTGCGCCGCCACGAGGACAGGGCGGGCAGCACCGCGCTGAACGGCTGCTCCCCCTCCACGGCGAGCTCCGTCGCGAGGGACTCCAGGTCCTCCCGCTCCACGGCCTCCCAGAAGCGGGCGTCCACCGCGTCCGCGGGCAGCCGCCCGGCGGGCGCCGCGGCGCCGTCGGCCTCCGGCCAGAAGCGGCGCGGCTGGAAGGCGTACGTGGGCAACGTGGCCAGGTCGAGGCGCACGGCGCCGCCGCCGGCGTAGAACGCCGCCCAGTCGGGGTCCGTGCCCCGGACGGCCGCCTGGGCCACGGCGTGCGCCAGCGCCTCCGCCTCGGGACGGCCCTTGCGCAGCGCGGCGGTGAACACCGCGCCCTCGCCGGTGACGCACTCCTGCGCCATCGCGGTGAGCACGCCGTCGGGACCCAACTCGACGAAGGTCGTGACGCCTTCGGCCTCCAGCGCGCGGACACCGTCCAGGAAGCGGACCGCCTCGCGGACGTGCCGGACCCAGAAGTCCGGGCTGGTGATCTCCTCGGTGGAGACCAGCCCGCCGGTCAGGTGGGAGACGAGGGCGATTCGCGGGCTCTCGTACGTCAGCGTCTCCGCGACCGCCCGGAAGTCCTCCAACATCGCGTCCATACGGGGCGAGTGGAAGGCGTGGCTGACGGTGAGCCGCTTGGTCTTGCGGCCCTGGGCCTCGAAGCCGCTCGCGATCGCGAGGGCCGCGTCCTCGTCACCGGCGATCACCACGGACTGCGGGCCGTTGAGGGCGGCGATGCTGACGCCGTCGGTGAGCAGCGGAAGGACCTCGTCCTCCGACGCCTGCACCGCGATCATCGCGCCACCGGTCGGAAGCGCCTGCATCAGCCGGCCACGCGCGGCCACCAGCTTCGCCGCATCGGACAGCGAGAGGACACCCGCCACATGCGCGGCGGCCAGCTCGCCGATCGAGTGACCGGAGAGGAAGTCCGGCGTCACGCCCCACGCCTCGACCAGGCGGAACAGCGCCACCTCGACCGCGAACAGCGCGGGCTGGGTGAAGCCGGTCTGGTCCAGGGCCTCGGCGTCGTCGCCGAACACCACGTCCTTCAGCGGCCGCTCCAGGTGCCGGTCCAGCTCGGCGCAGACGGCGTCGAAGACCGCCGCGAAGGCCGGGTAGGCGTCGTAGAGCTCACGGCCCATGCCCAACCGCTGACTGCCCTGGCCCGTGAAGAGGAAGGCGGTCTTGCCGCCGTCCGCGGAGCCCGTCACCAGGCCCGGCGCGGACTCGCCGGCGGCCAGGGCCGCCAGGCCGCGGCCGAGCTCCTCGGCGTCCCGGCCGAGCAGCACGGCGCGGTGCTCCAGGGCCGCGCGGGTGGTGGCCAGCGAGTACGCCAGGTCCAGCGGCCGCGGCGCGTCGGCGGCGGCCAGGTGCGAGCGCAGCCGCTCGGCCTGGGCGCGCAGCGCGTCGGTGTCGCGGGCCGAGACCGGCCAGGCCAGGACCGGCGGGGCGGTCTCGGCGGCCGGGGCGGCCGGGGTCTCGGCCGGCGGGGCCTGCTCCAGGATCGCGTGGGAGTTGGTGCCGCTGTAGCCGAAGGAGGAGACGGCGGCGCGGCGCGGGCGGCCGGTCTCCGGCCAGTCCCGGGCCTCGGTGAGCAGCTCGATGTCGCCGGCGGCCCAGTCCACGTGCGGGGTGGGCTCGGAGACGTGCAGCGTCCGCGGCAGTACGCCGTGCTCGATGGCCTTGACCATCTTGATGATGCCGGCCATGCCCGCGGCGGCCTGGGTGTGGCCGATGTTGGACTTCACCGAGCCCAGGTACAGCGGCCGGTCGTCGGGCCGGTTCTGGCCGTAGGTGGCGAGCAGCGCCTGCGCCTCGATCGGGTCGCCCAGCGTGGTGCCGGTGCCGTGCGCCTCGACCGCGTCGATGTCGGTGGTGGACAGACCGGCGCCCGCGAGGGCCTGCCGGATGACGCGCTGCTGGGACGGGCCGTTCGGCGCCGTCAGGCCGTTGCTGGCGCCGTCCTGGTTGACGGCGGTGGAGCGCAGCACGGCGAGCACCGGGTGGCCGTTGCGCCGCGCGTCGGAGAGCCGCTCCACCAGGAGCACGCCCACGCCCTCGGACCAGATGGTGCCGTCCGCGTCGCCGGAGAACGCCTTGATCCGGCCGTCGGCGGCGAGCCCGCGCTGCCGGCTGAACTCCAGGAACGCGCTCGGGGTGGACATCACGGTGACGCCGCCGGCCAGGGCGAGTTCGCACTCGCCGTTGCGCAGCGCCTGGGCGGCCAGGTGCAGGGCGACCACCGAGGACGAGCAGGCGGTGTCGACGGTGAGGGCGGGGCCCTCCAGGCCGAAGGTGTACGAGATCCGGCCGGAGGCCACGCTCGACGAGTTGCCGGTGCCCAGGTGGCCTTCGAGGCCCTGCGGCTCGTCCAGCCACAGGGTCAGGTAGTCCTGCTCGTTGTTGCCGATGTACACGGCGGTCCGGCTGCCGCGCAGGGTGGCCGGGTCGATCCCGGCCCGCTCGAACGCCTCCCACGAGGTCTCCAGCAGCAGCCGCTGCTGCGGGTCCATGGCCAGGGCCTCACGCGGTGAGATCCCGAAGAACGCCGCGTCGAAGTCGGCGACGTCGTGCAGGAAGCCGCCCTCGCGGGTGTAGCTGGTGCCTTCGAGGTCGGGGTCGTCGCTGTAGAGGGTGTCGAGGTCCCAGCCGCGGTCCGCGGGGAAGGGGGTGATGCCGTCGCCGCCGGAGACCAGCAGCCGCCACAGGTCCTCGGGCGACCGCACGCCGCCGGGGAAGCGGCAGCTCATGGCGACGATCGCGATCGGGTCGTCGTCCGCGGCGGTGGTCACCCGGTCCGGGACGATCGCCTCGGCCGTGTCGCCGACGAGCTCGGCGCGCAGGTGGCCGGCGAGGGCGAGCGAGGTCGGGTAGTCGAAGACCAGGGTGGGCGAGAGCCGCAGCCCGGTCGCCTCGCGGAGCAGGTTGCGCAGCTCGACGGCGGTAAGCGAGTCGAAGCCGAGCTCCTTGAAGGCCCGGCCCTCCTCGACGGCCTGCGGTCCCGCGTAGCCGAGCACCGCCGCGACCTGCGTGCGGACCAGGTCGAGCAGCACGCGGTGCCGCTCGCTCTCGCTCAGCCCGGCGAGCCGCTGGGCCAGACCGGTGGCGCCGGCGTCGGCGGCGGTGCGCGCCGCGCGCCGCGCCGGGGCCCGGACCAGGCCGCGCAGCAGCGCCGGGACGGTGCCGGTGGTCGCCCGGGCGCGCAGCGCCACGGTGTCCACCCGCATCGGGGCCAGCGCCGGCTCGGTGACGGTGAGGGCCGCGTCCAGCAGGGCGAGGCCCTCGGCCGGGGACAGCGGGGGCAGTCCGGCCCGGCGCATCCGGCTGATGTCGACCTCGTCCAGCGTGCCGGCCATGCCGGCGCCCGCCCAGGGGCCCCAGGCCAGCGCGCTCGCCGGCAGTCCGGCGGCGTGGCGGTGGACCGCCAGCGCGTCCAGGAAGGCGTTGGCGGCGGCGTAGTTGCCCTGGCCGGGGCTGCCGAAGACGCCGGAGGCGGACGAGAAGAGGACGAACGCCGCCAGGTCCAGGTCGCGGGTCAGCTCGTGCAGGTTCCAGGCCGCGTCGACCTTCGGCCGCGCCACCTTCGCCAGCCGCTCCTCGGTCAGCGAGCCGATGGTGCCGTCGTCGAGGACGCCGGCGGTGTGCACCACGGCGGTCAGCGGGTGCGCGGCGGGGATGTCCGCCAGGACGGCGGCCAGCGCCTCCCGGTCGGCCACGTCGCACGCCGCCCAGGTAGCGGAGGCGCCGATCTCGGCGAGCTCGGCGGTGAGTTCGACGGCCCCGTCGGCCGCGCCGCCGCGGCGGCTGACCAGCAGCAGGTGCCGCACGCCGTGCTCGGCGGCCAGGTGGCGGGCGACCAGCCCGCCGAGCTGGCCGGCGGCGCCGGTGACCAGCACGGTGCCGTCCGGGTTCCAGTCGGCGGCCGCGGTCTCGTCGGCGACCGGCACCCGGGCCAGCCGCGGGGTGCGGACCACGCCCGCGCGGACGGCCAGCTGCTCCTCGCCGGAGGCGAGCGCGGCGGGCAGCGCGGCCCGGGAGGCGTCCTCGCCGTCGATGTCGAGCAGGACGAAACGGTCCGGGTTCTCGGCCTGCGCCGAGCGCACCAGACCCCATACGGCGGCCTGCGCGAGGTCCCGCGGTGCCGAGGCCAGCACCAGCCGGGAGCCGGCGAACCGCTCCTCGGCGAGCCACTCCTGGACGAGGGCGAGCGCCTCGGCGGTGGCGCGGTGCGCCGCGCCGGACGCGTCGGCCGGGTCGCTCGCCGCGGGTGCGACGAGGACGAACTCCGGCGTCTGGACGCCGGCGTCCACCGCCGCGGTCAGCGCGGCGAGGTCCGGGTACGCCGGGGCCCCGAGGCCCAGACGGTCGGCGCCCAGCACCGCCCAGGCGCCGGGCGCACCGGTGCCGGCGGCGGGCTGCTCGGCCCACTCCAGGCGGAACAGCGACTCGTGGTACGCGGCCCGCGCGGCCCGGACCTGCTCGGCCGAGACCTCGCGCAGCGCGAGGGAGTCCACGGCGGCGACGGGCGCCCCGGTGGCGTCGGCGATCTCCAGCCGGACGCCCTCGGTGCCCTGGAGCTCCAGGCGCACCCGCAGCTCGGTGGCGCCGCTCGCGTACAGCGACACCCCGCTCCAGGCGAACGGCAGCCGGCCCCGGCCCTGGTCGTCGGCGTCCAGGCCGAGCGCGTGCAGTGCGGAGTCCAGCAGCGCCGGGTGCAGCCCGAAGTCGGCGGCCTGCGCCTCCTGGCCCAGCCGCACCTCGGCGAAGAGTTCGGTGCCGCGCCGCCAGGCGGCGGTCAGCCCCTGGAAGGCCGGGCCGTACGGCAGGCCGCTGGCGGCCAGCGTCGCGTACAGCTCGGTCACCTCGGCCGCCTCGGCGCCGCTCGGCGGCCACGCGGTCAGCGCGAAGTCGGGCCGCGGGGCGCCGGTGGCGAGCACGCCGGAGGCGTGCCGGGTCCAGGGCTCCTCGGCCGGGGCGTCGGCCGCGCGGGAGAGGATGGCCAGCGGCCGGCGGCCGGCGTCGTCCAGGGCGCCCACCGTGAGCTGGAGCCGGATGCCGCCGCGGGCGGGCAGCACCAGCGGCGCCTCCAGGGTGAGTTCCTCCAGCAGGTCGCAGCCGACCTGGTCGCCGGCGCGCACGGCCAGCTCGACGAAGGCGGTGCCGGGGAGCAGCACCGAGCCCATGACGGTGTGGTCGGCCAGCCACGGGTGGGTGTCGAGGCCGAGCCGCCCGGTGAACAGGAAGCCGTCGCTCTCGGCGAGCGGCACCGCCGCGCCGAGCAGCGGGTGGTCCGCCGACTCCAGGCCCGCGGCGGTCACATCGCCGGTGGGCGCGCCCGGCGCCAGCCAGAACCGCTGGTGCTCGAAGGGGTAGGTGGGCAGCGCGGCCAGCACGGCCGGGTCGACGGGCCCCGCGCCGGTGCCGGCGAAGTACGCGGCCCAGTCGATCCGCACGCCGCGGACGTGGGCCCGCGCGACGGCGGTCGTCAGCGCCTCGGCCTCCGGGCGGTCCTTGCGGAGCACGGGTACGAAGGCGGCCTCGGTGCCGGTGAGGCACTCCTGGCCCATGGCGGAGAGGACGCCGTCGGGGCCCAGCTCCACGAAGGTGGTGACGTTCTGCGCCTCCAGGGCACGGACGCCGTCGAGGAAGCGCACCGCCTCGCGGACGTGCCGGACCCAGAAGTCGGCGGTGGTGATCTCCTTGGCCGGGACCACGGTGCCGGTGAGGTTGGAGACGATCGGGATGCGCGGGGCCTCGTAGGTGAGGGTCTCGGCGACCGCGCGGAAGTCGTCCAACATCGCGTCCATACGGGGCGAGTGGAAGGCGTGCGAGACGGTGAGGCGCTTGGTCTTACGACCCTGCGCCTCGAAGCCCGCGGCGATGGCGAGCGCCGCGTCCTCGTCACCCGCGACGACCACGGACTGCGGGCCGTTGAGGGCGGCGATGCTGACGCCGTCGGTGAGCAGCGGCAGGACCTCGTCCTCCGACGCCTGCACCGCGATCATCGCGCCACCGGCCGGAAGCGCCTGCATCAGCCGGCCGCGCGCGGCCACCAGCTTCGCCGCATCGGACAGCGAGAGAACGCCCGCGACATGGGCGGCGGCCAGCTCGCCGATGGAGTGGCCGGACAGGAAGTCGGCCGTGACGCCCCACGCCTCGACGAGGCGGTAGAGCGCCACCTCGAGGGCGAAGAGCGCGGGCTGGGTGTACCCGGTCCGGTCCAGGGCCTCGGCGTCGTCGCCGAACAGCACGGTCTTCAGCGGCCGGTCCAGGTGCCGGTCCAGCTCGCCGCAGACCGCGTCCAGGGCGTCCGCGAACGCCGGGTAGGCGTCGTACAGCTCACGGCCCATGCCCGGTCGCTGGCTGCCCTGACCGGTGAACAGGAACGCCGTCTTGCCGCCGGTGGCCGTGCCCTCGACCAGGCCAGGCGCGGACTCGCCGCGCGCCAGGGCGTCCAGGGCCGCGCGGAAGCCGTCGTGGTCGACGGCGACGACGGCGGCGCGGCGCTCCAGGGCGGCGCGGCCGACGGCCAGGGAGTGGGCGACGTCGGCGACGGGGTGGGCGGCGCCGTCGAGTCGGGCGGCGAGGCGCCGGGCGCTCTCGCGCAGCGCGGCCTCGCTCCTGGCGGAGAGGGTCCAGGGCAGGACGGCGGCGGTGGCGGCCGGGGCCGGGGCGGCGGGCGCGTCCTCCTCCTCGGCGGTCGGCTCGGGAGCCTGCTCCAGGATGGTGTGGGCGTTGGTGCCGCTCACGCCGAACGCCGATATGCCGACGCGGCGCGGCTGGCCCGTCTCCGGCCAGGTTCGGGCCTCGGTCAGCAGCGCGACCTCACCGGTGGACCAGTCGACGTTGGGGGTGGGCTCGTCCACGTGCAGGGTCTTGGGCAGCACCCCGTGCTCGATGGCCTTGACCATCTTGATGATGCCGGCGACGCCGGCGGCGGCCTGGGTGTGGCCGAGGTTGGACTTGAGCGAGCCGAGCCACAGCGGCCGGCCCTCGGGCCGCTCCTGGCCGTACGTCGCGAGGAGTGCCTGGGCCTCGATCGGGTCGCCCAGGGTGGTGCCGGTGCCGTGCGCCTCGACCACGTCGACCTCGGCGGCCGACAGCCGGGCGTTCTCCAGGGCCTGCCGGATGACGCGCTGCTGGGAGGGGCCGTTGGGGGCGGTCAGGCCGTTGCTGGCGCCGTCCTGGTTGACGGCGGAGCCGCGGACGACGGCCAGCACCTGGTGGCTGTTCTTCCGCGCGTCGGAGAGCCGCTCGACCAGCAGCACGCCGACGCCCTCGGACCAGCCGGTGCCGTCGGCGGAGGCGGCGAAGGACTTGCAGCGGCCGTCGGGGGCGAGGCCGCGCTGCCGGCTGAACTCCACGAAGACATCGGGGTTGGGCATCACCGTGACGCCGCCGACCAGCGCCAGCGAGCACTCGCGGGTGCGCAGCGCCTGGGCCGCCCAGTGGAGCGCGACCAGCGAGGAGGAGCAGGCGGTGTCGATGGTGGCGGCCGGGCCCTCCAGGCCGAAGGTGTAGGCGATCCGGCCGGACAGCACGCTGGTGGCGCCGCCGGTCAGGAGCAGGCCCTCCAGCCCTTCGGGGGCGCCCTGGAGGTCGTTGCCGTAGCCCATGGCGGCGGCGCCGACGTAGACGCCGGTCTTGCTGCCGCGCAGGGTGGCCGGGTCGATGCCGGCCCGCTCGAAGACCTCCCAGGAGGTCTCCAGCAGCAGCCGCTGCTGCGGGTCCATGGCGAGGGCCTCGCGGGGCGAGATGCCGAAGAACGCCGGGTCGAACTCGGCCGCGCCGGCGAGGAAGCCGCCGCCGCTGTTGTAGAACGTGCCCTTGCGGTCGGGGTCGGGGTCGGCCAGCCCCTCGATGTCCCAGCCGCGGTCGGCGGGGAAGCCGGAGACGGCGTCGCCGCCCTCGTCCACCAGGCGCCACAGGTCCTCGGGGGACGTCACGTCGCCGGGGAAGCGGCAGCTCATCGCGACGATCGCGATCGGTTCCTGCGCGTCCGCTTCCACCTCGGTCAGGCGGCGGCGAGCCCGGCGCAGCTCAGTGGTCATCCACTTCAGGTTGTCGAGAAGCTTCTCTTCGTTCGCGGTAGCCACTGAAACGTCACCCCCTGGAAAGAGTCGGAATGTGAGCGGTCATCACGTCAGGACCTTCCGAATTCATTGTTGATGATGTCGAAGATGTCTTCGGCGGAGGCCGAATCGATTTCGAGTTCGTCGTCGTTCGCGTTTCCGGACGCCGGGTTATCGGCCTCGTTCCACGTCCGCAGCAGCGCTTCGAGTCGCGCCGTGACCTTCGCCCGTTCCGCGCTGTCGGCGGGGACGTTGGTGAGAGTGAATTCCAGCCGGTCGATTTCCGCGAGTGCCGGAAGTTCCGGAGTGGTGTCCTCGCCCAGGATTTCCGCACGCAGCTGGTCGGCGAGCGCCCCGGGCGTGGGGTAGTCGAATACCAGGGTGGCCGGGAGTCGCCGTCCGGTGGCCGCGTCGAGGCGATTGCGGAGTTCCACGGCGGTGAGCGAGTCGAAGCCCAGCTCCTTGAACGCCCGGCCCTCCTGGATCTCCCCGATCCCGTCGTGGCCGAGGACGGCCGCGACATGGGTGCGGACCAGGTCGAGCAGTGCCTGCGCGGCCTCGGGGCCGCTGAGTCCGGCCAGCCGCTCGGCCAGCGACCCGGCGTCCTCGCCGGCGGTCTCCGTCGCCTCCGCGGCCGGTTCCGCCAGCGCCTCGCGGACCTCGGGCAGGTCCGCGATGAGCGGGCGGGGGCGGGCCGCGGTGAAGGCGGGCGCGAAACGCTCCCAGTCGACGTCGGCGACGGTCACCGTGGTCTCGTCGCCGTCCAGCGCCTGCTGGAGTGCGGCGATCGCGGAGTGCGGGGCCATCACCGGCAGGCCGCGGCGGCGCAGTTGTTCGGCCGCCTCGTCGTCGGCGACCAGGCCGCCGTCCGCCCACGGGCCCCAGGCCACCGAGGTGGCGGTGAGCCCGCGGGCCCGGCGCCGCTCGGCCAGCGCGTCGAGGAAGGCGTTGGCCGCCGCGTAGGCGCCCTGGCCGCCGCTGCCCCACACGCCGGCGATCGACGAGAAGAGCACGAAGGCGTCCAGTTCGGCCTCGCCGAGCAGCGCGTCCAGGTGGACGGCGCCGGCGACCTTGGCGGCCACCACCTCGGCGACGTCCGCCGGGCCGGTCTCGGCGAGCGGCGCGAACTGCCCGGCGCCCGCCGTGTGCACCACGGCGGTCAGCGGGGTCCGCGCGGGCACGGCGGCCAGCAGCCCGGCCACCGCCTCCCGGTCGGTGACGTCGCAGGCGGCGAGGGTGACCTCGGCGCCCAGCGCGGTCAGTTCGTCACGCAGCGCGGCCGCGCCCGGCGCGTCGGCGCCGCGGCGGCTGGCGAGCACCAGGTGCTCGGCGCCGTTGCCCGCCAGCCAGCGGGCGACGTGCGCGCCGAGCGCGCCGGTGCCGCCGGTCACCAGGACCGTGCCGCGCGGCCGCCAGGGCTCGCCCGGCGCCGTGTCCGGCTCGGCGCGGCCGATGCGGCGGGCCAGGATGCCGACCGTGCGCAGCGCCAGCTGGTCCTCGTGGCCGTCGCCGAGGGAGCCGCCGAGGACGGCGGCCAGCCGGTCGGCGGTCCGCTCGTCGAGCGTGGCGGACGGGGCGGGTAGGTCGACGAGGCCGCCCCAGCGCTCCGGGTGTTCCAGGGAGACGACCCGGCCGAGGCCCCAGATCTGCGCCTGGGCGGCGCTTCCGGTGCGCTCGGACGGGGCGGTGGCGACCGCGCCGGTGGTGACGCACCACAGCGGCGCGTCCCAGCCGAGGGCGGCGGTGTCTCCGAGTGCCTGCACCAGCACCGAGGTGAGCAGCAGCCCGGCGGGCACCGCGGGGTGCTCGGGGTGCGGCCGCTCGGCCAGGGCGAGGAGGGACAGCACTCCGTCGACGGGCTCGCCGGCGGCGGCCTCGCGCAGCGCGTCGACCAGCGCCGCCCGGTCCAGGCCGGCCGCCGCGGTCAGCCGCACCGGGGTCACCCGGGCGCCGCGGTCGGCGAGCGCGTCCAGGAGCCGCCGTACGGCCTGGGTGTCGGCGTGCTCGGCGGGCACGGGCACCAGCCAGCTGCCGGTGACGAGCGCGGCGGTCTCCGGCTCGGCCAGCGGCTTCCAGCTCACCCGGTAGCGCCAGCCGTCCAGTTCGGCCTGCTCGCGCCGGCGTCGCCGCCAGGCGGACAGGGCGGGCAGCAGGGCGCTCAGCGGCTGCTCGGCGTCGAGGTCGACGACCTCGGTGAGGGCGCCGAGGTCGGCGGCCTCGATCGCCTCCCAGAACCGGGCGTCGACCGGGTCCACGGCCGTGGCCGTGGCGCCCCGCGCCGGCTGCGCGGAGCCCTCCAGCCAGTAGCGGCGGCGCTGGAAGGCGTAGGTGGGCAGCGCGACACGGGTGGCGCCGGTGCCGGCGTAGCACGCCTCCCAGTCGAGGGCCGCGCCCCGCACGTGCAGGGCCGCGAGCGCCCCGGTCAGGGTCTCCGGCTCGGGGCGGCCGCCGCGCAGCACCGGCACGAAGGCGGCGCCGTCGGCGGTGACGCAGTCCTGGGCCATGGCGGTGAGCACACCGTCCGGGCCGAGCTCCAGGTAGGTCGCGACGTCCTGGGCCTCCAGGGTGCGGACCGCGTCGAGGAAGCGCACGGCCTGGCGGGCGTGGCGCACCCAGTAGTCGGGGTCGCCCAGCTCGTCGGTGACGAGCCGTCCGGTGACGGTGGAGACGACCGGGATGCGCGGCTCGCCGTAGGTGAGGCTCTCGGCGACCTTGCGGAAGTCGGCGAGCATGCCGTCCATCAGCGGGGAGTGGAAGGCGTGGCTGACGGTGAGCCGCTTGGTCTTGCGGCCCCGGCCGCGGAGCTCCTCCGCGACCTCCAGCGCCGCGCCCTCGGCACCGGCGATCACCACGGACTCCGGCCCGTTGACGGCGGCGACCCCGAGCTCGTGCTCGCGGCCGGCCAGCAGCGGCAGGACCTCCTCCTCGGTGGCCTGGAGCGCGATCATCGCGCCGCCTGCGGGCAGCGCCTGCATCAGTCGGCCGCGCGCCGCCACCAGGGAGGCCGCGTGCTCCAGCGACAGCACGCCGGAGACATGGGCGGCGGCGAGCTCGCCGATGGAGTGGCCGGCCAGGAAGTCCGGCCGCACCCCGGCGGCCTCGGCCAGCCGGTACAGGGCGACCTCGACGGCGAACAGGGCGGGCTGGGTGAAGCCCGTCCGGTCCAGCTCGGCGGCGTCCTGGCCGAACAGCACCTCGTAGAGCGGACGGTCCAGGTGTCGGTCGAGCTCGGCGCTCACCGCGTCCAGCGCCTCGGCGAACACCGGGCTCGCCGTGTACAGCTCGCGGCCCATGCCCAGCCGCTGGCTGCCCTGGCCGGTGAAGAGCACCGCGGTGCGGCCCTCGGTGGGCGTGCCCTGGACGACGTGGGTCGCGGACTCGCCGCGCGCCAGCGCCGTGAGGCCCGCCAGCAGCCGCTCCCGGTCGGCGCCGGTGACCACCGCGCGGTGCTCCAGCGCGGAGCGGGTGGTGGCCAGCGCGTACGCCAGGTCCAGCGGGCGCAGCGTCTCGTCGGCGGCCACGTGGGCGCGCAGCCGCTCGGCCTGGGCGCGCAGCGCGTCGGCGCTCCTGGCCGACAGCGGCCAGGCGAGCACCTCCGGCCGCACCACCGGCTGCCGCTCGGCGGCGGCCGGGGCCGGCACCTGCTCGGGCGCCTGCTCCAACACGGTGTGCGCGTTGGTGCCGCTGAAGCCGAAGGAGGACACGCCCGCGCGGCGCGGGCGGCCGGTCTCCGGCCACGGGGTGTTCTCGGTCAGCAGCGAGACGGCGCCCGCCGACCAGTCGACGTGCGGGGTCGGCGCGTCCACGTGCAGCGACGGCGGCAGCACGCCGTGCCGCATGGCCAGCACCATCTTGATGACGCCGGCGACGCCGGCGGCGGCCTGGGTGTGACCGATGTTGGACTTGATGGCGCCCACGTGGAGCGGCCGGTCCGCGTCCCGGCCCTGGCCGTAGGTGGCCAGCAGGGCCTGCGCCTCGATCGGGTCGCCGAGGCGGGTGCCGGTGCCGTGCGCCTCGACCGCGTCCACATCCCCGGCGGCCAGCCCGGCACTGGCCAGGGCCTGCCGGATGACGCGCTGCTGCGCGGGGCCGTTGGGGGCGGTCAGGCCGTTGCTGGCGCCGTCCTGGTTGATGGCCGAGCCGCGCACGATCGCCAGGACCGGGTGGCCGTTGCGCCGCGCGTCGGACAGCCGCTCGACCAGCAGCATGCCGACGCCCTCGCCCCAACCGGTGCCGTCGGCGGCCGCCGCGAACGCCTTGCAGCGCCCGTCGGGGGCGAGCCCGCGCTGCCGGCTGAACTCGATGTACGCGCCGGGGCTGGACATGACGGTCACGCCGCCCGCCAGCGCCAGCGAGCACTCGCCGTTGCGCAGCGCCTGGATCGCCCAGTGCAGCGCCACCAGCGAGGAGGAGCAGGCGGTGTCGACGGTGACCGCCGGGCCCTCCAGGCCGAAGGTGTAGGCGAGCCGGCCGGAGACCACGCTGGCCGCGTTGCCGGTGCCGAGGTAGCCCTCGACGCCCTCGGGGATGTCGCGCAGCGCGGAGTCGTAGTCCTGCCCGTTGGAGCCGACGAAGACACCGGCGGAGGTGCCGCGCAGGGTGGCCGGGTCGATGCCGGCCCGCTCGAACGCCTCCCACGACGTCTCCAGCAGCAGCCGCTGCTGCGGGTCCATCGCCAGCGCCTCACGTGGCGAGATCCCGAAGAACGCCGCGTCGAACTGGCCGGCGTCGTAGAGGAATCCGCCCTCCCGGGCGTAGAAGGTGCCCTGTCGGTCCGGGTCCGGGTCGTAGAGCTTCTCCAGGTCCCAGCCGCGGTCGGTCGGGAACTCCGCGATGGCGTCCCCGCCGGAGGTGAGCAGCGCCCACAGCTCCTCGGGGGTGCGCACACCGCCGGGGAAGCGGCAGCTCATCGCCACGATCGCGATCGGGTCGTCGTCGGCCGGCGCGGCCGGGGCCGCCTCCGGGGTGGCGGCGCTCTCGGTGCCCACCAGCTCGTCGCGCAGGTAACCGGCGAGCGACGCGGCGGTCGGGTAGTCGAAGACCAGCGTCGCCGGCAGCCGCACGCCGCTGGCGGCGCCGAGCCGGTTGCGCAGCTCGACCGCGGTCAGCGAGTCGAAGCCCAGCTCGCGGAAGGCCCGGTCGGCGCCGACCGACCCCGAGCCGTCGTGCCCGAGCACGTCGGCCACATGGGTGCGGACCAGCTCCAGCAGCGCGCGGTCCCGCTCGGCCGGGGAGAGCCCGGCCAGCCGCTCCGCGAGCGAGGAGCCGCCCGCGGCCGCGCCCGGCTCCGCCGCGTCGGCCGGGGCCGGACGGGCCTCCGGCAGCTCGGCGAAGAGCGGGCTGGGCCGTACGGCCGTGAAGTCGGGCGCGAAGCGGGACCAGTCGACGTCCGCGACGGCCAGCACCGGGTCGTCCAGGTCCAGGGCCCGCTGGAGGGCGTCGATCGCGAGACCGGCGTCCATCGGCGGGAGTCCGCCGCGCCGCATGCGCTGCTCCAGGGCCTCGTCGGCGGCCATGCCGCCCTCGGCCCACGGACCCCACGCGATCGACGTCGCCGGCAGCCCCTCGGCACGCCGACGCTCGGCCAGCGCGTCCAGGAAGGCGTTCGCCGCTCCGTAGTTGGCCTGACCGGCGGCGCCCAGCGTCCCGGAGATCGAGGAGAACAGCACGAACGCGGACAGGTCCAGCTCACGCGTCAGCTCGTCCAGATGGGCCGCGGCCTCCGCCTTGGCCCGCAGAACACTCGCGAACCGCTCCGGCGTCAGCGCGTCCAGCACACCGTCGTCCAGCACACCGGCGGTGTGCACCACGGCGGTCAGCGGGTGCTCGGCGGGGATGTCCGCCAGCAGCGCGGCCAGCGCGTCCCGGTCGGCCACGTCGCACGCCGCGACGGTGACCCGGGCGCCCAGCTCCGCCAGCTCGTCACGGAGTTCCGCGGCGCCCGGCGCGTCCAGACCCCGACGGCTCGTCAGCACCAGGTGCTCGGCACCCTGGCCCACCAGCCAACGGGCGACCCGCGCACCCAGCGCGCCGGTGCCCCCGGTGACCAGCACCGTGCCGGCGCCCGGCCGCCAGGTCCGCCCGGCCTCGGCGGGCACCGAGGCCCGCACCAACCGGCGCCCGAAGACTCCGGCGGAGCGGACCGCGAGCTGGTCCTCACCGCCACGGTCGGAGAGCAGTCCGGCGAGCCGGGACAGCGCCCGCTCGTCCGGCGTCTCCGGCAGGGTGGGCAGGTCGATGAGTCCGCCCCAGCGCTCCGGCAGCTCCAGCGCCGCCGCCCGACCCAGACCCCAGACCCGCGCCTGCACCGGGTCCACCGGCGCGTCGGACCGGCCGACGGACACCGCACCACGCGTGGCCACCCACAGCGGCGCGTCCACGCCCGCGTCACCCAACGCCTGCACCAGGGCGGCGGAAGCGAGCAGCCCGCCGTCCTCGGCGAGCGCCAGCAGCGAGAACACGCCCGCCACGGCGGCGTCGCCGCTCTCGGCCCGCAGCCGCTCGGCCACCGACCCGCGGTCACTCCCGGCGCCCAGCTCGATCAGCCGTGCCTCGGCACCGCGCTCGGCCAGCGTCCGTGCGACGGCCTCGGCCCACGGCGTCCCGGCCGCCGCCGGGGCGACGACCAGCCAGCGGCCCTCCAGGGCACCGGCCGCGCGGTCGCCGACCGGCTTCCAGGTTATCCGGTAGCGCCAGCCGTCCACCGCCGAGCGCGCACGCTGCTGCCGGTGCCACGTCGAGAGCGCCGGAAGCAGTGCCTCCAGGGCGCCTTCGCCGTCGACGTCCAGGGTGGCCGCCAGCGAGTCGAGGTCCTCCCGCTCCACGGCCTCCCAGAAGCGGTCGGTGTCGCTCGTCGCGGACGGCGCGGCCGCGGCGCTCGGCCGGACGTCCAGCCAGTACCTCTGCCGCTGGAACGCGTAGGTCGGCAGCTCCATGCGCCGCGCGCCCGTGCCGGCGAAGAACGCCGCCCAGTCCAGGGCGGTCCCGCGAGCGTGCAGCGAGGCCAGTGCGCCGGTCAGCGACTCCGCCTCGGCACGGCCCTTGCGCAGCGCGGAGACGAAGGCCGCGTCCTCGCCCTCGGCGCACTCCTGCGCCATGGCGGTGAGCACGCCATCAGGGCCCAGCTCCACGAAGGTGGTGACACCCTGCGCCTCCAGGGTGCGCACCGCGTCCAGGAAGCGGACCGCCTCGCGGACGTGCCGGACCCAGAAGTCGGCCGTGGTGATCTCCTCGGCGGAGACCAGAGCACCGGTCAGACCCGAGACGATCGGGATACGCGGAGCCTCGTACGACAGCGTCTCGGCGACCGCGCGGAAGTCGTCCAACATCGCGTCCATACGGGGCGAGTGGAAGGCGTGCGAGACGGTGAGCCGCTTGGTCTTACGACCCTGCTGCTCGAAGGTCCCGGCGATCGTGACAGCCGCGTCCTCGTCACCGGCGATCACCACGGAGGTGGGGCCGTTGAGGGCGGCGATGCTGACACCCTTAGTGAGCAGCGGAAGGACCTCGTCCTCCGACGCCTGGACGGCGATCATCGCGCCACCGGCGGGGAGTTCCTGCATCAGACGCCCACGAGCCGCCACCAGGGTGCAGGCGTCCTCCAGGGACAGCACACCGGCGACATGGGCGGCGGCCAGCTCGCCGATCGAGTGACCGGAGAGGAAGTCCGCCTTCACACCCCAGGATTCGACCAGGCGGAAGAGCGCCACCTCGACCGCGAAGAGCGCCGGCTGGGTGTAGCCGGTCTGGTCCAGCAGCTCGGCGTCCTCACCGAACACCACGTCCTTCAGCGGACGCTCCAGACGCCCGTCCAGCGCGGCACACACCGCGTCGAACGCCTCCGCGAACACCGGGTACGCGTCGTACAGCTCACGGCCCATGCCCAGCCGCTGACTGCCCTGACCCGTGAACAGGAACGCCGTCCTGCCGCCGGCCACCGAGCCGCGCACCACGCCGGTGGCCGGCTCGTCGGCGGCGAGGGCCGCCAGGGCACGGAGGTAGCCGTCGCGGTCCTGGGCCACCAGCACCGCGCGGTCTTCGAAGGCCGCGCGGCCGGTCGCCAGGGAGTGGCCGACGTCGACGGGGTCGAAGTCGCCGACGGAGAGCAGGTGGTCGCGGAGTCGGCGGGCCTGGTCGCGCAGGGCGTCCTGGCCGATGGCCGAGAGCGGCCACGGCACGACCGGTGGCACGGCGACGGCCGCGGTGTCGGCGACCGGCTGGGCCGGGGGCTGCTCGATGATCGTGTGCGCGTTGGTGCCGCTGATGCCGAACGAGGAGACGCCCGCGCGGCGCGCCCGGCCGGTCTCCGGCCAGTCGACGGCCTCGGTGAGCAGCTCGACCGCGCCCGCATCCCAGTCGATCTTCGGCGAGGGGGCGTCGACGTGCAGGGTCCTGGGCAGCACGCCGTGGCGCATCGCCATGACCATCTTGATGATGCCGGCGACGCCGGCGGCGGCCTGCGTGTGACCGATGTTGGACTTGATGGACCCCAGCCACAGCGGCTCGTCGGCGGACTTCTCCCGCCCGTACGTGGCCAGCAGCGCCTGCGCCTCGATCGGGTCGCCCAGCGTGGTGCCGGTGCCGTGCGCCTCGACCGCGTCGACCTCGACGGCCGACAGACCGGCGTTGGCCAGGGCCTGCCGGATGACGCGCTGCTGCGACGGACCGTTCGGAGCCGTCAGACCGTTGCTGGCGCCGTCCTGGTTGACGGCCGAGCCACGGACGACGGCGAGGACCGGGTGGCCGTTCTTCCGCGCGTCCGACAGCCGTTCCACGAGCAGCATGCCCGCGCCCTCGGACCAACCGGTGCCGTCCGCCGCCGCGGCGAAGGACTTGCAGCGGCCGTCGGTCGACAGACCGCGCTGGCGGCTGAAGTCGACGAACGTCTCGGGGGTGGCCATCACGGCCACGCCGCCCGCGAGCGCCATGGTGCACTCGCCGTTGCGCAGCGCCTGGATCGCCCAGTGCAGCGCCACCAGCGAGGACGAGCAGGCGGTGTCGACGGTGACCGCCGGGCCCTCCAGGCCGAAGGTGTAGGCGACCCGGCCGGAGGCGATGGAGCCCGCGTTGCCGGTGCCGATGTAGCCCTCGACGCCCTCCGGGAAGCCGTCCATGCCGGTGACGTAGTCGTGGTACATCACGCCGGCGAAGACGCCGGTCCTGCTGCCGCGCAGCGTCGCCGGGTCGATGCCGGCCCGCTCGAACGCCTCCCACGAGGTCTCCAGCAGCAGCCGCTGCTGGGGATCCATGGCGAGCGCCTCACGCGGCGAGATCCCGAAGAACGCCGGGTCGAACTCGGCGGCGTCGTGCAGGAAGCCGCCCTCGCGGGTGTAGCTGGTGCCCGCGTGGTCGGGGTCGGGGTGGTAGAGCGCGTCCAGGTCCCAGCCGCGGTCGACGGGGAAGCCGGAGACGCCGTCGCCGCCGGTGGCGACGAGCCGCCACAGGTCCTCCGGAGAGCGCACCCCGCCCGGGAAGCGGCAGCCCATGCCGACGATCACGATCGGGTCGTCGGCCACCGCGGCGAGCGCGGCGGGGGCGGCGATCGGTGCGGCGGAGACGGGCTCCTCGGCGCCCAGCAGTTCGTCCCGCAGGTGGCCGGCGAGGGCGGTCGGCGTCGGGTAGTCGAAGACGAGGGTGGCGGGGAGGCGCAGCCCGGTGACGTTCTTGAGGTCGTTGCGCAGCTCGACGGCGGTCAGCGAGTCGAAGCCCAGCTCCTTGAAGGCCCGGCCCGCGTCGACGGCGTCCGGACCGGCGTAGCCGAGCACGGCTGCGACGCGGCCGCACACCAGCTCCAGCAGCAGGGCGTCCCGCTCGGCCGGGGTCGGCAGCGCGCGCAGTCGCTCGGCCAGCCCGCCGCCGTCGGCGACCGCGGCCGCGACGGCCGCGCGGCGGACCGGCACCCGCACCAGGCCGCGCAGCAGCGCCGGCACGGTGCCGGTGGCCGCGGCCTCGGCGCGCAGGCCCGCGTGGTCGAGCCGCATCGGGAAGAGCACGGTCGTGCCGTCCGCGCGGGCGGCGTCGAAGAGCGCGAGGCCCTCCTCGGCGGCCAGCGGGGCGACGCCGCCGCGCGCGATGCGCCGCAGGTCCGTCTCGTCCAGGTCGGCGGCCATGCCGGAACCCGCCCACAGGCCCCAGGCCAGCGCGGTCGCCGGCAGTCCGGAGGCGGTGCGGTGCTGGGCCAGCGCCTCCAGGAAGGCGTTGGCGGCCGCGTAACTGGCCTGTCCCGGCGCGCCGAACGCGGCGGCGGCACCGGAGAACAGCACGAAAGCGGAGAGGTCCAGCTCGCGGGTCAGCTCGTGCAGGTTGAGCGCGGCGTCGACCTTGGGCCGCAGCACGCGGGCCACCCGCTCCGGGGTCAGCGAGCCGAGGATGCCGTCGTCCAGCACACCGGCGGTGTGCACCACGCCGGTCAGCGGGTGCGCGGCGGGGATGTCCGCCAGCACGGCGGCCAGCGCGTCGCGGTCGGCCACGTCGCAGGCGGCCCAGGTCACCTCGGCGCCCAGCGCGGCCAGTTCGGCGGTGAGCTCGGCGGCCCCGTCGGCCTCGGCGCCCCGGCGGCTGATCAGCAGCAGGTGGCGCACCCCGTGCTCCGTGGCCAGGTGGCGGGCGAAGAGCCCGCCGAGCTGGCCGGTGGCGCCGCTGACCAGGACGGTCCCGTCAAGGGTGAACTCGGGTGCCGTCGTGGTCTCGTCGTCCACGGCCGGCACCCGGGCCAGCCGCGGCGCCAGCGCCACGCCGTCGCGCAGCGCCAACTCCGGCTCGTCCACGGCGAGCGCGGCGAGCACCTTCCGGTACGAGGCGGCCGCGCCGTCCACGTCGAGCAGCGTCAGCCGGCCGGGGTTCTCCGACTGGGCGGAGCGGAACAGGCCGCGGGCGGCGGCGAGCGGCAGCTCCGCGATGTCCGCCCCGGTCTCGGTGGCCACCGTCTCGCGCGTCAGCAGCACCAGCCGCGAGTCGACGAACCGCTCGTCGGCCAGCCAGGACTGGAGCAGGTCCAGGGTGCCCAGGGTGGTGGTGCGCACGGCCGCCGCGTCGGCGCCGTCGCCGGAACCGCCGCCCGAGACGAGCACGGTGTGCGGCACGGCCGCCCCGGCCTCGACGGCCGTACGCAGCACCGACAGGTCGCGGTACGCGGCCAGCCGGACGCCGGTGCCGAACGCGGCCTCCAGCTCGGCCAGTCCGGCGGCGTCGGCGCCCAGCACGGCCCAGTCGCCGCCCCCGGTGCCCACGGCGGGCACCGGCACGGCGGTCCACTCCAGCTGGAACAGCGACTCGTGCAGTCCGCTCCGCGCGGCGCGCACCTGCTCAGCGGAGGCCGCACGCAGCGCCACCGACTCGACTGTGGCGACCGGCGCCCCGGTGCCGTCGGCCACCAGCAGCGACACGGCGTTCTCCGACTGCTCGGTCAGCCGCACCCGCAGCGCGCCGGCGCCGGCGGCCAGCAGCCGCACGCCGTTCCAGGCGAAGGGCAGCAGCGCGCCCTCGGCCAGCGCCGCCTCGCGGTCCGGGCTGTCCAGACCGATGACGTGCAGACAGGCGTCGAGCAGCGCGGGGTGCAGTCCGAACCGGTCGGCCTCGGCGCCCCGGACGGAGGGCACCTCCTCGGCCGCCGGCAACACGACCTCGGCGTAGAGGTCGGCCCCCAGCCGCCAGGCGCCCTTGAGCCCCTGGAAGACCGGGCCGTAGCCCAGTCCGGCCCCGGACAGCTCCTCGTAGAGGCCGTCGACGGCCAGGGCGGTGGCGCCCCGCGGCGGCCACACGGCGAGGTCGCCGGGCGCGTCCTGGGCGGCGGCCGCCAGCACACCACTGGCGTGCCGGGTCCACGGCTCGGTCGCGAGCGCGTCCTGCCGGCGCGAGTGCAGGCTGAAGGAGCGGCGGCCGGACTCGTCTGGGCCGTCCACGACCAGCTGGAGCTGGACCGCGACCCGCTCGGGCAGCACCAGCGGCGCCTCCAGGGTCAGCTCGTCCAGCCGCTCGCAGCCGACCTGGGCGCCGGCGTGCAGCGCCAGCTCCACGAAGGCCGTGCCCGGCAGCAGCACGGTGCCCATGACGGCGTGGTCGGCGAGCCACGGGTGGGTCCGGGTGGCCAGCAGCCCGGTGAAGAGGAAGCCGTCCGCGTCGGCCAGCGGCACCGCCGCGCCCAGCAGCGGGTGGTCCGTCCCGCCGAGCCCTATCGACTCCGGGTCGCCGGCCGCCGCGGTGGCGGCGGGCCAGTAGCGCTGCCGCTGGAACGCGTAGGTCGGCAGCTCCACGCGCCGCGCGCCCGTGCCGGCGAAGAACGCCGCCCAGTCCAGGGCGGTCCCGCGGACGTGCAGCGCGGCGAGCGCGCCGGTCAGCGTCTCCGTCTCGCCACGGCCCTTGCGCAGCACGGGGACGAACGCCGCGTCCGCGCCCTCGGCGCACTCCTGCGCCATGGCGGTGAGCACGCCGTCCGGGCCGAGCTCCACGAAGGTGGTGACGCCCTGGGTCTCCAGCGCGCGGACGGCGTCGAGGAAGCGCACGGCCTCACGGACGTGACGGACCCAGAAGTCGGCCGTGGTGATCTCCTCGGCGGAGACCAGCGCGCCGGTCAGACCCGAGACGATCGGGATACGGGGGCTCTCGTACGTCAGCGTCTCGGCGATCGCGCGGAAGCCGTCCAGCATCGCGTCCATACGGGGCGAGTGGAAGGCGTGGCTGACGGTGAGGCGCTTGGTCTTACGACCCTGGGTCTCGAAGCCGCTCGCGATCGCGACCGCCGCGTCCTCGTCACCCGCGATCACGACCGAGGTCGGACCGTTGAGCGCCGCGATGCTGACACCCTCGGTGAGCAGCGGAAGGAC
Source organism: Streptomyces sp. LX-29 (assembly GCF_029541745.1). NCBI lineage: Bacteria > Bacillati > Actinomycetota > Actinomycetes > Kitasatosporales > Streptomycetaceae > Streptomyces > Streptomyces sp. LX-29. The sequence continues at coordinate 5,211,637 of NZ_CP089746.1, read as the reverse complement.
CTCGTCCTCCGACGCCCGCACCGCGATCATCGCGCCACCGGCGGGGAGTTCCTGCATCAGACGACCACGCGCCGCCACCAGCGTGCAGGCGTCCTCCAGGGACAGCACACCGGCGACATGGGCGGCGGCCAGCTCGCCGATCGAGTGACCGGAGAGGAAGTCCGCCTTCACACCCCAGGATTCGACCAGACGGAACAGCGCCACCTCGACCGCGAAGAGGGCAGGCTGGGTGTAGCCGGTCTGGTCCAGCAGCTCGGCGTCCTCGCCGAACACGACCTCGCGCAGCGGGCGGTCCAGGAGCGCGTCGAAGTGGGCGCAGACGGCGTCCAGGGCGTCCGCGAAGGCCGGGTGGGCGGCGTACAGCTCACGGCCCATCCCCAGCCGCTGGCTGCCCTGACCGGTGAACAGGAACGCCGTCCTGCCCTCGCCGACGGAGCCCTCGACCAGTCCGGGGGCGCTCTGGCCGGACGCCAGCGCCTCCAGGGCGGCGAGCAGTTCCCCGCGGTCGGCCGCCGTCAGTACCGCGCGGTGCTCCAGCGCGGCACGGCCGACGGCCAGCGAGTGGGCGAGGTCGAGCAGCCCGGTCCCGGGCCGCTCGTCGAGGTACGAGCGCAGCCGCGCGGCCTGCGCGGCCAGCGCCTCGGCGCCCTTGCCGGACAGCGCGAACGGCAGCGGGGCGATCTCGCGCCGCGCGCCGGTCGGGGCCTCGGGGGCCTCGTCCTCGACGGCCGGGGCCTGCTCGATGATCGTGTGCGCGTTGGTGCCGCTGATGCCGAAGGACGACACGCCCGCGCGGCGCGCCCGGCCGGTCTCCGGCCACTCCACCGACTCGGTCAGCAGCGCGATCTCGCCCGCCGTCCAGTCGACGTGCGGGGTCGGCGCGTCGACGTGCAGGGTCCTGGGCAGCACGCCGTGGCGCATCGCCAGCACCATCTTGATGATGCCCGCGACACCGGCCGCGGCCTGGGTGTGGCCGATGTTGGACTTGATCGAGCCCAAGTACAGCGGCTGTTCGACGGCCCGGTCCTGGCCGTAGGTGGCCAGCAGCGCCTGCGCCTCGATCGGGTCACCCAGCGTCGTCCCCGTGCCGTGCGCCTCCACCGCGTCCACGTCCGCGGTCGACAGCCCGGCACCCTCCAGGGCCTGCCGGATCACCCGCTGCTGCGACGGGCCGTTCGGCGCCGTCAGACCGTTGCTCGCGCCGTCCTGGTTGACCGCCGAACCGCGCACGATCGCGAGCACCGGGTGACCGTTGCGCCGCGCGTCCGACAGCCGCTCCACGAGCAGCATGCCGACACCCTCGCCCCAGCCGGTGCCGTCGGCACCGGCCGCGAACGCCTTGATCCGGCCGTCGGCCGCCAGCCCCCGCTGCCGGCTGAAGTCGATGAAGTTCTCGGGGGTGGACATGACGGTCACACCGCCCGCGAGGGCGAGTTCGCACTCGCCGTTGCGCAGCGCCTGGGCCGCGAGGTGCAGGGCGACCAGCGAGGAGGAGCAGGCCGTGTCGACCGTGACCGCCGGGCCCTCCAGACCGAAGGTGTACGACACCCGGCCGGAGACCACGCTCGCCGCGTTGCCCGTGCCCAGGTGGCCCTCAAGCCCGTCCGGCGCCTTCATCAGCAGGGACAGGTAGTCCTGGCCGTTGGTGCCGGCGAAGACGCCGGTCCTGCTGCCGCGCAGCGTCGCCGGGTCGATCCCGGCCCGCTCGAACGCCTCCCACGAGGTCTCCAGCAGCAGCCGCTGCTGCGGGTCCATGGCGAGCGCCTCACGCGGCGAGATCCCGAAGAACGCCGCGTCGAAGTCGGCCACGTCGTAGAGGAATCCACCCTCACGCGTGTACGAAGTGCCCTGCCGGTCCGGATCCGGGTCGTACAGCCCGTCCAGGTCCCAACCACGGTCGCTGGGGAACTCCGCGACCGCGTCCGCGCCCGCCGTCAGCAGCGACCACAGCTCCTCCGGCGACCGCACCCCACCCGGGAAACGACAGCTCATCGCCACGATCGCGATCGGGTCGTCGTCCACCGCTACCAGCGGCGGGATGCCGTCGGCACCGGCCACCGCGGGCTCGGAGCCGAGCAGCTCGGTGCGGAGGTGGGCGGCGAGGGCGGCCGCGGTCGGGTAGTCGTAGACGAGGGTCGGCGAAAGACGCAGACCGGTGGCCGCGTTGAGGCGGTTGCGCAGCTCGACCGCGGTGAGCGAGTCGAAGCCCAGCTCCTTGAAGGCGCGCGCGGACTCGACCGCGTCGGCGCCGCCGTGCCCGAGGACGGCGGCGACCTGGGCGCGGACCAGCCCCAGCAGTTCCTGCTCGCGCTCGGCCTCGCTCAGCGGGGCCAGCCGCTCGGCCAGCGTGCCGCCGCCGATGGTGGCGCCCGCGCGGGACGCGCCGTGCGGCGCCGTCTCGGACTCGGTGTGCGGCGCGGCCAGTTCGGCGAGGAGAGCGCTCGGCCGTACGGCGGTGAACTCCGGCAGGAAGCGGTCCCAGTCGAGGTCGGCGACCGTCACCGCGGTCTCCTGGAGCTCGACGGCCTGTTGCAGCGCCATGATCGCGAGCCGCGGCGCCATCGGCGGCACCCCGTCGCGGCGCAGCCGCTGCTCGATCGCGGTGTCGACGGCCATGCCGGTGCCGGCCCACGGGCCCCACGCGATCGACGTCGCGGGCAGCCCCTCGGCGCGCCGCAGCTCGGCCAGCGCGTCCAGATAGGCGTTGGCGGCCGCGTAGTTGCCCTGACCCGCCGCGCCCACCGAGCCGGCGAGCGAGGAGAAGAGGACGAAGGCGGAGAGGTCGAGGTCGCGGGTCAGCTCGTGCAGGTTCCGCGCGGACACGGCCTTGGCGCGCAGCACCCGCTCGATGCGGTCCGCGTCCAGACCGGTCAGCACACCGTCGTCCAGCACACCGGCCGCGTGCACCACGGCGGTCAGCGGAAGCTCGGCCGGCAGCGAGGCGATCAGGGCGGCCAGCGCCTCCCGGTCGGCCACATCGCAGGCCGCGACCGTGACCCGGGCGCCCAGCGCGACGAGCTCGTCACGCAGCTCGGCCGCGCCCGGTGCCTCCAGGCCACGACGGCTGGTCAACACCAGGTGCTCCGCACCCCGCTCCACCAACCAACGCGCCACATGAGCGCCCAGCGCGCCCGTCCCACCCGTCACCAGCACCGAACCACCGGCACGCCAACCCGCGGCATCCCCCGCGGCGGCCGCGGCCGCCCGCGCGAGCCGGCGGACGAACACGCCCGATGCGCGGATCGCGAGCTGGTCCTCGGCGACGGCGCCCGTGCCGGCTCCGGCCAGCACTCCGGCCAGCCGGTCCAGCGCCCGCTCGTCCGGCGTCTCCGACAGCGCGGGCAGGTCGATGAGTCCGCCCCAGCGCTCGGGGAGCTCCAGCGCCGCCACCCGGCCCATGCCCCACACCAGCGCCTGCGCCGGGTCCACGGCCTTGTCCGACCGACCCACCGACACCGCGCCGCGCGTGGCGACCCACAGCGGAGCCTCGACGCCCGCCTCGCCCAGCGCCCGCACCAGCGCGACCGTGCGCGGCAGCCCGGCCTCGCCGGCCTCGACCGCCGACAGCGAGAGCACGCCCGCCACGGCGGCGCCGTCCGCCGCCGCGCGCAGCAGCGCGGCCAGGCCCGCGTGGTCGTCCTCGGCGCCTGACTGGACGCGCGCCACCTCGGCGCCGCGCGCGGTCAGCGCCCGGACGATCTCGGCGTCGCGGTCGGCCTCGGCGTCGGCGGCCGGGGTGACGACCAGCCAGCGGCCGGTCAGCGAGCCCGCCAGGCGCTCGGTCACCGGCTTCCACAGGGCGCGGTAGCGCCAGCCCGCCACGGTCGCGCGCTCGGCCTGCCGGCGACGCCACGCCGCCAGCGCCGGCAGCACGTCGCCGAGCGACAGCTCCGGGTCGATGTCGAGCTCGGCGGCGAGCGTCGACAGGTCGCCGCGCTCCACGGCCGCCCAGAAGCTCTCGTCGACGGCACCGCGCGGGGTGGTCTCAGCCGCCGCGACGGCCGTCTCGGCCAGCCAGAAGCGCTCCCGCTGGAAGGGATACGTGGGCAGCGCGGCCAGCGCGGCGGGCTCGACGCGACCCGCGCCCGTACCCGCGTAGTACGCGGTCCAGTCGGGGGTCACGCCGCGGACGTGCAGCGAGGCCAGCGCGCCCGTCAGCGTCTCCGTCTCGCCACGGCCCTTGCGCAGCACGGGGACGAACGCCGCGTCCTCGCCCTCGGCGCACTCCTGCGCCATGGCGGTGAGCACGCCGTCGGGGCCGAGCTCCACGAAGGTGGTGACACCCTGCGCCTCCAGGGCGCGCACGCCGTCGAGGAAGCGCACGGCCTCGCGGACGTGACGGACCCAGAAGTCGGCGGTGGTGATCTCCTCGGCGGAGACCAGCGCGCCGGTCAGACCCGAGACGATCGGGATACGGGGAGCCTCGTAGGTGAGGGTCTCGGCGACCGCGCGGAAGTCGTCCAGCATCGCGTCCATACGGGGCGAGTGGAAGGCGTGCGAGACGGTGAGCCGCTTGGTCTTACGACCCTGGGCCTCGAAGCCGCTCGCGATCGCGACGGCGGCGTCCTCGTCGCCCGCGATCACGACCGAGGTCGGACCGTTGAGGGCGGCGATGCTGACACCCTCGGTGAGCAGCGGCAGGACCTCGTCCTCCGCCGCCTGGAGCGCGATCATCGCGCCACCGGCCGGGAGTTCCTGCATCAGGCGACCACGCGCGGCCACCAGCTTGGCCGCGTCCTCCAGCGAGAGGACGCCGGAGACATGGGCGGCCGCCAGCTCGCCGATGGAGTGGCCGGACAGCACATCGGCCTCGATGCCCCAGGACTCCACCAGGCGGAAGAGCGCCACCTCGATCGCGAAGAGGGCGGGCTGGGTGTAGCCGGTCTGGTGCAGCAGCTCGGCGTCCTCGCCGAACACCACGTCCTTCAGCGGCCGGTCAAGGTGGCCGTCCAGGTGCGCGCAGACCGCGTCCAGCGCGTCCGCGAACACCGGGTACGCGTCATACAGCTCACGGCCCATACCCAGCCGCTGGCTGCCCTGACCCGTGAACAGGAACGCCGTCTTGCCCTCGGTGACCGAGCCCTGGGCCAGGTCGGGGGTGCTCTGGCCGGCGGCGAGCGCCTCCAGGGCGGCGATGAGCCGCGTACGGTCGCCGGCGGCGCCCGCCGCGCGGTCTTCCAGCGCGGCGCGGCCGGTAGCGAGGGAGAAGGCGAGGTCGGTGTCGCTCAGCTCGGGGTGGGCCCGGAGGTGGGCGGCCAGCTGGGCGGCCTGGGCGCGCAGCGCGTCGGCGCCCTTGGCGGACAGCGTCCACAGCGGCGTCACGCGGCCCGCGCCGGGCAGTACCTCGGCGGTGGCCTCCGTGTCCGGCGTCTCGGCGGCCGGGGCCTGCTCGATGACGGTGTGGGCGTTGGTGCCGCTGAGGCCGAAGGAGGAGACACCCGCGCGGCGCGGGTGGCCGGTCTCCGGCCACTCCACCGACTCGGTCAGCAGCTCGACGGCGCCCGCCGTCCAGTCGACGTGCGGGGTCGGCGCGTCGACGTGCAGGGTCCTGGGCAGCACGCCGTGCCGCATCGCCAGCACCATCTTGATGATGCCCGCGACACCGGCCGCGGCCTGGGTATGGCCGATGTTGGACTTGATCGAGCCCAAGTACAGCGGCTGTTCGACGGCCCGGTCCTGGCCATAGGTGGCCAGCAGCGCCTGCGCCTCGATCGGGTCACCCAGCGTCGTCCCCGTGCCGTGCGCCTCCACCGCGTCCACGTCCGCGGTCGACAGCCCGGCACCCTCCAGGGCCTGCCGGATCACCCGCTGCTGCGACGGACCGTTCGGCGCCGTCAGACCATTGCTCGCGCCGTCCTGGTTGACCGCCGAACCGCGCACGATCGCGAGCACCGGGTGACCGTTGCGCCGCGCGTCCGACAGCCGCTCCACGAGCAGCATGCCGACACCCTCGCCCCAGCCGGTGCCGTCGGCACCGGACGCGAACGCCTTGATCCGGCCGTCGGCCGCCAACCCGCGCTGCCGGCTGAAGTCGACGAACGGTTCGGGGGTGGACATCACGGTGACGCCGCCGGCCAGCGCCAGCGTGCACTCGCCCTGGCGCAGCGCCTGCACGGCGAGGTGCAGGGCGACCAGCGAGGAGGAGCAGGCCGTGTCGACCGTGACGGCCGGGCCCTCCAGGCCGAAGGTGTAGGACACGCGGCCGGAGACGATGCTCGCCGCGTTGCCCGTGCCGAGGTGGCCCTCAAGACCCTCCGGCGGGGCGGAGACCAGCGCGGCGTAGTCCTGGCCGTTGGTGCCGGCGAAGACGCCGGTCCTGCTGCCGCGCAGCGTCGCCGGGTCGATGCCGGCCCGTTCGAACGCCTCCCAGGACGTCTCCAGCAGCAGCCGCTGCTGCGGGTCCATGGCGAGCGCCTCACGCGGCGAGATCCCGAAGAACGCCGCGTCGAAATCGGCCACGTCGTAGAGGAATCCACCCTCACGCGTGTACGAGGTGCCCTGCCGGTCCGGATCCGGGTCGTACAGCCCCTCCAGGTCCCAGCCGCGGTCGCTCGGGAACTCCGCGACCGCGTCCGCACCCGCCGTCAGCAGCGACCACAGGTCCTCCGGCGACCGCACCCCACCCGGGAAACGACAGCTCATCGCCACGATCGCGATCGGGTCGTCGTCGACGGCCACGGAGGGCCGTGCGGAGTCGCCGCTGTCGGCGGCGGTCCGCGCCCCGACCAGTTCGGTGCGGAGGTGCTCGGCGAGCGCGACCGAGGTCGGGTAGTCGTAGACGAGGGTCGGCGAAAGACGCAGACCGGTGGCTGCGTTGAGGCGGTTGCGCAGCTCGACGGCGGCGAGCGAGTCGAAGCCCAGCTCCTTGAAGGCGCGGCCGGACTCGACGGCGTCGGCGCCACTGTGGCCGAGCACCTCGGCTACGTGGGTGCGCACCAGGTCCAGCAGCAGCCGGTCCCGCTCGGCCGGGGAGAGCCCGGCGAGGCGCTCGCCCAGCGGGGAGGCCATGTCGGCGTCGGTGACGACGCGGGCGGTGTCCGTGCCGCCGACCGGAGTGGCCCCGGCCTCGGGCAGGTCGGCGATGAGCGGGCTGGGCCGTACGGCGGTCAGCACGCGCGGGAAGCGGTCCCAGTCGATGTCGGCGACCGTCACGGCGGTCTCGTCGAGGTCGAGGGCGAGCTGGAGCGCGGCGATGGCCGGCGCGGGCGCCATGGGGGGCATGCCCTCGCGGCGCATGCGCTGCTCCAGGGCCTCGTCCGCGGCCATGCCGGTGCCGGCCCAGGGGCCCCAGGCCACGGAGGTGGCGGGGAGGCCCTCGGCGCGGCGCAGCTCGGCCAGCGCGTCCAGGTAGGCGTTGGCGGCCGCGTAGTTGCCCTGGCCGGCGGCGCCCACGGAGCCGCTGACGGAGGAGAAGAGGACGAAGGCGGAGAGGTCGAGGTCGCGGGTCAGCTCGTGCAGGTTCCGCGCGGACACGGCCTTGGCGCGCAGCACCCGCTCGACCCGCTCGGCGTCCAGCGCGTCCAGCACGCCGTCGTCCAGCACACCGGCGGCGTGCACCACGGCGGTGAGCGGGAGTTCCTCGGGGAGCGACGCGATCAGCGCGGCGAGCGCCGCACGGTCGGCCACATCGCAGGCCGCGACGGTGACCCGGGCGCCCAGCGCGACGAGCTCGTCACGCAGCTCGGCCGCGCCCGGCGCCTCCAGGCCACGACGGCTGGTCAACACCAGGTGCTCCGCACCCCGCTCCACCAACCAACGCGCCACATGAGCGCCCAGCGCACCCGTCCCACCCGTCACCAGCACCGAACCACCGGCACGCCAACCCGCGGCATCCCCCGCGGCGGCCGCGGCCGCCCGCGCGAGCCGGCGGACGAACACGCCGGAGGAGCGGACCGCCGCCTGGTCCTCGGTTCCGGTCAGCACCCCGACGAGTCGGGACAGCGCCCGCTCATCCAGCGTCTCCGGCAGGGCGGGCAGGTCGATGAGTCCGCCCCAGCGCTCCGGCAGCTCCAGCGCCGCCACCCGGCCCAGACCCCAGATCTGCGCCTGGGCGGGGTCGACCGGCGCGTCGGAGCGGCCGATGGAGACCGCGCCGCGGGTGGCCACCCACAGCGGAGCCTCGATGCCCGCGTCACCCAGCGCCTGCGTCAGCGTCATCGTGGCGAGGAGGCCCGCGGTGCCGTCGAGGGCGGGCAGGGAGAGCACGCCGGTGACGGCGGCGGCGTCGGCGGCCGCGGAGCTCAGCCGCTCGGCGAGGCCCGCGCGGTCCGCGCCGTCCGCCGGGGCCAGCTCGATCAGCTCGGCGCGGGCGCCGCGCCCGGTGAGCGTGCGGACCACGCCCTCGGCGCAGTCGCGGGCGGCGCCGGCCGGGGTGACGACCAGCCAGTGGCCGGTGGGGGCCGAGGTGCCGGAGCGGTCGGTCAGCGGCTTCCAGACGGCGCGGTAGCGCCAGCCGTCCACCAGGGTGCGCTCGGTGCGCTGCCGCCGCCAGGAGGACAGGGCGGGCAGCGCGGCGCTCAGGGACAGTTCGGGGTCGACGTCGAGTTCGGCGGCGAGGGCGCTCAGGTCGCCGCTCTCCACGGCCTCCCAGAACCGCTCGCCGGCCGGGTCGACGGCGACGGCGACCTCGGCGGCGGCCGGGGTGGCCATCCAGTAGGACTGGCGCTGGAAGGCGTAGGTGGGCAGGTCGACGCGGCGGGCGCCGGTCCCGGCGTAGGGGGCGCTCCAGTCGGCCTTCCTGCCGCGGACGTGGGCGCGGGCGACGGCCAGGGTCAGGGTCTCGGCCTCGGGCCGGGCGGCGCGCAGCGCGGGCGCGAAGACGGCGCCGTCGGCGTCCCGCAGGCAGTCCTGGGCCATGGCCGTGAGCACGGCGTCGGGGCCCAGCTCCAGGAAGGTGGTGGCGCCGCGCTCGGCGAGGGCGCGCACGCCGTCCAGGAAGCGCACCGCGTCCCGCACGTGCCGCACCCAGTACTCGGGGGAGCACAGCTCCTCGGCGGTGGCGGGCCGGCCGGTGACGGTGGAGACGACGGGGATGCGCGGCGGGGCGTACTCCAGCACCTGGGCGACGCGCCGGAACTCGTCGAGCATGCCGTCCATGAGCGGCGAGTGGAAGGCGTGGCTGACCGTCAGCCGCTTGGTCTTGCGGCCCTGGAGACGGAAGGCGTCGGCGACCTCGGTGACGGCGTCCTCGTCGCCGGAGACGACGACGGAGGCGGGGCCGTTGACGGCGGCGATGCCGACGCGGTCGTTCAGCAGCGGCAGCACCTCCTCCTCGGCGGCCTGGACGGCGACCATGGCGCCGCCGGCGGGCAGCTCGCGCATCAGTCGGCCGCGGGCGGCCACCAGCGCGCAGGCGTCCTCCAGGGAGAGCACGCCCGCCACGTGGGCGGCGGCCAGTTCGCCGATGGAGTGGCCGGCGAGCAGGTCGGGGCGGAGCCCCCAGGACTCGACCAGTCGGTAGAGGGCGACCTCGATCGCGAAGAGGGCGGGCTGGGTGTAGTCGGTGCGGTCGAGAAGGGCGGCCTCGGGGGAGTCCTGCTCGGCGAAGACGACGTCCAGCAGCGGAACTTCCAGCTGCTCTTCCAGGTACCAGGCGGCGTCGTCGAGCGCCTCGGCGAAGACCGGGTACGCCTGGTAGAGCTCGCGGCCCATGTCGAGCCGCTGGCTGCCCTGGCCGGTGAAGAGGAAGGCCAGCTTGCCGGCGACGGGGGCGCCCTGGACGACGGCCGGGGAGTGCTCGCCGGCGGCGAGGGCGCGCAGCGCGTCCCGGAGTCCGGCGCGGTCGCCGGCGACGAGCACGGCGCGCTGTTCGAAGACGGCGCGGGTGGTGGCCAGGGAGTGGCCGACGTCGGCGAGGGCGAGCTCCGGCTCGGCGTCCAGCCGCTCCGCAAGTCGCCGCGCCTGCTCGCGCAGGGCGGTCTCGGTCTTGGCCGACAGGGTCCAGGGCAGGACGGCGGGGGCGGGCCCGGCGGGGACCTCGGCCGGCTCGGCGGACTCGTCGGCGGCCGGCGGCTGCTCGATGACGGCGTGGGCGTTGGTGCCGCTCATGCCGAAGGAGGAGACGCCGGCACGGCGCACCCGCTCCTCGGTGCGCGGCCAGGCGCGGGCCTCGGTCAGCAGCTCGATGTCGCCCGCGGACCAGTCGACGTGCGGGGTGGGCGCGTCCACGTGCAGGGTCTTGGGCAGCACCTCGTGGCGCATCGCCATGACCATCTTGATGATGCCGCCGACGCCGGCCGCGGACTGGGTGTGGCCGAGGTTGGACTTCAGCGAGCCCAGCCACAGCGGCTGCCCCTCGGGGCGCTCCTGGCCGTAGGTGGCCAGCAGCGCCTGCGCCTCGATCGGGTCGCCCAGGGTGGTGCCGGTGCCGTGCGCCTCGACGGCGTCGACCTCGGCCGGGGTGAGGCCGGCGTTGGCGAGGGCCTGGCGGATGACGCGCTGCTGCGCGGGGCCGCTGGGCGCGGTGAGCCCGTTGCTGGCGCCGTCCTGGTTGATGGCGGTGCCGCGGATGACGGCGAGGATCGGGTGGCCGTTCTTCCGCGCGTCGGAGAGCCGCTCGACGAGCAGCATGCCGGCGCCCTCGCCCCAGGCGGTGCCGTCGGCGGCCGCGGCGAACGGCTTGCAGCGGCCGTCGGGGGCCAGGCCGCGCTGGCGGCTGAAGGCGATGAACGAGCCGGGGTTGGCCATCACGGCGACGCCGCCGGCCAGGGCCAGCGAGCACTCGCCGGCGCGCAGCGCCTGCACCGCGAGGTGCAGGGCGACCAGCGAGGAGGAACAGGCGGTGTCGACGGTGACGGTGGGGCCCTCGAAGCCGAAGGTGTAGGCGATGCGGCCGGAGGCGACGCTGGCGGCGTTGCCGGTCACCAGGTAGCCCTCGAAGCCCTCTTCGGCCTCGTGCAGCCGCGGGCCGTAGTCCTGCTGTTCGGCGCCGACGAACACGCCGGTGCGGCCGCCGCGGAAGAGTGCGGGGTCGAGGCCGGCCCGCTCGAACGCCTCCCAGGAGGTCTCCAGCAGCAGTCGCTGCTGCGGGTCCATCGCGAGGGCCTCACGCGGCGAGATGCCGAAGAACGCCGGATCGAAGCGATCGGCGTCGTGCAGGAATCCGCCTTCACGGGCGTAGCTGCTGCCGGCCCGTTCCGGGTCGGGGTCGTAAAGACCGGCGAGATCCCAACCGCGACCGGTGGGGAATTCGGATATGACATCCCGGGCCCCGGCGACGATTTCCCAGAGTTCTTCCGGTGACCGCACGTCTCCGGGGAAACGGCAGCTCATTCCGACGATGGCGATGGGCTCGCCGTCGGCGAAGGCGGCGCCGGGGACGACCGTCGCGGTGTCGGGGCCCTCGGCGAGGCCGAGCTCGGCCAGCACATGGGCGGCCAGCTGGGCCGGGGTGGGGTGGTCGAAGGCGAGGGTGACGGGCAGCCGCAGCCCGGTGGCGGCGGTCAGCCGGCTGTGCAGGTCGACCGCGGCGATCGAGTCGAAGCCCAGGTCCTGGAAGGGACGGTGCGGGTCGAGCTGGGCGGGCGCGTTCTCCTTGAGCGCGGCCGTGACCAGGTCGCCGACCCACTCCAGGGCGGTTTCGGCACGCTCGGGCTCGGGCAGGTCGGCGAGTCGCTCCCGCCACGCCGACACCGCACCGGGACCGTGCTCCCGCATTTCGGTGTTCTCGGGCGTGAAATCCTCGGACTCACTCATCATCGCGCGCCCCATAACCCTGCAGACATAAACCAAGACCGTGCGCCAGCCTTGCACAGGGAGGGTCCCCCAGAAACCCCTTCAAACCCCCTACGGACCCCTAGCTTTTCCTTGGGTCCCTTATCTACCGGGCGGCCTCGGAGGGCAATGCGTAATTCACCAGAGTGCACGAGAATGCGGATACAGGCAAGGAATTCAGAGGTGGAGGGGCGGCTTTTCGGTCCGCCCCTCCACCTCTCGGGGGATTCGCCAGTTGGTCTGCGATGCGGTCAGCCGCGGCGGGCGGACCGGGGTGCCCGTTCCAGGAACGGGAGGAGGAGCTGCGGTACCGCGTCCTCCGCGAGGGCGATTCCCTGGCCCGTGGAGACGTCACGGACCTTGTAGACGCCCTCACCGGCGGCGGTGGTGGCGCCGAGGGTGAGGAGTCCGGCACGGCGCTGGAACGGCGTCCGGGTGATCTTCCAGCCGATGATCCCCTCCCGCTCGAGGGCCACCGTGCGGTGGGCGAACGTCCCCGCGCTGGTGACCAGGTAGCGGCCGCGGATGCCGTGGCCCAGGGTCCGGTAGGCGTCGACCGCGAAGGCCACCAGCACCGGCACCAGGACGGCGCCGGTGACGCAGCCGACGGTCACCCAGGCCGGGCCGAGCCAGACGCCGAGGCCGAAGGGCACCGCGGCGATCAGCACGGACCAGATCAGCGCCTGGTTGACGCGGCGCCGCAGGGCGGCCCGCGGGTGGCCCAGCAGGCCGTCCCGCACCGTCAGCGCGGGGTGTTCGCCGAGGACTTCGGTGGCCACCCTGCGGGCCTCGGCGCGGGGCACCGGCGGGGTCAGCGCGCGCCGCCTGCGGTTGTCCTCCAGGTTGCCCAGGCCGCTGGCGACGGCGTTGAGCCTGGCCGCCTTGGCCCAGCGCAGCGGGATCGGCTCGACCAGTTCCACGCCGCGCAGCCGCCGCTGCTCGATGCTGACCGAGCGGGTGACGAAGAGTCCGCGGCGGACCCGGAACATCCCGCCGTCCTCGCGCTCCAGCCGGTAGCCGGACCAGCTCTCGATGAACGCGCCGGTGGAGCCGGCGATGCCGAGGACCACCACGACGGCCAGGGCGACCAAGACGCCGTACCAGAGGGGGACCGAGCCGAAGCGGTGTTCCAGGTCCTTGACGACCCCCCACTCCAGCGGGTCGACCTTCAGCTCGTGCAGGGTGCGGTAGACGCTGGCGGCGGCGATGAAGACACCGCCGACGCCCCACACGCTCAGCGGGCCGTAGCGCAGCCAGGACCAGTCGAGTTCGCTGATCGGGCCGTCGTCCTCGGCCGCGGCGCCCAGGCCGCGCCCGGCGTCCCGTCGCTCGATCAGCTGCCGGCGCAGCTCGGCGGCGTCCGCCGCGCTGATGCCGTCCAGGGAGAGCCGCTGGCCGGCGGAGGAGCTCTGCTCGCCGGTGCCGATGGTGAGGGTGGTGAGGCCGAAGAGCCGGTGCAGCGGATTGGCCGTCAGGTCGACGCTGCGGATGCGGTCGAGGGGGATCGAGCGCCGGCTGCGGAAGAGCAGCCCCGACTGGAGCTCCACCATGTCCTCGCCGACCCGGTAGCGGGTGGTCATCAGGCGCATCAGGCCGATGCCGCTGATGACCAGGAAGGTGAGGAAGAGCGAGCCGAGGGTGATGAGGATCTGGAGGTTGGTCTTCCCGGCGACCAGATAGGTGGCCAGGAACATCGCGACCGGGGCCACCAGGATGGCGAGGTTGACCAGGAGCAGCCGGGAGTTGAGCCGCCCCCAGTCGCTCGGCGCGGCGTGTGCCGCCCGCCGTACGGTGGTCTCGCCGCTCATGTGGCGTCCTCCGGGGTGGCCTGGGTGAACCGGGTCAGATGCGCCACCAGCTCCTCGGCGACCTGGTGGTCGATGCCCTTGATCTTCACGGCGCCGGAGGCGGAGGCGGTGGTCACGGTGACCCCGGAGAGCCCGAACATCTGCTGGATGGGGCCGCGCAGGGTGTCCACGGTCTGCACCCGGGACAGCGGGACCACCCGCCACTGCTGCCACAGCCAGCCGGAGGCCGCGTAGACCGCCTCGTCGGTGACCTCCCAGCGGTGCACCCGGTAGCGCCAGGCCGGCATGACGGCCGTGTAGAGGAGGCCGGGCAGCAGCGAGATCAGCGTCGCCCACATGAAGAACTCGCGGGTGGGCGGGATGGAGGCCCACAGGATGCCGAAGGTGAGCGGCAGCGGCACGGCGAACAGCGCCGACTGCACCGTCCACCAGCCGATCGCGCGGCTCCCCACCCGGTGCCGGGGCGGTCGAAGCCTCACATCTTCCATGGTTTCCACTGCTGCTTCACCCAAGTTCTCACGTCAGGGCAGGTTGCCGGGCTGATGGGATGTCATTCACCTGGATCAGACCGAGGCACCGCTGCCGCGCTGCGACTCGAGCGCCGCGGCCTGCGCCGCCTCGGCGGCGCGCAGCTTGCGCATCTTGGTCAGCAGGACAGCGGTGCGGGTCAGGACCATGGCCAGGGACATGAAGACGAACGCGTTGGCATAGGTGTCCTGTCCGCTGATCTTGTAGTCGATGGAGAAGCGGATGAGATCCTCGGTGAACCAGTGCTCGGCACCATAGGCGAAGAGGACGCGCCCGCTGGAGAGCACGACCCACACCAGCGCGTAGCCGATCCCGCCGATGGTGTAGATCTCACCGGACTCATGACGGTAGGCGGGCAACAGGGTACCGGCGATGAGACCGGAGATCACCCCCACACCGACCCCTACGAGCTGGAGCGAGACGTCGTTGCCCTGGGTGGGGAACGAGTGCACGAAGATGGCGATGATGACGGCCACGGCCACCACCGAGCGCACCATGCGCGTGGCGGTGATCTTCTTACGGCCGATGTCCGTGGCCAGGATGATGGTCAGAATCGTGCCGCTGGCGATGAGTGCGGTGACGAACTGGCTCATGTGCGATGTCTCCCGCCCTGATGGGCTCTTGGCTGTGGCGCGCCGCTTCACCGGCGTCCTGATACCTCCACGCTAGGTCCGCGCGCCCTGTCGCCGAGACGACTGAACGGTGGGTTCCGGCTGTCCACCGGACGGTGGACACGGTGGACACGCGTGGTAGGACTAGTGACGTGCGCACTCACTTCCGACGAGGCGTGTCGCAGGCTCAGCACGACGTGCCCCAGGCCGGCGCGTACTACGGACCCGAGTCCGGAAGCCGCTGGTTCGGCCTGTGGGACGGCTTCTTCGCGGTCTCCTATCTCGTCACCGCCACCCTGCTCCTCACCTCCGGCACCCATGCCGTCGCCATCGGCGCGCTGACCCTGATCGTGCCGTGGTACGCGGCGCTGGGCCGGCCGCTGATGATCGGTGACGCGGTCGGGCCGCGGAACCTGGTCTTCGCCGGCGTCCTGCTGCTGCTGTTCGCGGTCGCCACCTCGTTCAGCCTCGCCGGCTCCTTCGCCATGTTCGCCGTCGTCCCGATGCTGATCATGAGCCTGTCCATGCGGCAGGCCGTGGTCATGCTCATCGCGGCCCACCTCTGGCCGGTGACCGTGGTGTGGTTGCGCGGCGAGGACATGGGCCTCGGCGTGCTCCAGGTGCTGCCCATCGCGCTGCTGAGCATCGCCCTGTCGACGCTGCTGGGACTGTGGGTCAAACGGGTGGTCCGACAGAGCAAGGAGCGCGGCCGGCTCATCGAGGACCTGCGGCGCAGCCGCGAGCGGGTGGCCCGGCTCTCCCACGAGGCCGGCATCTCCGCCGAGCGCGAGCGGCTGGCACGCGAGATCCACGACACCATCGCCCAGGGTCTGACCAGCATCATCGGACTGGTGCAGACGGCGGAGTCGGAGCTGGACCACTCCCCCGACCTGGCCCGCACCCATCTGTCGCTGGCGGGCCGGGTGGCCAAGGAGTCGCTCGCCGAGGCACGGGACTTCGTCACCACCCTCACCCCGCCCGCGCTGCGCGGCAGCTCCCTCGTCCAGGCCGTGCGCCGGCAGGCCGACGGCCTGGTCGCCGAGACCGGCCTGGACGTGCGCTGCACCGTCGAGGGCGACGAGAAGCCGCTGCCGATGAACGTCAACGTCGTCCTGCTCCGCTCGGTGCAGGAGGCCATCGCCAACGTCCGCAAGCACGCCGCCCGGGCCCGCACGGTGGACGTCCTGGTCGCCTACGAGGAGGACACCGTCCGCGTCGTCATCCGCGACGACGGCCAGGGCTTCTCCCCCGACGACGACCAGAACGGGTACGGGCTGCGTGGCATGCGGGCCAGGGCGGCGGAGATCCACGGGTCGGCCACCGTCGACAGCCGCCCCGGACACGGCACCACGATCGAGGTGACCGCCCCGCTGGGCGCGGTCGCCCAGGAGGCATTCAGTGGCTGAGACGACAACAGTCCGGGTGATGTTGGCCGACGACCATCCGGTGGTACGCGAGGGCCTCAGCGCCATGCTGGAGTCCGCCGAGGGCATCAGCGTGGTCGGCCAGGCCGGCTCCGGTGAGGAGGCGGTCGTCCAGGCCACCGCGCTGCGCCCCGACATCGTCCTGCTGGACCTGCGCATGGGCGGCATGGACGGCGTCGCCGCGACCGGTCACATCCTGCGCGACTGCCCCGGCACCAAGGTCGTCATCGTCACCACCTACGAGGACGACGCCGACATCCTCCGCGCGGTCGAGGCCGGGGCCGCCGGCTACCTGCTCAAGGGCAGCTCCCGGCAGGAGCTCATCGACGCCGTGCACAGCGCGGCCCGCGGCGAGACCGTCCTCACCCCGTCCCTCGCCGGCAAGCTGTTCCGCCCCCGCGCCGTCGTCGAGCCGGTCCCGCTCTCCGGCCGCGAACGCGAGGTCCTCGGCCTGGTCAGCCAGGGCCTCACCAACGCCGAGATCGGCACCCGCCTCTTCATCAGCGAAGCCACCGTCAAGACCCACCTCCTCCGCTCCTTCAAGAAGCTGGGGGTCTCCGACCGCACGGCAGCCGTCATGACAGCCCTGGAACGCGGGCTGCTGTAGGCGTGTCGGTGGGCTGTGGCCCGGTGGCGGTCTTCTCCCCTGACCCGCCCCTTCCCGAAACCGGGGCTCTGCCCCAGACCCCGTAAAACAGGGTGTCACAAGGGGCCCAAGGCAAGCCCCCTTGTTCCCGCCGCGACGGCGAGCAACCCAGACAACGCGACCCGGCGGTGCCGAACCGCCCGCAACCCGTTCGGAACGGCCTCAACGACACCGCGAGGGGATCCACAAGGGGCCCGACAAGGGCCCCTTGTTCCCGCCGCGACGGCGAGCGACCCAGACGACGCGGCCCAGCGGTGCCGAACCGCCCGCAACCGCACGCCAGCAACCGCGCCCCGCAGCCCGCGGGCCGCAGCCCGCAGGGGCGCCACGGGGGCACCCCGACCCGTACAGGACCCGCCGTCAGGCGATACCGGTGAGGCTGCTGTCGGCGAGCTTCGCCGGCAGATCACGCCGCCGCTTCACCTTCAGCTTGCGATAGATCCGCGTGAGGTGCTGCTCCACCGTGCTCACGGTGACGAACAGCTTGGACGCGATCTCCCGGTTCGTGTTTCCGTGCGCCGCCAGCAGGGCGACCCGCGCCTCGGCCTCGGTGAGCGCCTCGACCTCGCGCTGGGCCGCGTCGTCGCCCGGCTGGCCGACCGGGGCGACCAGGTCGGCCCCGTCCCCGTGGCTGGGGATGAGCTGTCGGCACAGCGGCTCCGCGCCGCATGCCTTGGCGACGTGCCACGCCTTGCGGACCAGCACCCGCGCCCGGTTGAAGTCGCCCAGCGCGCGGTACCCGCGGCCGAGTTCGCCGAGCGCGCCCGCGAGCTGGAGTCGGTCATCGCCGCTCTCCAGGATCTCGACGGCCTCCTTGAGCCGGGGAAGCCGCCGCTTGAGGTCCTCACCGCGGGCCAGGATCAGCAGCAGTGCGCCGCGCAGCCGCGGCTGGCCGGGGCTGCGTCGCAGCTGCTCCTCGGCCAGGGTGTGGGCCCGCTCGGTCTCCTCCAGGGCCAGCCATGCCTCGGCGGCGTCCAGCCGCCACGGCACCAGCTGGGGGGAGTCCACCCGCCAGGCGGCCATCAGCTCGCCGCAGGTGTTGAAGTCGCCGAGGGCGGCGTGGTAGCGGCCGGTGGCCAGGTGGCAGCGGCCGCGGGCCCGGAGGTAGTGCAGTCCGGTGAGGGTCTGGAACAGCCCGTCGGGGACCGGCTGTTCCAGGAGCGCCATGGCCTCGTCGTAGCGGCCCATGCCGGTCTCGGCCTGGATGAGGGTGGCCAGCGGCAGGCCGATGGCCACGCCCCAGCCGGCCGGGGAGATCCGGGAGATCGCGGTCCGCGCCTGGTGGGCGGCGACCGGCAGGTCGCCCTGACGCAGGGCGATCTCGGCCCGTACGGCGGAGAGCAGCGCCTGCCAGGTGGGCACCCGGCGGCTGGCGCACTCGCCGAGCAGCCGCTCGCACCAGGACTGGGCGAGGTCGAGCCGGTCCGCGTAGACCAGGGCCAGCAGCGCGAAGGCCAGCGGCTGGAGGGAGTTGTCGGACAGGTGGTAGCGCTGGAGAACGCGCTCCGCCTCGACCACGGCGCGGGCCGTCTGGCCGCCGAGCGCGGTGGACAGGGTGGCGGCGGACTGCGCGTAGGCCTCGCCCGCCAGGTCGCGCGGGCCGGTGGAGGCCGCCGGCGCGGTGGTGCCGAGGGTGGGGACGCGGGACCGCAGCGGCGGGCTGATCACGGTCAGCCACTGCGCGGTGGCGGCGAGGGCCGCGCCGCGCGCGTCCTCGACGCCGGTGATGGTCGACCCCCCGGGGGCGGGGCGCGCGGTCGCGGTCGATCCGGCGATGGCGTCGGCCGCCTGCTCCAGCCGGCCGGACCAGGCCAGGTAGGAGACGGACAGCGCCAGGTCGCGGGGGGCGAGCAGGCCGCCCCGCAACGCGTCGGCCAGGTCGGGGAGGTGCGCTTCGGCGACCGCCGGCCCCATCCGCCAGGCCACGCTGACCAGCCGGGCCTTCAGGGTGGCCCGCTCCCGCCCGTCCTGGCTGGCGGCGTGGGCCAGTTCCAGGCAGCGCAGCGCGAACTCCAGGTCCTCTTCGACCAGCGCGTACTCGGCTGCCTCGCGCAGCACCGGGACGGCCCAGCGCTCGACGTCCTGTCCGCCGGCGACCAGGTGCCGGGCGACTTCGAGCGCCGCGGCGCCGTCGCTGTGCAGCAGGTGGGCGGCGCGCCGGTGCAGCGCGGCGCGGGTGGCGGTGGGGACGGCGTCGAGGACGGCGGTGCGCGCGGCGGGGGCGCGGAAGGCGCCGCCCTCCAGCAGCGCGCTCTGGTGCAGGTCCTGGACGCCCTGTTCGACGGCGCCGGCGGTCAGCCCGAGCAGCTCGCTGAGCAGCACCGGGCAGTCGGCGTCGCCGAGGACCGCGATGCCGTGGGCGATGGTCAGCACATCGGGGGCGCCGCGGTGCAGGCAGCCGAGCACGGCCTGGGCGTACGCCTCGCCGGGGACCGGCCGTTGCAGCGACTCGCCGTGCTCGCCGCCGGCCCGCCAGTCCTCCAGCAGGGCGCGCAGCAGCAGCGGGTTGCCGCCGGTGAGTCGGTGGCACTCGGGGGCCAGTCGGGCGGCGACGGCCTGAGAGACGTAGCCGGTGAGCACGCGGGTGATGCCGGGCTCGGTGAGCATGTGCAGCCGCAGCCGGCCGCAGTTGGGCTGGCGCAGCAGCTCGGCGTGGAAGCTCAGCTGTTCCTGGCGTAGTCGGGTGGACTCGGTGAGGACCACCAGCACCTTGGCCTGGCGCACCCGGCGGGCCAGGTGCAGCAGGAACTGGAGGGAGTGGCCGTCGCCCCAGTGCACGTCGTCGACCGTGATGACGAGCGGGCGTTCGTCGGCCAGACGCAGCAGCACCGAGGAGACGCGGGACATCGTCCGCAGCCGGGAGGCGGCGCCGCTCTCCTCGTCGGTGTCCACGTCGTCCAGCAGCGCGATCGCCTCGGCGCGCGCCTCCGACGGCATGGCAGCGTTGTCAAAGACCTTCTTGAGCAGGCCGAAGGGCAGTTCCCGCTCCGCGCGGGACCCGGTGGTCTCCAGCAGCAGCACCCCGCGGGAGAGCGTCTGGGCCGCGAACCTGTCGAGCAGGTCGGTCTTTCCGCTGGCCACCGCCCCGCTGATGAGTGCCAGCCGTCCCCTGCCCTGTTTGGCGCCGCACAACATGTCGGTCAGCGCGGCAAGGTGGTTCTCGCGTTCGAAGAGCTTGGCAGGCATGGTGAGTCCGTCCCCCGGAACTCGGCCCACGGCCCGGTAGTCACGCCGGGCCGTGGGAATTGTGCGTTGACGCGGATGCGCGGTCCGGTCAGTACTGCTGGGAGCCGACCGCGTTGATCTTTTTGGAGACGATCTCAATGATCTTCTCCGAGTGGTTGGCCAGGAAGAAGTGACCGCCGGGGAAGACATGGATGTCGAAGTCGCCGGTGGTGTGGGCGCGCCACGCCTCGGCCTCCTCCATGCTGGTCCTGGGGTCGTTGTCGCCCGTGAGGACCGTGATCGGGGCGCGCACCGCGGCCCCTTCCTCGGAGCGGTAGGTCTCGATGGCCGTGTAGTCGCTGCGGATCGCCGGCAGCACCATCCGCAGGATCTCCTCGTTGCCGAGGATGCGGGAGTCGGTGCCGCTCAGGAGCTGCATCTCCTTGACGATGCCGTCGTCGTCCCGGCGGTGCACGTTCTCCTCGCGGTAGCGGGAGGGAGCGCGACGACCGGAGGCGAAGAGGGCGATCGGGCCGGAGTGACCGTCACGCTCCAGCCGGAGCGCCACCTCGTAGGCGAGGACGGCACCCATGCTGTGGCCGAAAAACGCCGTCGGCACATCGAGCCAGGGCTTGAGCTCCGCGACGATCGCGTCGGCGTAGTCCGGGATGTTCTCGATGGCCGGGTCCAGTCGGCGGTCCTGGCGCCCGGGGTACTGGAGACACAGCACGTCGACGGCCGGGGAAAGCGCCTGGGACATGGGGAAATAGAAGGGGGCGGAGCCCCCGGCGTGCGGCATACAGACCAGCCGGACACCGCTCTCCGGGACGGGGTGGAACCGGCGTACCCAAGCGCTATTCTCTCGCTGTTCACCCATGTGCCGAAGAATCTTTCCCTTAAGTTTTGTGTGGGAGGCACCCGGTTTCTCGCCGGGATTTATCCGGAACGGTACCGTCCCGGCATGTTTCATGTTTATCACGGTAGTTGAAGTAGGGGGTACCCCTAGGTTTAAGCCACCCCCCCTGATATCCGACCCCGAATACACCGCGTGACGTGCGACCGATCCTTCGCACTCTCCGTGTGCGGGTATCGTGAGGAACTCATGTGCGAACGGCCAGGCTTCCGGGAGGACCCCCAGTGAGGATCGCTTGCCAGCAGGCGGCCTGCGGCACCACCGGCCTGACCCACTCCCTCGACCAGCTGCGCCAGGCGGCGCGCCGCGCGGCCGAGGCGGGCGCCGAGCTGCTCGTCACCCCCGAGATCTCCATCGGCGGCTATCCGCTGCTGATGAGCAATCTCAAGGAGGCGTGCGGTCCGGTCGACGGCCCGCAGTGCGCCGAGGTGGACGCCATCGCCCGCGAGTTCAATCTCGCGCTGGTGCACGGCTGGCCGGAGACCGACGGCGGGGAGCTCTACAACTCCGCCCGGCTGGTCTCCCCCCAGGGTGACACCCTCGCGGTCTACCGCAAAACACACCTGTACGGACGCGGCGAGCGCGCCATGTTCACCCCCGGCGAGCAGGGGGTGGTGCAGACCTCCTACAACGGCCTGACGTTGGGCCTGCTGATCTGCTACGACGTCGAGTTTCCGGAGGCCGTACGGGCGCACGGGGTGGCCGGCACCGATCTCCTGCTGGTGCCCACCGGGCTGATGCGCCCCTGGGACTTCGTCGCCCGCACCCTGGTGCCCGCCCGCGCCTTCGAGAGCCAGCTGTACATCGCGTACGCCAACTGGACCGGCACCCACGGCGGCATCGGGTTCGCCGGCCACACCACGGTGGCCGCCCCCGACGGCAGCTCGCAGGCGCTCCCCGAGCAGGGCGAGGGGCTGCTGGTCGCAGACGTCGATCCCGCGGTCCTGCGGCGTGCCCGCGCCGCGACCACCTATCTCCAGGACCGGCGGCCGGAGTTGTACTCCTCCTGACGCCGGGCCCGAGCGCCCACCGCGGCCACGGAGCCGGGTCGGGAACATCCGTACCATCTATGGAACATCTTGCACCGTAGTGCCGTTCGGGGCGATACTGGACCCCGGATTTCAGAATTCATCCGCACCGACGATTCACGCCGGGTTCATTCCCCCTCCCCCATCCCGTGCCGCGGCACGCCTTCGTGAGGAGTCAGCCTTTGAGCACCAAAGCGGCACCCCGGGCGCAAAGCCACAGGAGGCGCGCGTCGTTGCTTTACGCGCTGCACGACGCCTTCCGGCGCGAGGCGGCGCTCCTGGTGTCGTCCGCCGGCGTCGCCGACCCCTCGGCGCTCGGGCCGGACTGGAAGCTCTTCCGGCGCTATCTGTCGATCCACCAGACGGCCGAGGACGTCGCCCTCTGGCCGGCCCTGCGGTACAAGCCGGGCGCCGGTCACCGGAACCTGACGACCCTGGCCGCCATGGAGGCCGAGCACGCCGGCCTGCAGCCCCTGATGGCGAGGATCGACGACGCGCTCACCGGGGAGCGGCCGACCCGGTTACCCGAGCTCGCCGCGGACTTCTGCACCGCCCTGCTGGCCCACCTCGACCACGAGGAGGAGGCGGCGCTCCCGCTGGCCCTGGCCATGGCCGACGAGTGGGAGTGGCGGGTCTTCGAGCAGGTGCAGCGACGCCTGCTGGGCCCCGAGGGCGCCGCGACCTTCCTCCCCTGGCTGCTGGACGGCGCCCCCCGGCACACCCGGCGCGAGGTGCTGGGGCTGCTCTCCCCCGTCACCCGGCTGAAATTCCGCACACTCTGGCGTCCGCGCTACGAACGAAAAAATCGTTGGCAGCTTCCGGACACGGAATGAAATTCATCGCTTTCTCTTCACAGCTGCAACCAGAAGCGGAATTCCCGGTTCGGAAAGATGCTGTTGAATCGGTCACTTACGTGGCCTAGGATATCCGCCACCTCTACAGCCGTTTCACCTTAAGCTGCCGAACGAGAGCCGCCGACTGCTGGGCCTGATGGGACGCTCGCCTGGAAGGTGTACGAGAACGCCATGGAATTTTCCGTATTAGGCCCCCTTCGCGTCAGCGAAGGGGGACACTCTTATACACCGACGGCGCCCAAACAGCGGCAGCTGCTCGCCCTGCTCCTCCTCAACGCCAATCAGGTCGTCTCCACCAGCGCCTGCATCGACGAACTCTGGGAGGACGCCCCGCCGAACACCGCGCTCTCCACCATCCAGTCGTACATCCTGCAACTGCGCCGCGCGCTGGGGCGGATTCCGCGGATCGGCTCGCTCCAGGCGGCCCGGCGGGTCCTGGAGACCCGCGACGGCGGATACCTGCTCGTCGTCCGCGGCGACGAGCTGGACGCCCATCGGTTCACCGCGCTGGTCCGCCAGGGTCGGGCCCGGCTGCGCCGGGACGACGCGGGCGCCTCCCGGCTGCTGGGCGAGGCGCTGCGGATGTGGCACGGGTCGGCCCTGTCCGACGTCCAGGCCGGGCCGGTGCTCCGGGCGCATCTGGTCGGGCTGGCCGAGGACCGGATCAGCGTGCAGGAGCAGCGCATCGACGCCGACCTGCGACTGGGGCGCCACCATGAGCTGCTGGGCGAGTTGAGCGCGCTCAGCGCCCAGCACCCCACCCAGGAGTACCTCCACGCCCAGTTGGTGATCGCGCTCTACCGCTCCGGCCGCCGCACCCAGGCGCTGGAGGTGGTGCAGCGGCTGCGTCAGGTGATGCGCGACGAGCTGGGCCTGGAGCCGTCGCCGCGCATCCAGGAGCTGCACCAGGCGGTGCTGGTCTGCGACCCGCTGATCGACAAGCCGGTCGGCACCGACTCCGTGGTGCACCTGCCCGGTTGTGGCGGCGACGGCGAGGTGCTGTGCCACGACGGTCCGGGCGCCGTCGCCCCCCGGGGCCGCCCCTGAGCGGCGCCCGGGGCGGCGGCCCGGTTCAGAGCGACTCGATGTGCTCGGCCGGCGGGATGCGGTGGCGGCAGTCGAAGACATAGCGGGCGTGGGCGGCCACCGCGGCGTAGTCGAAGGCGTCGTGGTCGGTGGTGATGAGCACCGCGTGGGCCGCCGCCAGCTCCTCCGGCGTCGGCTCCACCCGGGTGAGGCCGGGGATGTCCGGCCCCTCGGTCACATGCGGATCGGCCACCCGCACCGCGGCGCCCGCCTCGATCAGCATCCGGGCGATGGGCAGCGCCGGGGACTCGCGCACGTCCCCGGTGTTGGCCTTGTAGGCCAGCCCCAGCATGAGGATCCGGGAGCCGGTGACGGTCTGCCGCCGCCGGTCCAGGCCCCGGGTGAGCCGCCGCACCACGTACTCGGGCATCTGGTTGTTGAGCTCGTCGGCCAGCTCCACCAGGCGGAACCGCTTGCCGTGGGTCCGCTCCACCTTCCAGGACAGATACAGCGGGTCCACCGGCAGACAGTGTCCGCCCACCCCCGGCCCCGGGGTGAAGCGCATGAAGCCGAACGGCTTGGTGGAGGCGATCTCCAGGGCGTCCCAGACGTCGACCCCGATGTGTTCGGCGTGCGTGGCCAGCTCGTTGACCAGGGCGATGTTGACGTGCCGAAAGGTGTTCTCCAGCACCTTGGCCAGCTCCGCCACGCGCGGCGAGGGGGCGACCACCACCTCCTCGACGATCGTCGCGTAGAACGCCCGGACCCGCTCCAGCGAGGCGGCGTCGACCCCGGAGACCACCTTGGGGGTGGTCTCGAAGGTCCATCGCGCGTTACCGGGGTCGATGCGCTCGGGGCTGTAGCCGAGGTGGAAGTCGACGCCCGGCGCGAGGTCGGAGCCCTTGTGCAGCAGCGGGGCCAGCACCTCCTCGGTGGTGCCCGGGTAGCTGGTGGACTCCAGGATCACGGTGGCCCCGGGGCGCAGCCGTGAGGCGAGGGCCTCACCCGCGGACTCGATGTAGCTCAGGTCGGGGACGCCCTCGTGCAGCGGGGTGGGCACGGTGATGACGGCGATGTCGAAGCCGTCCAGGTCGTCGGGGTCGATGCTGGGCCGGTAGGTGCCCCGGTCGAGGATCGCGCGCAGCCGCTCCGCCGCCACGTCCCCGACGTAGCTGTCCCCGGCCGCGAGCTTGTCCACGCGCCGCTCGTCGATGTCGTATCCGACGACGTGGAAGCCGCCTTCGGCCGCCGCGACCGCCAGCGGCAGCCCCACGTACCCCTGACCTATCACGACCAGTTTCGTGGTCATCGAAGCTCCTCCGTGCTCAGTCGAAGAATTCGCAGATCGCGTCGGCGATATAGGTGACCTGCGCATCGGTGAGGTGTGGCCAGATGGGGATGGCCAGGTTGTGGTCGCTGGCGTGCTGGGCGCCGGGCCACTCGACGCCGTCCGGCGCGTACCGCTCGAAGGCGGGCTGGCGGGGCAGCGGTACGGGGTAGTAGACGTGGCTGCCGATGTTCTTCTCGGTCAGCCAGGCGCGCAGATCGCCGCGACGCCGGACCAGCAGCGAGTAGACGTAGTAGCAGCGGCCGTTGCGCCCGGCGGGCGGGGCGAGCAGACCGCGCTCGGCCAGCGGCGCGAAGCGCTCGGTGTAGTAGTCGGCGATGCGGGCGCGCCGTTCCAGCCGGTCGGCGAAGCCGCCGTGCCGGTGCAGTTGGAAGGCGGCGAGGATCTCGTCGAAGCGGCTGTTCTGGCCCACGCGGTGGTGCAGGAAGCGGTGGACGCCGTCCTGGCCGTGGTTGCGCAGCATCCGCACGGTGCGCGCCAGCTCCGGGTCGTCGGTGAGCACCACCCCGCCCTCGCCGGCTGTGCCGAACGCCTTGACCTGGAAGAACGAGAAGACTCCCAGGTCCCCCCAGCGTCCCGAGGGGACACCGTCCAGGACCGCGCCCTCGGCCACCGCCGCGTCCTCGATGACGGGGATGCCCTGCCGCTGCGCGATCTTCTTGAGGCGCGGCATGTCCGCCATGACCGAGAAGACATGGGCCGGCATGACGGCCCGGGTCCGCTCGGTGATCAGCCGCTCCACGGCGTCCGGGTCGATCACCATGGTGTGCGGGTCGACGTCGGCGAAGACGGGGGTCGCTCCCAGGTTGGCCACCGAACTGGCCACCGGCTGGCAGCAGAAGGCGGGCACGATGACCTCGTCGCCGGGCCCGACGCCCAGCGCCTGGACGGCGAGGTTGAGCCCGCCGGTGCCGCTGGAGCAGGCGATGACGTGCTC
This sequence comes from Streptomyces sp. LX-29, assembly GCF_029541745.1. NCBI lineage: Bacteria > Bacillati > Actinomycetota > Actinomycetes > Kitasatosporales > Streptomycetaceae > Streptomyces > Streptomyces sp. LX-29. Next base: position 5,185,637 of record NZ_CP089746.1, on the reverse strand, counting down.
GGCCCCGGTGGAGCGGGCGAGCTCCGCCTCCAGCTCCGCGGTGCGCCGGCCCAGGATGAACTTCTGCTCGGCATCGGTCCCCACCTCGTGCAGCAGCCGCTTGAACGCCTCGCGGTCCTGCTCGAAGAGGTCGGGGGGGAAGAAGGGGATGAGGGACATCGTCACCGCCTCCCGGCGTAGAAGTCGAAGATCGCGGTGCACACCGTGTCGAGCTGCTCCTCGGTGAGGTCCGGGTAGAGCGGCAGCGCGACGGTCCGCTCGCAGGCGGCCTCGGCGACGGGGAAGCGGCCCGCGCGGTGGTCCGGGTGCCCGGCGTAGCAGGGCTGGAGGTGCAGCGGCCGGGGGTAGTAGGTCTCGGTGCCGATCGAGCGGGCGGTCAGATGGGCCACCAGCTCGTCCCGCCGCTCGACCTCGACGAGGTAGACGTAGTGGACCGGGTCGCTGGCGACCGGCCGCGGCACCCGGCGGGGCACGGCCAGCACCCCGTCGGCGCCGGCCAGCCGTTCGGTGTAGGCGGCGGCGAGCTCGGCGCGGCGGGCGATGTCCTGGTCCAGTCGGGTCAGCTTGGCCAGCAGCACCGCCGCCTGGACGTCGTCCATCTTGCTGTTGGTGCCGGAGACCCCGGAGAGGTTGGAGATCCCCGCGATGTGGTCGATGGTCCGGCCCATCCGGCCGTGGTGGCGCAGCACCCCGGCCCGCTCGGCCACCTGCTCGTCATCGGTGAGGATCATCCCGGCGTCGCCCAGCGCGCCGAGGGTCTTGGTGGGGAAGAAGGACAGCACGCCGCCGGCGCCCAGCAGGCCGGCGTGGGTGCCGTTCCAGCGCATCCCGATGGCCTCGGCGCTGTCCTCCAGCAGGGTCAGCTCGTGGCGGTGGGCCAGCTGGGAGAGCGCCGCCATGTCGGCGAGCTGGCTGAAGAGGTGCACGGGCAGCAGGGCGCGGGTGCGATCGGTGATCGCCGCCTCGGCGGAGCCTGCGTCCATGCCGTAGTCGCCGTCCGCGGTGATGTCGGCGAAGACCGGGGTGGCCCCGGCCAGGCTGACGGCGGAGGCGGAGGCGAAGAAGCTGAAGGCGGGGACGATGACCTCGTCGCCCGGCTCGACGCCCGCCGCGCGCAACAGGAGGACCAGGGCGTCGGTGCCGCTGTTGACCGCCACGGCGTGCCGGGCGCCGGTGTATCCGGCGATGGCGCTTTCCAGTTCGGCGACCTTACGGCCATGGGAGAACTTGCCGCGGTCGAAGACGTCATCGGTGTGCCGAGCGATGAGCGGCCACAGCTCGGTGAAGCTTTCCGCCTGGGTGAAGAACGGAACCGGTGGCGCCTGGCGCGGAATTGACGTGGTCGGCATGGGAATGACGCTACGGACGTGCGCGCTTGTGCCGCTACGGACAATAAATTGCCGGTCCTTCGCGCCATTAGCAGGGCTTGTCATGGGCCCGGGTATGGAAAAGGCCCCCGATACGACACCTGATGTCGTATCGGGGGCTTCCTGAATCCGTCGTGGTGGGGGAATCCGTCGAAGGGGCTCCGCTCAGGCGACGTCGACCTCGGGCTTGCCCGAGGGGGTGCCGTCCTGCTCCATCCGCTCGGCGAGCTTCATGGCCTCTTCGATGAGGGTCTCGACGATCTTCGACTCGGGCACCGTCTTGATCACCTCGCCCTTCACGAAGATCTGCCCCTTACCGTTGCCCGAGGCCACCCCGAGGTCGGCCTCCCGAGCCTCACCGGGACCGTTCACCACACAGCCCATCACCGCCACCCGCAGCGGCACCTCCATGCCCTCCAGACCCGCCGTCACCTGATCGGCCAGCTTGTAGACGTCCACCTGGGCACGACCACAGGACGGGCAAGAGACGATCTCCAGACGGCGCTGGCGCAGGTTGAGCGACTCCAGGATCTGGATGCCGACCTTGACCTCCTCCGCCGGCGGGGCGGAGAGGGAGACGCGGATGGTGTCGCCGATGCCCTCCGAGAGCAGGGCACCGAAGGCCACCGCGGACTTGATGGTGCCCTGGAAGGCGGGGCCCGCCTCGGTGACGCCCAGGTGGAGCGGGTAGTCGCACTGGGCGGCGAGCTGCCGGTAGGCGTTGACCATGACCACCGGGTCGTTGTGCTTGACGGAGATCTTGATGTCCCTGAAGCCGTGCTCCTCGAACAGCGAGCACTCCCACAGCGCCGACTCCACCAGCGCCTCCGGGGTGGCCTTGCCGTACTTGGCCAGCAGCCGCTTGTCGAGAGAGCCGGCGTTGACACCGATACGGATCGGGACACCGGCGTCGGACGCCGCCTTCGCGATCTCCTTCACCTTGTCGTCGAACTGCCGGATATTGCCCGGATTGACCCGCACCGCCGCACAACCGGCGTCGATCGCCGCGAACACGTACTTCGGCTGGAAGTGGATATCCGCGATCACCGGGATCTGCGACTTCCTCGCGATCACCGACAACGCCTCCGCGTCATCCTGCGACGGACACGCCACCCGCACGATCTGACAACCCGAGGCCGTCAACTCCGCGATCTGCTGCAACGTCGCACCGATGTCCGCCGTCACCGTCGTCGTCATGGACTGCACCGACACCGGCGCACCCCCGCCCACCGCCACCGACCCCACCTGGATCCGTCGGCTGGCCCGGCGCGGGGCGAGGGTGGTCGGGACGGCCGGGATGCCGAGTGAGACGGCGGTCATGAGGCCCCCTTCAGTCGGGCGGCGCCGGCCGCCGCCAGCGCCTCGGCGATGTCGTCGGCGAGGGTCGCGGGTTGGAGTCCGGCCTCGGTCAGCAGCTCGGCGCGGCTGCCGTGGTCGAAGAACTTCTGGGTCAGGCCGAAGGTGTGGACGGGGGTGGCGACCCCGCCGTCCCGCACCGCCTGGGCGATGGCGCCGCCCACCCCGCCCACCCGGCCGTTGTCCTCGACGGTGGCCACCAGCGCGTGGTCCGCGGCGAGCCGCACCAGGGCCGGGGCGACCGGCTTGACCCAGCACGGGTCCACCACGGTGGCCGTGATCCCGCGGTCGGCGAGCTCCCGGGCGGCGGCGAGCGCGGTGGCGGCCATGGCTCCGACGGAGACCAGCAGCACGTCGACGCGGTGGGTGCCGCGCGGTCGGGCCAGGACGTCCACGCCGCCGACAGTGGCGACCGGCTCGGTGTCGGCCGCGACCGCCCCCTTGGGGAAGCGGACCACGGTCGGGCCGTCGGTCACCGCCACCGCCTGGCGCAGTTGGGCCCGCAGCCGGGTGCCGTCGCGCGGCGCGGCGATCCGTAGGCCGGGGACGGCCTGGAGGATGGACAGGTCCCACATGCCGTTGTGGCTGGGGCCGTCGTTGCCGGTGGCGCCCGCCCGGTCCAGGACGAAGGTCACCCCGCAGCGGTGCAGCGCCACATCCATCAGCACCTGGTCGAAGGCGCGGTTGAGGAAGGTGGCGTAGACGGCCACCACCGGGTGCAGTCCGCCGAGGGCGAGGCCGGCCGCCGAGGTCACCGCGTGCTGCTCGGCGATCCCCACGTCGAAGACCCGCTCCGGGTAGGCGGTCGCGAAGGCGTCCAGGCCCACCGGTTGCAGCATGGCGGCGGTGATGGCGACGACGTCCTCCCGCTCCGCCCCGACCTCGACCATCTCCTTCGCGAACACCGAGGTCCAGGAGGGTCCGGCCGGCCGGGCGCCGGGCGTGGCGACCGCGCCGATGGCGTGGAAGCGGTCCAGCTCGTGCGCCTCGGCGGGCGGGTGGCCGTGGCCCTTGCGGGTGATGCAGTGCACGATGACGGGCCCGCCGAACGCCTTGGCGCGGGCCAGCGCCGCCTCCACCGCCGCCGTGTCGTGGCCGTCCACCGGCCCGACGTACTTCAGCCCCAGGTCCTCGAAGAGTCCCTGCGGGGCGACGAGGTCCTTCAGCCCCTTCTTCGCCCCGTGCAGCGCGTCGTAGAGCGGGCCGCCGAGGGGTCTGTCGCGCAGCCGGTCCTTGCCCCAGCGCAGGAAGCGCTCGTAGCCCTGGGTGGTGCGCAGCGTGGTGAGGTGGTCGGCGAGCCCGCCCCGGGTGGGGGCGTAGGAACGGCCGTTGTCGTTGACGACGATGATCAGCGGCAGGTCCTTGGCGGCGGCGATGTTGTTGAGCGCCTCCCAGGCCATGCCGCCGGTGAGCGCGCCGTCGCCGATGACCGCGACCACGTGGCGGCCGGTCAGGCCGCGCAGCCGGTGCGCCTTGGCGAGGCCGTCGGCGTAGCTCAGCGCGGTCGAGGCGTGTGAGTTCTCGATGACGTCGTGCTCGGACTCGTCCTGGCTGGGGTAGCCGGAGAGCCCGCCGCGGCTGCGCAGCCGGGAGAAGTCCTTGCGACCGGTGAGCAGTTTGTGGACGTAGGTCTGGTGGCCGGTGTCCCACAGCAGGCGGTCGCGCGGGGAGTCGAAGACCCGGTGCAGGGCGATGGTCAGCTCGACCACGCCGAGGTTGGGGCCGAGGTGGCCGCCGGTCCGCGAGACGGCGGCGATGAGGAACTCGCGGATCTCGCGGGCGAGCTCGGGCAGCCGGGACGGGTCCAGCGCCCGCAGGCGCTCCGGGCCGGTGACGGTGTCCAGCAGCGGGGTGGGCGGCTCAGCCAAAGCGCACCTCCATCTCCGGGGTGAGTCCGAGGTCCGGGCCGGTGGCCGTCTTGTCGACCGCGATCAGGACGTTGTAGTGGTTGGGGAAGTGGCAGGCGTCGAAGCCGAGCACGGTGCCGATCAGATGGCCGTCGGCCCACACCTCGTCGCCGCGGTCGATGACGCCTCCGGTGGCGATCTCCACGAAGCCCAGGAAGCCGACGCGGTCCACGACGGCGCCCGGGGCCGGGTCGTGCTGGTCGGTGGTGACCAGTTCGTGGATCTCCTCGCGGCGCACACAGCGGCTGGCGTACTCCTCCAGCACCATGCCGCGATCGTCCCGGCTGTGGATCAGGATCTTCACCAGACTGCCGGTGACCGGGCGCTTCAGCCCGTCCTCATGGGGGTTCACGAGGCGGCTCCGGCGGTGCGGGCGGTCTCGGCCGAGGGGGCGGCACCGGCGGGCGGGGCGGTGCCGGCGTCCGGGGCCGTGCGGTCCTCGCGCCGGTAGACCTCGGCGACCAGCTCCAGGGCGGCCAGCCCGTCGGCCGAGCGGTCCTCGCCGGCCCGTACGGCGGTGGCGAAGTCCCGCAGCACGCCGACGTACTCGTGCCATAACGACTGCTTGAAGCCGTCGTGGCCGCCGAGCATGTCGGCGGTGAGCACGGTGCCGTCGGCGAACCGCGCCTCGATGTCCTTGCGTTCGCCGGGGTAGGACCAGTCCAGTTCGACCCGGGCGGTGGCGCCGGTGTCGGCGCGCAGCAGCACCGCCGACCGGCGGTCGGTGCCGTGCTCGTCCCGGACGACGGTGGCGTCGACGACCCGGACCGGGCCGAGGAACTGGCGGACGGTGTCGAAGGCGTTGGGCCCGTTGTCGGCGACGCAGCCGCCGCCGCAGCGCTCCGGGTCCAGGTACCAGAGGTCGGCGCCCGCGTGCTCCTCGATCCGCTCCAGATAGCGGACGGTGAGGGAGACCAGGGGGCTGCCCTGCTCGCCGACCCGGTCCAGCAGCGCCAGCGCGTTGTCGTTGTAGCGGCGGTGGAAGGAGGTGAAGAGCACCGCCCCGTGGTCGGCGGCGGTACGGGCCAGCATCCGCCCGTCCTCGACCCGCGTGGCCAGGGGCTTCTCCACGCAGACCGCGAGACCGGCGGCCAGCAGATCCGCGCAGACGGCGGCGTGCGCGTCGTTGGGCACGTTGACCACCACCGAGTCCAGCCCACCCGCGGCGATCATGGCGCGGTGGTCCGGGTAGCCGGCGACCCGGCCCGCGAAGGGGGCGAGCGCCTCGGGGCGCAGGTCGCAGACGGCGGCCAGCTCGACATCGGGCAGGGCGTCGAAGGCGGCCACGTAGAAGCGGGAGATGACGCCGAGCCCGACGATCCCGACCCGCAGCGCCCTCCCGGGCGGGTGGGCGGCCGGGCCGCCGTCGGGCCGGCGGTCCACGCCGGAGTCCTCCACGCGGTGGCCCTCGGAGGGGCGAGGTGTCTCCTTGCTCCGGTCGGTCACGCGTTCTCCCCTTCCAGGATGGCCGGGGTCGGGAGCCCCAGCTCGGCCGCGACCGCGCGGATCTCCGCGTACAGCTCGGGGGTGAGGGGGACCCCGGCCCGCCGGGCATCGACGGCCAGGGTGGCCTCGCGCGCGCCGGGGTAGCTGACGGGGGTGCCGGGGCGCACCGGCGGGCAGTCGACCAGGGCCTGGAAGAGGCCGGCCGACTCGCCGAGGAAGTCGGCCACCGGGCGCAGCGCGCCGGGGGCGACCGCCAGCGCCAGGAAGCCGATGTCGTCGTCGCGTCCGGAGGGGCCGCCGGTGCCGGCGTACGCCTCGGTGGCGGGGCCGAGTCCGGCGCCGGGCACCAGCGCGGCGAGCACCTCGACCAGCAGCGCGAGCCCGTAGCCCTTGTAGGCGCCGGTCTCCGGGCGGCCGCCGAGCCACAGCGGGAAGCCCTCGCCGCGGTCGAGCGCGCCCGGGTCGGTGACCGGCCGGTCCTCGGCGTCCTGCAGCCAGCCCTCGGGTATCTCACGGCCGGCGCGCGCGGCCTCTCGGATCTTGCCGGTGGGCACCGCGGTGGTGGACATGTCCAGCACGTACGGCGGCAGGTCGGGGCCGGCCGGGGCGGCGACGCTCATCGGGTTGGTGCCGAGCATCGCGACCCGGCCGCCCGGCGGGCGGGCGATCCGCTGCCGTCCGCAGTTGGAGGCGAGCACGGCGACGACGTCGTGTCGTCGCGCGGTGCGCTCGGTGTGGTGGCCGGCGCAGCCGAAGTGGGTGGCGTCGCGGACCGAGACCAGACCGACGCCGTACTCGGCGGCGCGCCGGGCGGCCAGCTCCATGGCCTCGCCGGCGACCCACAGGCCGAGCCCCTTGTGGGCGTCCCAGAGGACCGCGGCGCCGCGGTCGGCGAGCACCTCGGGCTCGGCGTCCGGCACCGCCCGCCCGTCGTCGAACAGCGGCAGGTAGAGCCGGGTGAGGTTGGCCAGGCCGTGTGAGCGCATCCCGGCCAGGTCGCCGTAGACCAGGGCCTCGGCGGCGGCGCCGGCACGCGGGCGGGGCACGCCGCGGGCGGCGAACACCTCGGTGGCGAAGCCGAGCAGGCTGTCGTAGGGGACGCGGACCGCCGTCGGGGCGGCCGCGTCGGGAAGGGTGGTTGTCATAACGATCCGTCCGTTGCCCGGGCGTCGGAGCGCCGGGCGGTGTGGTGGGCGAAGTGGTCGGTGAAGTGCCGCAGGAGCGAGGTGACCCGCGTGGCGAAGGCTTCGAGGTCGGCGGTGTCGGCGTACTCGCCCTCGGCGTGGGCGTGGTTGGCCGCCAGGTCGCCGGGGCCGAGCACGGCGGTGTAGGCGCCGGGCGCGCCGTGCATCCAGATGGCGTCGCAGGTGCAGGCCGGGGCGTCGGGCGGGGCGTACGGGATGCCCGCCCGCTCCAGCAGCCGTTCGGCCCAGGGGTCGTGGTCGTCGAGCGCCGGCAGTCCGCGTTTGAGCCAGTCGAGGGTGGTGATCTCGGCGGCCTCGGCGGCGGTCAGGGCGAAGTCGGGGAGGGCGCCGAAGCGCCCCGCGAAGGCGGTGAGACCGCCGCGCAGCTCGTCCTCCAGCGCCCGCTGGAGCGCGGTCCCGGCGGCGGTGGTCCCGTAGGCGAGGTTCAGCAGCAGGTGCCCCGTGCCGTAGACCTTGTTGTGCAGGTGGCCGGTGTGCAGCCCGGCGACGCAGACCCGGCCGTCGTCGGCACGGGTGGCCAGGCGCTCGGCGAGGTGCTGGGCCAGGAAGCCGAGCAGCACGGTGGCGTTGTGGCCGCCGCCGGGGTGGTCGTCGATGGAGTCGGTGCCGGCGACGGTGATCCGGGCGGTGGCGGCGGCGGTGGCGCGGGGCACCAGCCGGTTCCCGGTCGGCTCGCAGAAGACGTTGAGCCGCCCGGTGTACCCGGCCGCCACCAGCGGGCGGGTGCCGAAGACGCCCATGGCGCCGCCCTCCTCACCCGCGACCAGTTGGATGAGCACCCCCGTGGTGACGCCCAGTTCGGGTACGGCCGCGACCGCCTCCCGCAACCCGGCCAGCAGGGCCACGGCCGGCCCCTTGGCGTCGATCGCGCCCCGGCCGTGGAACCGCCCGTCGCGGCAGACCGGCGGCTCCCATCCGGCGACCGTGTCCAGGTGCGCGTTGAACATCACCGTGCGCTCGGGCGGGAGTTCGGGCCCCAGCCGCAGCACCATGCTGGGCTGGCACTCCAGGAAGTCCGGGGTACGCTCCGCGGCCTCCCGCACGGTCCGCGGCACCCCGTCCCGATCCAGTACGGACGGGTCGGGGGCGGCGTGGTGGACGACGCGGAAGCCCAGCGGCGCGGCGGCCTCGGCGTACGCCCGCTGCGCCTCCCACAGCCGCGGGGGCGGTCCGTCGGGGCCGGTCTCCAGGGGGCCGGCGGTGCGCAGTCCGATGAGGTGCAGCAGCAGATCCCGCTCGGCGGGGAGGAGCGTGACGGGGCTCATGAGCGCACCTCGGAGGCTGTGCCGGTCCCGCCGGCCGCGGCCGAGCCGCTGAGCCCGCCGAGCCCGCCGATGAGCTTCTCAAGCTCCCGCCCGTAGTCGACGAAGGCGCTCAGGACGTCGTCGCCGCTCCGCGCGAGGAAGTCGTGCGGGCGCACGTTGATGTGCGGCTCGATGGACCACACCCCGGTGTAGCCGTGGTCCAGCAGATGGCGCAGCGCCTCGGGCACGCGGCAGTCGCCGTGGCCCGGCAGGGTGTAGCGGGTGTCCTCGGGGGTGCCGACGGCGTCCTTGATGTGCACATGAGCGATGTACGGGGTGAGTCGCGGCAGCAGCTCGTACGCCCGGTACCCGTAGGCGACGCCGTTGCCGACGTCGAACAGCAGCCGCAGGGCGGGGCTGTCGACGTGGGCCAGCAGGTCGAGCATGCGGTCGGCGCGGGTGCCGGCCCAGCCGGCGCAGTTCTCGTGCAGGAGGACCAGCCCGGCGGCCTCGGCGCGCGCGGTCAGCGCGGCCAACCGGGCCAGCGCCTCGGCGCGCCAGCGGTCCTCGGGCAGGCCGTCGTTGGGGTAGGACATCACGCGCACCCGGTCGGTGCCCAGGCGGGCGCAGCGCTCGACGAGGACGTCCAGCTCGTGCAGGTCCTGGGCGAAGGGCGCGGTGACGGGGCGGGCCCAGTTGGCGATGCGGGAGTCCACGCAGGCGACCTCCAGCCGGGCGGCGGTCAGCCGCTCGGCGACCCGCTCGAAGGCGGCCTCGTCGAGGTCGGCGACGGCGGTGCCGTCGACGGTGCGCAGCTCGATGGCGTCCCAGCCGAGGGTGGTGAGCGCGGTGATCTGCTCGTCCAGCGAGGCGCCGGCCTCGTCGCCGATGCCGCACAGCCGGATCCCGGCGGGGAGCCCGGGGCCTTCGGGGGTGGGGCGCGGGTGCTCAGCCGACATGGAGGTATCCCTTCCGGGCCGCGGCGGCGGCCTGTTCCTTGGCTCGCTCCAGCACGGCCACCACCTCGGCCTGGAGCGCGAAGTCCGCGGTGACGTCGGCGCCGGCGGCGAAGTCCCGGTAGACCTGGAGCAGACAGGCGTCGAGGGCCTCGTCGGGGAAGACGTCATGGGTCTGCGGCAGCCCGATGGGGCGCACGCGGAGGTGGGCGTAGGGGTCCTCGCCGCTGACCGGGTAGTGGCCGACGGCCGTGCCGGCGTCGAACTCCAGCGTGATGCTGCGCTCGCGCAGCGGCGAGGTCAGATCGGTGTCGATCTCGCTGATCACTCCCCCCTCATGACGGACTGTCAGCTGCGCCGTTCCCATGCGGGGGACGACGGATGTGCCGGCGCGGGCATCGGTCCAGGAGGCCGCCTCGACCCGGCCGGCGCCGGCCAGCCGCAGCGCGACGCCGACGGAGTGCGGCAGCTCGACGTCGAAGGCGCTCGGGTGGCTGGGGGTGCTCAGCGACCGGCGCAGCCGGGGCTTGCGCTGGTGCACGGTGATCCGGCGCAGTCCGCCGAGGCTGCCGGAGCGCACCAGTCGCCCCAGCCGCTCGGTGAGGGTGCTGTGCAGCCAGGGCGCGACGACGGCCAGCGCGAGCCCGCGCTCGTCGCGCAGCCGGCGCATCGCCTCCACCGCCGCGCCGTCGGTGCCGATCGGCTTCTCGACCAGGAAGCGGCGGAAGCCGACCCCCGCGAGCTCGCGCAGCACCTCCACCCGCTGGTCGGGCGGGGTGCACAGGTGCACCACGGTGCGTGCCGGGTCGAGCCGGGCCCGGGCGGCGGCCGGCGAGTCCACGGTCACCAGCCCCGGTACGGGCTCGCCCAGGGGGCGGATGTCGTAGCCGAGGGGCGGTTCCGGCGCGAAGGGGTCCCCGGCGGCGGTCGTCTGCCGCAGCTTGTGGAGCACCGGCAGATGGAGTTCTCGCCCCGAGCGTCCGAGCCCGACAAGCAAGGTGTGCAGCATCGGGAACTCCTCGTGAATCCGTGAAGTGGAGCGCCCACGCTATGTCCCGACCCGCCCGCCGGTCCGTAGCAGAGCGCTAGCAGATACCTGCCTGCGCGCCGGGGGGCGCGGACACTCAATTGCCATGGCCGGGGCGGCGGTCGGGTTCCTAGCGTGAAGGGCCCGAAGCCGAATCGAGGGGGTTTCCCATGAGCGTCACCGAGGGCGCGGAGATCGCCGCGGACCCGGACGTCGCCCGGGGTGCGGAGTACGTGTTCGACCAGTCCTGGGACCAGGAGTCGGAGCGGCTGCGGACCAACGAGGCGATCTGGGATCCGGGAACGATCGAGCGGCTGGAGCGGCTCGGGGTGGCCGCCGGCTGGTCGGTGCTGGAGGTCGGCGCCGGTACGGGTTCGATCGCGGCCTGGCTCGCCGAGCGGGTCGGCCCGGACGGCCGGGTGGTGGCGGTGGATCTGGAGCCGTCCCGGCTGGACTGGCTGACCGCCGCCAACGTCGAGGCCGTGCGGCTGGACCTGCGCACCCAGGAGCTCCCCGCGGGCGCCTTCGACCTCGTGCACTCCCGCATGGTCGTGCAGCACCTGGCCGACCGCCCCGCCGCCGTGGCGAAGCTGGTGCGCGCGCTGAAGCCGGGCGGCTGGCTCTTCCTGGAGGACACCGACTCGCTGTCGCTGTTCCGCAGCTCCGCCGGCGAGGACTTCCTCCAGGACGTCAAGGCCGCCGGGTACGGGCTGATGCGCCGCTCCGGGCACGAGCCGCGCGGCGGCCACTTCGACCTGGACGCGGCGCTGGAGCTGGGCCTTGAGGAGGTCTCCGCCGAGGGCCGCGCGGTCATGGTGCACGGCGGCTCCCGCCAGGCCCGGCACTACATGCTGTGGCTGGAGTCCCTGCGGCAGCGGATCGTCGCCGAGGGCCTGGTCTCGGAGGCCCGTGTCGACGAGGCGCTGCGGGAGATGGCCGACCCGGGGCACCGCTGGCTGTCGCAGGTCCTCATCTCCACGCTCGGGCGCAGGGCGCGCTAGCCCGTACGCGGGGCGGGGCCCGGGGGCGAGCACGGCTCCCGGGCCCGTGCCCCGCAGCCGCCCCGCTCCCGCACCCGCACTCGCACCGCCGCACCCGCACCCGCCCCCGCACCCGCACCGGCGCTCGCAGCCGCACCGCCGCACTCGCACCCGCACCCGCACCCGCACCCACAGCCGCACCCGCACCCGCACCCGCAGCCGCCGGAAAGGCCACCTCGCTCCCCGCCCCAAGGGCCGCCCGTTCCCCTCCGGGGGAAGGCGGCCGGCCGCTGTCCGTCCCCCATCCGCGACCGGAAGGCACCCGCCGATGTCCGCAGTGAGCACGGCTTCCCCGCCCGACCTCCGAGGGCGACTGAGGGCCTACGTCAAGCTCGGCAAGCTCTCCTTCTACGACTACTACCTGAGCCTCTTCGTCGTCTGGGTGGCGCTGCCCGAGCCGCTGCTGTGGGAGGGCCGGAGCTGGGCGGTGCTGGCGCTCTACACCCTCGGCTATGTGGGCGTGGTGGCCGCCACCGTCGCGCTGGACGACGTCACCGGCATCCGGGACGGCAGCGACGCGCGCAACTACTCCCCCGAGTCCGGCGCGCTGCGCGACCTGTCGCGGAAGCCGCTGCTCAGCGGGGCGCTGACGGTGCGCCAGGCGGAACTCTTCGGCTGGGGCGCGGCGCTGTGGGGTGCGGTGCTGTGGACGGCGACGCTCGCCGTGGCGCCGCACAGCGCGCCGTGGACGGCGGTGGCGATGCTGCTGGTGCTGCTCAGCAACGCCCAGTACTCCTACGGGTTGAAGATCAGCTACCGGGGCGGTCAGGAGCTGATCCTGGTGACCCCGGGCCTCGCCGTGCTGCTCCCGTACGCGCTACTGACCGGCGAGGTCACCGGCCTGATCGTGCTGGAGACGGTGCTGGTCGGGCTGTGGAGCCTGCTGGTGTCGGTCTACTCCAACATCAACGACGTGGAGGGCGACCGGCTCGCGGGGCGGCGCAACCTCGCCACGCTCTCCTCCCCCGCCGGCTACCGCCGCGTCGTCATCGGCTTCCATCTGCTGGAGCCGCTGGCGGTGGGGGTGGCCGTCGCCGTGGGCGCCGTACCGGCGTGGTTCGTGGCGCTGGCGCTGCCGCTGTGGGCGGGCCGGGTGGTCCAGGCACGGGCGGGGCTGGCGCGGGGACAGGTGCTGGTGGCGCGGATGCTCGGCATCAGGCTGCACCGCTGGGGAATTCCGTTGCTCCTGCTCGGCAATGCGCTTTTGTTGCACGTGTGATGAGTGATTCTGAAAACCTGACGGCCTCTTCCGCTTCCACCGCCCCGCCCCCGACCTCGTCCCCCTCCGCCTGGTCGGTCTCGACCGCCGTCGCGGGGTTGATCGTGGTCATCGTCTCGTACGCGGGCCCGATGGCCGTGGTCTTCACGGCGGCGGAGGCGGCCCGACTGAGCGACGCCCGGCTGGAGTCCTGGGTCTGGGCGATATCCATCGGCAGCGGGCTGACCTGCGTGCTGCTGAGCCTGGCCTACCGCGTCCCGGTCGTCACCGCGTGGTCGACGCCGGGCGCGGCGCTGCTGGTGACGGCGCTGACGGACCATCCGTACGACCAGGCCGTCGGCGCCTATCTGGTGGCCGCCGCGCTGACCGTGCTGGTCGGGGCGACCGGCCTGTTCGGCACGGTGATGCGGCTGCTGCCGCAGTCGGTGGCGGCGGCGATGCTCGCCGGCATCCTGGTGAAGTTCGGCATCGACCTCTTCACGGCCACCGAGGACGCGCCCGCGCTGGTGGCCCTGATGCTGGCCGCCTATGTGGTGGGGCGCCGGTTCGCGCCGCGCTGGGCGACGGCGTGGGCGCTGCTGGCCGGCGTCGGCTGGACCCTGCTGACCGGGGACGTCTCCTTCGGCGGGGTCCATCCGGACGTGGCCCGTCCGGTGTTCACCGCGCCCGCGTTCTCCTGGGACGCCGTGGTGGGGCTCGGGCTGCCGCTGTTCCTGGTGACGATGGCCTCGCAGAACGCCCCGGGCATCGCGGTGTTGAGCGCGGCGGGCTATCGGATGGACGCGGCCCGCTCCGGTCGCACCGTCACCACCACCGGGCTGGCCTCCGCCGCCCTGGCCCCGGTGGGCGCCCACGCCATCAACCTGGCCGCGATCACGGCGGCGATCTGCACCGGGCGGGAGGCGCACCCGGACCCGGACAAGCGGTATGCGGCGGGGGTGGTCGCCGGCGTCTGCTACCTGCTGGTCGGGGTGTTCGGCACCACGTTCATCGCGGTGTTCACGGCGCTGCCGGCGGATTTGGTGGCGGCCATCGCGGGCATCGCCCTGCTGGGCGCGCTGGGTGGGGCGCTGGCGGCCGCGACCGGGGAGGAGGCCCATCGGGACGGCGCCCTGGTCACCTTTCTGATGACGGCTTCCGGGGTGGAGCTCTGGGGCGTCGGCTCGGCCTGCTGGGGGCTGGTGGCCGGGGTGGCGACGCATCTGGCGCTGTCACGGCGGGGGTCGGAGCGGGGTTAGGGACCCCGGGCCCCTCAGCGGCTCCGGTGACGTCGGCCGCCGTTCGGCAGCGCCCTGAAGGGGTGCGGGCCGTGACATGTGCGGCTCCGCCGCGTGGGCGCGACCAGCCACAACGGGCCCGCGGGCCACAACGGGCCCGCGGGCGGACGACGGCCCGTCACGGCACTTCCACGGAGCGCTGAGGGGCCGAATCTGCGCGAGAGGGCGCCGGCTCGCGCGGCGGACGCGCGCCACGCCTATAGAACAGCTTGCACCGAAACCAATCTCTGGTACATGCTGTTTCATAGCTTCAGAACAAGGCGTACCGGAACTTCAGAACAGTCCGTCCCGCATCCCAGGATCCCAGGAGAGCTCCGACATGCTCGACAGGTTAGCGAGCCTGATTCTCCCCAGGCCGAAGAAGATTCTGCTGGCCGTGCTGATCATCGTCCTCTGCGTGGGCGGCGGCTCCATGGGCCTCACCGACCGTCTGACGATGGGCGGTTACGAGAACGACGACACCGAGTCGGCCACCACCCAGTCCGTCCTGGAGAAGGAGTTCGGCCAGGGCCGACCCAACCTCTCCCTCGTCGTCGAGGACTCGCGGGGAGTCGACGACCCGGCCGTCACCGCCGCCGGGCTCAAGCTGACGAAGGAGCTGGCGGACAACCCGGACCTGGGCAACGTGGCCTCGTACTGGTCGGCGGGCAAGGCGGCCTCGCTGCGCGGCGAGTCCGGCGAGCAGGCCCTGGTCACCGGCACCGTGCTCGGCGACTTCGACCAGGTCAACGACCGGATCGAGGGCCTGAAGGAGAAGTACACCGGCACCGTCCACGGGCTCGATGTGAAGCTCGGCGGGCTGGCGTTGATGAACTTCGAGAACACCGAGCAGGCCGCCAAGGACGCCTCCAAGGCGGAGTCCCTGGTCTTCCCGCTGGTGCTGATCGTCCTCGTGGTCATCTTCGGCTCGCTGGTCGCCGCCGCGCTGCCGCTGGCGGTGGCCCTCGCCACGATGCTGCTGGTCTTCGGTCTGATGTTCGCGCTGACCTTCGTCTTCGACGCCAACAACCTGCTGGTCAACATCACCACCTTCCTGGGCCTGGGCCTGGCGATCGACTACAGCCTGCTGTTCATCACCCGCTACCGCGAGGAGCTGAAGAGGGACGGCACCGAGATCCCGGACGCCATCCGCGCCACCATGCGGACGGTCGGCCGGACGGTCACCTTCTCCGCGGTCACCCTGGCGGTGGCCTTCCTCTCCCTCATGGTCATCCCCTTCGGGATGTTCCAGTCCATCGCGGTCGGCGGCACCGTCACCACCCTGGCCGCCGCCCTCGCCACCCTGGTCATCGTCCCCGCGCTGCTGGCCTGGGCCGGCCCGCGGATCGACAGGCTGCGGCTGATCCGCCGCAAGCCGCGGGCCGAGGCGGCCGGGTCGGCGGCATCGGCCGGTGCCGCCGCGGAACCGGCCGAGGGGCAGGGCTTCTGGCACCGCCTGGCGGTCGTCGTCATGCGCCGCCCCGCCCCGCTGGCCGCGGGCGTCCTGGTCCTGATGGCGCTCCTCGCCTCCCCCGTCGTCGACCTGAAGATGCGCCTCCCGGACGAGCAGATCCTCCCCAAGAGCGCCCAGTCCGCGCAGGTCGCCAAGGTCGTCCAGGAGAACTTCAACAACCGCGAGGCGCAGGCCCTCCAGGTCGTCGCACGGAACACCGGCGACCCCGCGGGGCGCGAGAAGGAGATCGCCGACTACGCGGCCACCCTCTCCCGGCTGCCCGACGTGGCCCGCGTGGACGCCCTCACCGGCTCCTACGCCAAGGGTGAGCGCGTCGTCCCGCCCGGCGAGCTCAACCGCCGCTACGCCGGCGAGGACGCCACGTATCTGTCCGTGGTCCCGGCCGTCGACGGACTCTCGGAGCGCGGCGAGGCCATCGTGGACCGGGTCCGGGACGCCGACGCCCCCTTCGCCATCACCGTCGGCGGCCAGCCCGCCATCTCCGTCGACACCTTCGACCTGCTCAAGGAGCGGCTCCCCTACGCCCTGGGCATCCTGGCCGTCGGCACCTATGTGCTGCTCTTCCTGCTCACCGGCAGCCTGCTGCTGCCCCTGATGGCCATGGCCCTCAGCGCCCTCAGCCTCAGCGCCACCTTCGGCTCCCTGGTCTTCGTCTTCCAGGACGGCCATCTCCAGTGGCTCGTCGGCGACTTCATCAACACCGGGGCGATCACCTGGACCACCCCGATCCTCATCTCGGCGCTGGGCTTCGGCCTCTCCATGGACTACGCGGTCTTCATCCTCTCCCGGGTCAAGGAGGAGTACGACCGCACCGGGGACAACCAACTCGCCGTCGCCACCGGCCTGGAACGGGTCGGCAAGGTCGTCACCTACGCCGCGATCATCCTCTCGCTGGTCTTCGTCGTGATGCTCACCTCGGGCATCAGCTACATGAAGGCGCTCGGCCTCGGCGTCCCGCTCGCCATCCTGCTGGACGCCACCCTCATCCGCGGCATCCTGCTCCCCGCCGCCATGCGCCTCCTCGGCAACCGCAGCTGGTGGGCCCCGGCCCCGCTGCGCCGCCTGCACGACCGCTACGGCCTCAGCGAGGAGGGCCACCCGGTGGCGGGCGCGGCGCCGGCGGGCACGGAAGCGGAGCGGGAGCGGGTGGCGAGCCGCCGGTAGTCCGCCCTCGCGGCCGCCGGCCGCACGCCGCACGAGTCGCCCCGTCGAACCCTCGGCGGGGCGACTCGTCGTGGTGCACTCGCCGTGGTGCACTCGTCGTGGTGGGTCAGGACGTCGCCGACGGGCCGGTGCGGACGACGGCCTGGTCCCCGTGGGGGCCGAACAGATGCAGGATCTCCACGGCGTGGGGGCCGGCGGGGCCGAACCAGTGCGGCTCGCCGGTGTCGAACTCGGCCACCTCGCCCGGCCGGAGGACGAACTCGCGGTCGCCGAGGATGAGGCGGAGTTCGCCGGCGAGCACATAGAGCCATTCGTAGCCGGCGTGGGTCACGAGCTTCGGCTCACGGTACGCCAGCACCTGCTTGAAGACCTGGACCCGGCCCGGGTACTGCGTCAGGGGCACGAGGACGCTTCCGCGCTCCCTGCGGTGGGGCTTCAGGTGCACGCGCGGGTCGCCGGTGGCGGGCGCCGCGACCAGCTGGTCCAGGGCGACACGGTGCGCTCGCGCGAGCGGGATGAGCAGTTCGAGCGTCGGCCGTCGCTTGCCCGACTCCAGGCGCGACAGCGTGCTGACGGAGATCCCGGTGTCCTCCGCGAGCGCCTCGAGGGTGAGTCCGCGGTCGTGTCGCAGCGCTCGCAGCCGTGGCCCGATGCTGTCGAGGGTCTCCGCGAGTTCCGTGTCCTTGGCGTCCATGGGTCCATTTTGCGGTTTCCGCAAAAGTGCTGGGTCTGCGCCGCCGGCTGATCCGAGCATGGGCCGGCAGACGATCCCGGACCGAAGGCGCACCCGTGACCACGACATCCCCGCCAGCCCAGCCCGCCACACTGAGTGCCCGCCGACGGTGGACGGTGCTGGCCGTCTGCGCGCTGAGCATGTTCCTGGTCGGCCTGGACACCACCATCGTCAATGTGGGCCTGCCCGAGATCGGGCGTGGCCTGGGCGTGGGCACCCGCGACCTGGAATGGGTCGTGGACGCCTACACCGTGGTCCTGGCCGGTCTCCTCATCGCCTCCGGCGCGCTCGCGGACCGCTTCGGACGACGTCGCGTCTTCCAGTGCGGGCTGGTCGTCTTCGGCCTCGCCTCCCTGGCCTGCGCGGTCGCCCCCTCGCTCGGCTTCCTCGTCGCGGCACGGGCCCTCCAGGGGGTCGGGGCCTCGATGCTGAGCCCCGTCGCCCTGGCCATCGTGGTGAACGCGATGCCCGACGCCCGGGAGCGAGCCCGGGCCATCGGCGTGTGGGCGGCGGTCTTCGGGCTCAGCATGGCGGCCGGCCCGGTCACCGGCGGGGCACTCATAGCGGCCTTCGGCTGGCGATCGGTGTTCTGGATCAACGCCCCGGTCATCGTCGCCGCCCTCGTCCTGGTCGCGGTCTTCGTACCCAAGTCCCACGGCCAGCGCGACCGACGGCTCGACCTGCCCGGCCAGGCCCTGCTCATCCTGACCCTGGGCCTCTCGATCGGCGTCCTCATCGAGGGACCCCGCATCGGTTGGACCTCGCCGCCGGCCCTGGTCGGCTACGCGCTGGTGGTCGCCACGGCGGCCGGGTTCGTCCGGGTCGAGCTGCGCCAGAACGAGCCCCTGATGGACCTCGGGCTCTTCCGACGACCGCGCTTCGCCACGGCGGTGCTGGGCGCCGTGGCGGTGTTCATCGCGCTGAACGTGAGCCTGCTGCTCAACACCCTCTACCTCCAGCACGCCCGCGGATGGACGGCGCTGGAGGCCGGCATGGCGACCCTGCCCATGGCGCTCGGGGCCACCCTGTGCGCGCCGTGGTCCGGCAACCTCGTGGGGCGCCTCGGACCACGACGCCCGCTGCTCCTCGCGGGCGGGTTCACCACCGCCGGCGGCCTGTGCCTGGTGAACCTCGGACAGCACACCGGCGTCCTGCTGCTCCTGCTGGCGTACCTGCTCATCGGCATCGGGTTCGGCTTCGCCAACGCACCGATCACCAACACCGCGGTCAGCGGCCTGCCGAAGTCCCGGGCCGGCGTCGCCGGGGCCATCACCTCCGCCGCCCGCCAGGTCGGCTCAGCGATCGGTATCGCCATCGCGGGCGGCCTGGTCACGGACGTCGACCCCGCCGGCATCGCCCGCGCCTCCCGCCCCGGATGGCTGCTCGTGACGGCCTGCGGACTGTTCCTCCTCGTCGTCGCCCGCGCCTCTCAGGAGGTGGCCTCACCGGCCCGGAAGACGCCCTGAGGGCATCGCCCCGCGGGCCGATCAGAGCTCGCTCCGGCCCTCTTCCAACATCAGGCAGATCTCGTGCAGGGCGTCGCGCAGACCGCCCGGGGCCCGGCGCAGCGACCGCCCGCGCCGGGCCGCGCCCGCCAAGAGCGTGCGCGTCCGCCGCGAGGGGGTCGCGTCCGCCACGGGAATGACCTGCTCGGCCAGTTCCTCGGCGTCCCGCCACGCCCGGAGCCCCAGGAGGCACGAGAGCAGCCGGGCGGCGTAGATGTTCCGGTAGCCGACCGGCGCCCCCGCCTCCTGGCGCATGGCCCGACGCAGATACGGGACCGCCTTCGCCGGGTCACCCGACTCCTGGTGGGCGAAGCCGTGATGGCCGTCGACCTCGTCCGCGGTCACCCACCACACCCAGAAGGGGTCGCTGAGCCGCCCACTCTCCTGAAGAAGCGAGCGGGCGCGCTGGAACGCCCGCTCCGCCTCGGCCACCCGCCCCGAGCCGGCGAGCCCCTTCGCCTCCCGCACCCGGAAGATCGCCTCGACCCGCGGGGACGTCCTCCCCCGCTCCAGGACGCCCCGCGCGATGGCGAGCTCCTCCCGTGGCGCCCCCAGCCACCCTGCCTGCATGCCCATGTTCTGCAACGTCAGGAGCCCGATCGCACGGTCGCCGGACGCCTCCGCGAGTCGGAGCGCCTCCTGGTTCAACCGCCGCGCCTCCCCCGGCCGCTCCGCCTCGAACAGCGCCCACCCCGCCACCTCCGCCAACTCGGCGGCCGCCGCCTGGATGTCCCGCCCCCGCCTCCGCGCGTGATCGCCTGCGGCGAGCCGTCGACGGACCTCAGCGAAGGCGTGCACGGCCATGTCCGCGACCGGCAGGTCGTTCAGCTCGTTGTCGAGCACCACGAGGCGCTGCGACAACTCGCGGACGTGCTGGGCGTAGCCGTCATCGTGAGCGCCGTCGGGCGGCGGACCGGGAAGGACGCCCGCCTCCGCGTACCCCATCCCACCCTCGCCCGCCCCGCCCGCCGGACGTGGCCGGCGCCGACCCGAGCGGTTACGACGGATGTCGGCGGCACCTATCCCGTTCACGGGGCCATTGTGATCGACAACAGGCGCCAAACCGTTCGGCGGCCCGCTCCAGACGGCGACTTTGGGGTCGCATGCCCCGCTGGGCGTTAATCCCGGGTCGCCCCCTCCGGCCAGATCACCCGGACAGCGACGCCTGTCCGTTCGGCGTACGCCACGACGTCCGCCGTGCCGCCGTAGCCCCGGGCTGGCTGCCCGTCCCAGACAGCGACAAGCTCGTCCACGACATCCACGAGAATCTCGCTACCGGCCATGTGGGCCCGCTCGTCGGACTCCGTCATCCCCGTGGAGTGGGTCTCGGATGCCCGCTGGATCAGCGCGTCGTAGACGGCGTGGTGGTCCTCAGGCAGCCCTTCGCGGTACTCGGCAGCGGGGATGACGACCTCGATCCGACCGCCGTGGTCGAGAACGGCCTGGGCGAACCACGCGTCGGGTCCGTCCGCGATGCAGGAGACGCCCACGAGGCCATCGGGCGCGTGTCGTTCGATCTCCGCTGCGAGAGCGGCACGGACGAGCTTCCCGGTCTCTTCCGGCAACCCGCGGTGTCCGGTGACGCCCAGGCGCATGGTGGTACCTCCCTGTGCGGACTGCTCGCGCCGTCTTCAGCCTTGCCACTCGTCGCGCAGGATCCCGTAGACGATCGAGTCTCGCCACGCGTCCCGCACATGGACATGGCCGCGGATGCGCCCCTCCTCGACCATCCCCGCCGCCAGCATCATCCTCTCGGCGGCCGCGTTCAGCGGTGATCGGGCCGCCCAGGCACGATGGAGATCCAGGTCGGCGAAGGCAAGACCGAAGAGCAGATGCAGGGTCTCCCTGCCGTAGCCGACGCCCCACGCCTCGGGGCGCAGCGCGGCGCCGATGGTGGCCGCGCGCTGCTGGTGCGGATCAAGAGCCAGGCGGGCGAAGCCGATCAGGTCGGCCGAGTCCCGCTGCGTCACGGCCAGCGCGTACTCCTCTCGCGGGCTCGCTGTCGCGGAGGCGATGGAGCGGGAGACGATGCCGGCCACCTCTTCGCGGGAGCGCGGGGTGAAACTCAGATACTCGGTGGCCTTGGCGCTGCCGTAGATGGCGAGGACGTCGTCCACATCGTCGAGCGAGAGCTCTCGCAGAGTGAGACGTGCACTGTCACGAGTGACCGGATGCATGGCTCCGGACCTTACCGTTCAGGCTCGCTGATCGGGGCCAGAGCCACCGCCAAGTGGGGTTGACTCCGGCAGCCCCCGATGTCCATTGAGGCCCAAGGCGCATGGTCGGGACCTCACCCGCGTCGCGAAGCGCCTTCCGGCCAGACCACATCCACGGGAATCCCGGCCTCGCGAGCCACCAGCACCACGTCGGCCGTGCCGCCGCCCTTCCCCGTGGGCGGCTGCCCGTTCCAGACGGCGACAAGCCGGTCGGCCCGCTGGAGCAGCTCGGCGTTCGCCGCCTCGTACGCCTGCCGGTTCGCCGTCTCATGGGGCATGACGAGCACATCGCCGGCGGCCGCGACGAGCCGGTCGAACGTGGCCGCGTGCTCGGGCTTGACCTTGGCCTGCCGGTAGTCCCGCGACGGAATCACCACCACCAACCGACCGCCGACCGCGAGCACCGCCTCAGCGAACAGGGAGTCCGCCCCCTTCGCGATGCACGAGATGCCGACAAGTCCGCCGGCACGGGGCCGCAGCAGCTCATCGAGCGCCCCACGCACGAGGGGGACGCTCTCTTCTGTCAGGTCCATGTGGCCGGTCACGGCGATGGTCAGCATGGCCTCTCCTCACAGCTCAACAACAGGCCGCGGATCTTATCCCGCGCTTCCCGTACACCCCTTGATACGTTGTGGCCCACCGTGTACGGATAAAGCTCGCCGAGCTGAGCTCGTACCCTCCCCGAACGTGTACGGCCAGCAGCCTCGACTGCCTTGTGCGTCTCGTCGACCGCCCCTGCCACGTCTCCCGCGAGGAACCGACACTCCGCGAGCCCGATCCGGTCGAGAGCATGGCTACGCCCTGCATCCCGGTCACGCACGGCAATCGCCCTACGAATCTGTGCCGTCGCCGTCTCGGCATGCTGACGCGGGTCCTTGCGCGCCAAGTCCAGGAGTCGACCACCAGTGACTCCGGCAAGCTCGGCCTCATCGAAGTACGCGATCCAGTACGGCTCGGCGACCGGCTCGGCTTCCGCCAACGCTTCAGCCGCCTGCGCGGTAGCACGCTGAAAGGCGGACACACGCCCCATCGCAGCGAATGCCCAGGCCTCACGTGTGTGCAGCATGGCATGCACCCGGGGTCCCGCCGCGTTCCGCGATCCTTCTTGAGCCAAGCGCACCAGTTCCAATGCGTCCTGAGGTCGATCGCGGTAGAGCATCTGGCGAGCCATCCCCGCCAACACGTTCGCTCCGAAAACGGGGTCCTTCCCCGCGTGCGACGCACGCAGGGCGAGGCGGTAGTAGTCCTGGGCCCGACGCTGAAACTTGGAGTCCCACGCCATGGTGGCCGCCACCCCAGCCAGGTGGGCCATCACTTGATAGAGGCGCTGTTCAATGGCAGGTGCTTGATGTTCGTCAAGCGCTTCCGCCACCTCGTTGAGCTGGCCGAGAACGGCCTTGTATCGCAGACCTCCACCGTAGCGGTGATCCCAGCGACGAAAGGCGCGCGCCGCGATCTCCAGTTCTTCGATCTCCTGAACTCCGAGACGTCCGCGGACACGTGGGGCATCTCTGTCCCCGGGCGGCCGCAGCCAGCCCTCGAGCGGGTCGAGCAAGGCAGCCCCGGTGAGGGCCGCCCCCGCCAGCGCGCGACTCGCTCCACGTCGGTCCATCACGAGATCGCTCCTCGTCAGCTGAGTAGCCAGTTCCACGGCAATCTCAGGCTGCCATGGGATCTCGTCCTCGCACGGACGGCCTCGTAACTCCACGCTCTGATGATGTTCTTGCTGCTCGCTCTCCCAAGGGCGGGGCGCCAGACCCAGCATGTGGCCCGGGATGCGCAGTCCGTCTGCGATGCGGCAAAGGACATCGAAAGACGTGACCTGCTGTTGCCCGCTGATGATGTTGCTGACCTTGCCGGGGGTCAGATGACAGGCCATCGCAATTCGGTTCTGCGTCAGCCCACCCCACTTCTTGATCAAGAGGAAGGCTGCGGCGAAGTCGTGCTCCTTGAGGGCTCGGCGCAAATCTTCTCGGTCAAGCACTTCGAGGCTCAGCGGGCCGGTGGCAGAAGCGTCCATGGGGTCAACTTCCGGGAAAGATCCTGGCATGTGCGGGTGTGTCGTCGCAGCGGCAACGAGTGTATTACCGCCTCGGTAACCCCCGATGGTCATTCCTTGAGCATCCTCGTGCGACGAGCCTCGAAGTTGTCATCGACCCGTACCACCGACCACACCGGGGATCGCATGCATGTCAACACCCCCCACCCATGGAACCCACCCCACGGCCCCGACATCGAGGCGCAGCCCGCCGGGCGGTGGTGGGATGCCGTCAAGGTGCCGAGTCTCATCGGCCAGCGCGCGCTGGCGCTCCTCGGTGGGAACAGCGGGCCGGTCATCGAGGACACCTACGGGGCCGTCTGGTACTGGCTGGTGGCGCCCGGGGTCGCCGGTGACTGGACGATTCAGCGGGTGCTGAGCCTTGGGGCGTATGTGGCGGTGCCGCCGGTGGAGCGGACGTATGGGCCGGGGCCGCACTGGAGGGTCGTCCCGGCGCGGGAGGGGCGGCTCACCGACGCGGGGCGGCTGCACTCCGCGCTGCGGACCGCGCACGCCTCGGTGAAGGTCTGCCTGCGCTGCCAGCGGATGACCGGGCGGCCGGTCACCGTCGCCCTCGTGCACGGCGGCAACGGCGGCCGCACGCACTACGCCTGTCCGGACTGCGCCCCGTACTTCCCGCCGCAGTCCGATCCGCTCGCCGACCTCCCCGCCACGCAGCGGAGCCGGGAGGAACGGCGGACCTGACGGGCGGCGATCACGCATCTCACCGAGTGCGCTGCCTGCGCGCGGTCGGCCACCGGGTGCCCGGTCGGGCGGACGCTGCTCCAGGCGCGCCGCGCGGCGCGAGGGGTCTGCCGGTGACCGGGCGATGGGGCGGGCGGTGGGTCAGTCTCGGTCTGGCCTTCGGCGGGCCGTCCAACGCCAGCCGTGCAGACCTCGTCCTCCCGCCCGCCGACCGGAGGCCCTCCCGGTGGGACCTGGCGGCGGCCGCCGAGCGCGCCGAGTGGGAGATGGAACGAGCCGTTGGGGGCGTACCCAGGGCGGGTCGACGCCCCGGGTACATACTGCTGCACGACCTGCGGCGCCGTACGCACATCCTTCTGTCCGACCCGGCCACCCGCGATGATGGGTTGACCGTCCTCGACGACGTGGCGCGCATGGCCTCCCACCACGGCCTGAGCCACCAGCTCCGCAGCATCGAGGGAATCCGGCGGTCGTACGACGACCCGCGGGCCCTCGTGTCGAGGTGAAGGCAGCGATGATCGAGGGAGTCCCCGTGCCGGACCGCGCAGAGCGCACCATCACCGACGAGCAGTGGAACGACGCCGTGCTGATCTGGCGCTATCACCAGATGGGCCACGAAGTGCGCCCCTGCTCGGCGGCCATCGGCCTGGGCAGCCACGATCTCGATGTCGCCACGACCACTGCCGACCTCTACGGCGCCGGCCTATTCCCCGTCGTCGTCTTCAGCGGCGGAAACAGCCCGACCACGGCGGCCCGCTTCCCGCGCGGCGAGGCGGTCCACTACCGCGAGCACGCCCTCGACCTGGGCGTGCCCGGCGAAGCAATCCTGCTGGAAACCAAGGCCGGCAACACCGGCCAGAACATCACGCTGTCCCGAGAGGTACTGCGCGAGGCCGGCGTGGAGGTCGAGTCGCTGCTTCTGATCTCCAAGCCGTACATGGAGCGCCGCTCGTACGCCACGTGCCGCAAGCTCTGGCCGGAGGTCGAGGTCATCTGTGCCTCCGAGCCGCTGGAGTTCGACGACTACATCAAGTCCATCGGCGACGAAAAACTCGTCGTCGACATGCTCGTGGGGGACCTGCAACGGGTCATCGAGTACCCGGCACTCGGCTTCGCCGTCGTGCAGGACGTACCGGGAGATGTCCATGACGCGTACGAACGCCTCCTGCGCGCCGGCTTCGACAGCAGGCTCATCAGCTCCTGAGGCCGGAAGGGTGACCCCGCCCCCTGAGCCCGTCAGCCCGCCCGCCGCACGGCGGACCCCGCCTCGCGGGCGTCGATGAGTTCGTCCCAGTGCTCCGCCGCCCACGCGCAGGCCGCGTCGAGGGGGCCGAGGAGGCTGCGGCCGAGCGGGGTGAGGGCGTACTCGACGTGGCGGGCGGGCTCGGTGCGGACGGTGCGGGTGACGAAGCCGTCCCGCTCCAGCGAGCGGAGGGACTGGGTGAGCACCTTGGCGGTGACGCGGTGCAGCGGGACGCGCAGCTCGGAGAAGCGGCGCGGGCCCTCTTCGAGACAGCGGATGATCATCGCGGCCCACTTGTCGCCCACCCGGATGGGCGACAGGTCGGAGGGGCACAGCTCGTCGAACATCTCGGGGTCCAGTGGCTTGGTCACAAGGGGCACAGTAGTGCGGTACCCCGGAGGTAACCATGGTCCTCACTAGCGTGCGGGGCAGGTCAGGACGTGGACGAGGTCCGCAACGCTAGGAGTGAACTCATGGGCAGGATCGTTGTTTTCGGTGCGGGTGGCCGGGCCGGCCGGGCGGCCGTCGGGGAGGCGCTCCGACGCGGGCACGAGGTGACCGCCGTCGTACGGGAGCCGGGGCGGCACGCCGAGCCGGCGGCGGACGGGGTCCGGCTGGTGGCCGGGGACGTCACCGATCCGGAGGCCGTCGCGCGGCTGGCCGCGGGCCATGACGCCGCCGTCGCCGCGGTCTACGACCCCGCCGCCCAGCCCGGCGACTTCTTCACCACCACCGCACGGGCGTTGGACCGGGGCCTGGGCGAGGCGGGCGTGCGGCGGCTGGTCTTCGTCGGCCTGGCGTCGATCCTGGAGACGGCCTCCGGCACGCCGCTGATGGACACCCCCGGATATCCGCAGGAGTACCGCCCGTTCTACCTCGCGCACGAGGCGGGCCGGACCGCGCTGGCGGCGGCGGGTGGCGGGCTCGACTGGCTGGTGGTCAGCCCCGCCGGCGACTTCGACCACGAGGGGGAGCGGACCGGCGGCTATGTCACGGCCCCCGCCGACGCCGCCAGCCGCGTCTCCTACGCCGACTTCGCCATCGCCCTCATCGACGAGATCGACACCCCGCGGCACCACCGCACGCACATCGGCGTCGAGCGGGCCGCCACCTGACCGCCCCCGCGTGTGCAGCACACTGGCCTCCATGACCCATGCCGCCCCGCGCCCGACCGTTCCCTACTACTCCCAGTGGGAATCCGCCGACCTGGTACCCGAGTTCGTGACCGGGGCCAGGTCGGCGCTGGACGACCCGCTGTGGCAGAAGTCGGGCGCCGACAGCCCGGAGGAGTACGCCTTCTGGGCGCACCGCATGTGCGGTGTCGCGTGTCTGCGGATGGCGCTGGACCACTGGGGGCTGCCGGTACCGCCCTCGGTGCCGCTGGTGCGCGAGCTGGAGGCCGCGGGGGCGTACGTACGCGACGGCGACGAGGTGAAGGGGCTGATCTACCAGCCGTTCGCCGAGTACGTCGGCGCGCGGTGGGGGATGCGGGCACGGTCGGTGCCCGAGCTCACCGCCGGAGAGATCCGGCGGACCGTGGACGCCGGCGGGCTGGTCATGATCTCCGTGCACTTCTCCCTCCGCGTCCTGGAGCCGCAACCCCCCGCCCGGGGCGGCCACCTGGTGCTCGTGGTCGACGCCGACGACGACGGCGTACGCCTCAACAACCCGTCCGGGCTGCCGGGGCACTCCCAGGAGTACGCGGCCGTCGGCTGGGCGGACCTGGAGCGGTTCTTCGCGGGGCGCGGGGTGGTGTTGGGGGCGCCGTAGCGGCCGCCGTCAGCCGCCGTCGCGCAGCCACGCGTGCACCCGGTCCACCGCCAGCCGGGACGAGGCGATCGCGGCCTCGCTGCTCGGGCGGAGGTAGAGCCAGTCGCCCGCGTACTCGATGGGGCTGGCCGGGCGGCGGGTGAAGGGGGCGCGGAGGCGGAGGGCCTCGGGGGTCGCCTCGGGGAGGCCGTGGCGCCAGCGGGTCACCTGGTGGCCGACGTAGGCGGCGCGCATGCCGTCGATGAAACGCTCGCTCTCGTCGAGGACCCGCTCCAGCACCTGGTCGTCGGGGAGGTCGTAGACCTCCGCCGCCCGGCGCGGGGAGACCAGCAGGGTGACCAGGCCGCGGCCCGGCGGGACGCGGTGCGGGCACTTGTTGTGCTCGCAGGTGCCGCCGGAGAGGAGGGAGTCCTCCCAGGGGGCCATGACGAAGGCGTAGAGGTGCGGCTGCCGGGCGGTGCGGCGGGGCTCCAGGGGGCGGTCCAGCATCACGCCCACCCGGATCATGGTGGTGAAGGTGGCCGCGTCCAGGAATCGGCGCTCCTCCTCGGGGGCGCCGGGGTGGATCGCCGCGATCTCCGGGGCGGGCAGGGTCAGCACGGCGGCCCGGGCGGTCAGTTCGGTGCCGTCCGCGAAGGACAGCCGCACTCCGCGGCCGTCCCCGCGGCCGCCCCCGCGGCCGTCCCGCTCGACCCGTACCACCGGCTTCGACAGGTGCACCTTCAGCCGCTCGGCGAGCGTCCGCGCCATCGTGTCCTGGCCGTCGCGGTAGGTCTGCCAGCGGTAGATGCCCCGCGTGCCCTGCATGATGGCGAGCATCGGGGCGGCCGTGCTGCGCTCGGGGAGCCAGCCGAAGGCGGCCGTGGCGACGGGGCCCAGGCAGCGCTCGACGAGCTCGTCCCCGTGGCGACGGCCGAACTCGGCCAGGGTCATGTCGCCGTGCACGGACCGCTCGGGCCGGTCGGGGTCGACCCGGCCCCGGCCGTTGCCGGCGACCAGCATCCGCAGCAGTTGGAGCCGCCCGCGCCAGGAGAGGCCGGCGCCGGTCAGCAGCGACCGGGGGTGGCCGACCCAGGGGTGGGCCCGGCCCTGGCTCCACAGCCCCACCGGGTGCTCGATCCGGTGCAGCCGGCCCTGCCGGGCCAGGCCCAGTTCCTCGATGAACTCCCAGGTGGCCGGGTACCCGTACGGGGAGAGGGTCTCGGCGCCGCGGTCGATGGTGTAGCCGTCGACGCGGGCGGCGCGCATCCGGCCGCCCGGCTCGTCGCCGGACTCGAACACCTCGACCCGGTGGCCCTCCTTCGCCAGCCGGTAGGCCGTGGTCAGCCCGGCGATCCCGGCGCCGACCACCGCGATGTCGATATCGGTCACTGCGCTCCTCCTCTGGGCGGGACGATCCGCGTACACGATGCGGCGAAGGTCACGTCCAACGCCCCGTGCCGATGGACTCCTTGCTGCCGAGGACCTGCTCGCGCAGGTCGAGCCGGCGCACCTTCCAGGTGGCGGTGCGCGGCACGTCCTCGAAGGGGACCAGCCGCGGGGCGGCGAGCTCGGGCAGGCCACGGGTGGCGGCCCGCCACTCCTCGGGGTCCAGTCGGTTGTCGTTCATGCACAGGACGGGGACGGGGAGTTCGCCCGGCACACCCAGCACGGTGACGTCGGACGCCCTCGGCAGCCGGTCCAGCAGGATCGACTCCAGCTCGATGCCGCTGGTGCCGGGGATGATGTCGACCTCGCGGTCGACCAGCTTCAGCCGCCCGAGGCGGCCGCGCTCCCCGACGTCCCCGGTGTTCCACCACCGGCTGCGGACCTTCTCCGCGTGCCGGTCGGACTCCCCGAGGTAGTCCAGACAGCGGGCCTTGGAGGAGGCCATCAGCAGCCCCGGCCGGCCCTTGGACACCGGGCGGCCGGTGTCGACGTCGACGACCTTCACCCGGGTCAGCCCGGGCGTCGCCCAGCCGATGTCGCTGGTGACGGAGGAGTCCTCGGACCGCTTCCGCAGCCGGCCGCGGGTGAACACGGTGAAGCACATCGGCCCCACCTCGCTCTGCCCCCAGCCCTGGAGCCACACCGGGAAGCGCCGCTCCGAGGCGCCCAGGAAGGTGCGCACGGTGCGCGGGTGGATGGCGTCGAAGGTGCCCACGTACAGCCGCACCTGGCGGAAGAGCTCCGGCTTGGCGAGCGCCAGCTCCTCCCAGCGCTGGAAGACGTTGGGGCACGCCTCCAGCGAGGTCGGGCGGTGCTCGGCGATCATCCGCTCGGCGACCTCCGGCTCATGCCTGGAGATGATCACGATCTTCCTGGGCGCCAGCACGAACTGTCCCATCAGCCAGGACACGATCCGGCCGTGCGCGAAGGAGACCGAGGTCGCCGCCACGTCCCGGTGCTTGCTGGCCAGGATCGGGAAGCGGACCCGTTCGGTGCGGGCGATGCCGCCCAGCATGGTCTCCGCGGAGTGCACCACCAGCTTGGGCACCCCGGTCGTCCCCGAGCTGTGCATGACCAGCATCGGCTCGTCCCGGCGGCGGATGTGGACCGGGGCGGGCGGCGCCCCCGCCAGCTCGGCCAGGGTGAGCGCGCCCTCCGGCGCCTCCTCCGGTAACCCTTCCCCCGGCCCGTCCGGTCCGCCGAGCACGATGACCCGGGTCCCGGGGCCCGCCAGGCTCACCCCGGCGGCGGCCGCCCGGGCCAGCGGGCCCGGCGAGACGACCAGGACCGACGGCTCCAGCCGGGCGATCATCGCGCGGTGCGCCTCCGGCTTGTTGAGCGCCGCGATGGTGGCGGGCAGCGCCCCGATGCGGGCGGCGGCGGCCGCGGCCAGCGTCATGTCCAGGTGGTTGTCCTTGACGATGGCCACCCGGTCCCCGCTGCGCACCCCGGCCGCGTACAGTCGGGCGGCGAAGTCACGGACGATCGCCGCCAGTTGCCGCCCGCTGAGCCGGGTCCCGGCCTCGGGAGCGATGTCGAAGGGTCGGTCGAGGTGGGCGACCGTCTGCCGGTCCCCCTCCGCATGCCAGTCGAACAACACTCCCAGGTGCGTCGGGTGTTTACGGAACGGCATTTCAGCACTCCCCAGTCAGCTGCCAGGAATGGCATTCATCGCTCAAGGAGTGCACAAATTAGAAGCGGAACTCGGCAGCCAGCCATAGCAATCGCCATGACAACCTGCCAGCTTCGGATAGCAATAATCAGCCGCTTCCGGCCCGGTCCCCGCGCCCCCACGATCTGTCTCCAGAAACCGACTCCGGTGGAGCCGTAGGGGAATGGAGACCTGACATGAGCGGCATACGCCTCGATGTCTGCCTCATCGGGGCCGGGCCCCGCGGTCTGTCGGTGCTGGAGCGGCTGTGCGCGGGAGCCCGCCGGTCCCGAAGACACCGCGCGATCACCGTCCACGTCGTCGACCCGTACCCGCCGGGCGCCGGGCGCGTCTGGCGCACCGACCAGTCCCGCCGGCTGCTCATGAACACCGTCGCCTGCCAGGTGACCGTCTTCACCGACGAGAGCGTGGAGCTGGCGGGTCCGCTGGAGCCGGGGCCGAGCCTGTACGCGTGGGCGTGTTCGCCGGCGGCGGCCGAGACGCTCGACGGGCCCGCCCGCGCCGAGGCCCGCGCGCTGGGCCCCGACACCTACCCGACCCGCGCCCTGTACGGCGCCTATCTGGAGTGGGCGTTCCGCCGGGTGGCCGAGCGCGCCCCGGACCGGGTCGCGCTGCGGGTGCACCGGCAGCGCGCGGTGGCTCTCGACGACGTCCCCGACGGCTCGCGCCCCGGGCCGGACGACGGCCGCGCGGGCACCCAGACGGTGACGGGCACCCAGACGGTGACCCTGGCGGACGGCACCCGGCTGACCGGGCTGCACGCGGTGGTGCTCGCCCAGGGCCATGTCGACCCCGAGCCCTCCGCCGTCGACGCCGCGCTGGGGGCCTTCGCCGCCGAACACGGGCTGCTGCACCTGCCCCCGGCCAACCCCGCCGACCTGGCCGACCCGATCGAGACGACCGACACGACCGTCGCGACCCAGACGACCGCCCCGAGCGACGCGACCCAGACGACCGCCCCGAGCGACGCGACCCACACGGCGCTCGCCGCGCTCGCGCCCGGCGAGCCGGTGCTGTTACGCGGGCTCGGCCTCACCTTCTTCGACCACATGGCGCTGCTGACCGAGGGCCGCGGCGGCCGCTACGAGACACGCGACGGACGGCTGGCGTACGTCCCGTCCGGGCGGGAGCCGCTGCTGTACGCCGGCTCCCGGCGCGGGCTGCCGTACCACGCCCGCGGCGAGAACGAGAAGGGCGTCTCCGGCCGTCACGAGCCGATGCTGCTCACCCCCGAGCTGATCGCCAAGCTGCGCGCCCAGTCCCCCGACGGCTCCGGGCTCGACTTCCGGGAGATGCTGTGGCCCCTGATCGCCAAGGAGGTCGAGGCGGTCTACTACACGGCGCTGCTGACCGCCCGCGGACGGCCGGACCTGGCCTGGGAGTTCCGCGAGCGCTTCCTGGCCTGCCCGCCGGGCGGGGAGCGCGAGGACTGGCTGCTGACCGAGGCCGGGGTGGCGCCGGGCGACCGCTGGGACTGGGCCGCCGTGCAGCGCCCCCACGGCGACCGCCGGTTCACCGACCCCGAGGACTTCCACCGCTGGCTGGCCGACCATCTCCGCGCCGACCTGGCGGCGGCCCGGGCCGGCAACGTCACCGGGCCGCTGAAGGCCGCCCTCGACGTGCTGCGCGACCTGCGCAACGAGATCCGGCTGGCGGTCGACCACGGCGGCCTGGACGGCGACTCGCACCGCGTCGACCTGGACGGCTGGTACACCCCGCTCAACGCCTATCTGTCCATCGGCCCGCCCGCCCACCGGATCGCGGAGCTGCTGGCGCTGCTGGAGGCCGGGGTGGTGCGGATCATCGGGCCCGACACCCGGATCCGGGCCGAACCCGGCGCGGCCGGTCCCGGCTCGGGCCGCTTCGTCGCCGAGTCCCCCGCCGTGCCCGGCTCCCGGGTGGCGGCGCGGGCGCTGGTCGAGGCCCGACTGCCGGAGCCCGACCTGCGACGCGCCGCCGACCCGCTGCTGCGCCGGCTGCTCGCCACCGGACAGTGCCGGCCGTACCGCATCCCGGCCGCGCGCGGCGGGGCCCTGGTGACCGGCGGGCTCGCCGTGACCGAGCGCCCCTACCGGGTGCTGGACGCCGCGGGGCGGCCGCACCCGGCGCGGTTCGCCTACGGGGTGCCGACAGAGGCCGTGCACTGGGTGACCGCCGCCGGCATCAGACCGGGCGTCAACTCGGTCACCCTCGGCGACGCGGACGCCATCGCCCAGGCGGTGCTGGCCCTGGGCGGCCCGGCACCGGAAGGACCGGCGGCGGCCGCGGGGACCGACGCCACCCCGTACGCGGCAGCCGACACCGGCCCGCCCCCGACGGCCGACACCACCCCGCACCCGGTTGCCGCCCCGGACCCGTACCCCCTGGCCGACACCGGCCCGCACCCGGTGGCCGACACCGACCCGCATGCGGCGGCCGACGCCGCCTCTGCCGCCGCACGCCCCCTGTCGACGACTCGGAGGACACCATGACCACGACGACGGACACCACCGACCGCAAGCGGGTCATCCTGGCGGAGCCGCGGGGCTTCTGCGCCGGGGTGGAGCGCGCGATCGGCATGGTGGAGCGGGCCCTGGAGATCCACGGGGCGCCCGTCTACGTCCGCAAGCAGATCATCCACAACCAGTACGTGGTCAACCAGCTGGAGCGGCGCGGCGCGGTCTTCGTGGACTCGGAGGACGAGGTGCCGCGCGGCGCGGTGTGCGTCTTCTCCGCGCACGGCGTCTCGCCGGCCGTCCGGTCCAACTCCGCCTCCCGCGAGCTCCGGGTGGTCGACGCCACCTGCCCGCTGGTGTCCAAGGTGCACCAGGAGGCCAAGCGCGCCGCCGGGGCGGGCCACACCATCCTGCTGATCGGGCACACCGACCACGAGGAGGTGGAGGGCACGGTCGGCGAGGCGCCGGAGCACACCATCGTGGTGGAGACGGTCGAGGACGCCCGCACGGTGCGGCTCCCGGCCGGCACGGACGGCGTCTCCTACCTCACCCAGACCACACTGTCGCTGGACGAGACCCGCGCCATCGCGGACGAGCTGACCAGGCGCTTCCCCGAAATCCAGGGCCCGGGCTCGGACGACATATGCTACGCGAGCCAGAACCGGCAGAACGCGGTCAAGGAGCTGGCGGCCGAGGCCGACCTGGTCCTCGTCGTCGGCTCCGACAACTCCAGCAACTCGGTGCGCATGGTCGAGGTGGCGATCCGGCACGGGGCAGCCTCGTACCTCGTCAACGACGTCTCCAAGCTGGACGAGCGCTGGCTGCGGGGTGTGCGGACGGTCGGCGTCACCGCCGGCGCCAGCGCCCCGGAGATCCTCGTCGAGCAGTTGGTCGCCCGCCTCGGGGAGCTGGGTTATGGCCACGTCGACACCATCACGACCACCACCGAGGACGTCGTCTTCGCCATGCCAGGGAGTCTGCAGTGACCGTGACCGAGCACAGGCCAGCCGTACCCGCGGGGACCCCGGGCGACGCCCCGGCAGACCAGCGCGCGGCGCTGCTGGCCCGGGTGGAGCGGCGCCTCACGGATTTCCTCGCGGCGGAGCGCCGCGAGTGGTCCGAGCTCAACCCGGACGCCGTGGAGCTGGTCGACTGCGTGGCCACCATGGTCGCCAGCGGCGGCAAGCGGCTGCGCCCCTCGTTCTGCCTCGCCGCCTATCTGGCGGCGGGCGGCGACCCGGCCGCGGACGACGCGGTGGACGCAGCCGCGGCGCTGGAGCTGCTGCACACCTCGGCCCTGCTCCACGACGACGTCTTCGACGCCTCCGAGCTGCGCCGCAACGAGCCCACCGCGCATGTGCTGCACGCCACGCTGCACCAGGACCGCGGCTGGCACGGCGAGCCCCGGCGCTACGGCGAGAGCGTGGCCGTCCTCGCCGGCGACCTGGCCCTGGTCTACGCGGACCGGCTGATGCCCGCCGGCACCCCCAGGGCCCGCGAGGTCTGGGGCGAGCTGCGCACCGAGCTGATGGTCGGGCAGTTCCTCGACGTCCGCGCGGCCGCCCGGTTCCGGCCCGACGCCGCGCTGGCCCGCTGGATCGCCCTGTTCAAGTCCGGCCGCTACACGGTCTCCCGTCCGCTGGCGGTCGGTGCCGCGCTGTCCGACGGCTCGGCCGAGCTGCTCGCGGCCTTCGAGGCGTACGGGCTGGCGCTCGGCGAGGCGTTCCAGCTCCGCGACGACCTGCTCGACGCCTTCGGCAGCGCCGAGGTCACCGGCAAGCCCGCCCGGCTGGACTTCAAGCAGCACAAGATGACGCTGCTGATGTCCTTCGCGCTCAGCGACGAGCCGGAGGTGCGGGAGCTGGTCGGCGACGACCTGCCGGGCACCGACCCGGACGCGCTGTACGAGCTGCTGGTGCGCACCGGCATCCGGGACCGCGTCGAGGCCGTCATCGCCGAGCGGCTCCAGGTGGCCAACGAGGCGGTGAGCTCGGCGCTGCCCCCGGAGTGGGCGGCGGAGCTGCACGCGATGGCGCGGGCCGCGGTGTACCGGGACAAGTAGCGGCGGGCCGGGACACGAGCCCGAGGACGAGCGTCGGCCGCGCGGGGTGACCCCGCGCGGCCGACGTGTGTCGTGCCCCCGGCCGACGGTCTCAGCCGGCGCTGCGCTGCACGATCCGGGTGACGTGCACCCGGGACGGGCACTCCAGCTTGGTCATCACCTGCCGCAGATGGTTGACCACCGTCCACTCCGACAGCTCCAGCGCCCGCGCGATCTGCCGGTTCGTCATCCCCTCCGCCACCAGCTCGGCGATCTGGTGCTGCCGCGGGGTGAGCCCGGCCAGCCGCGGGTCCTCGCCGCCCTCCCGCTCCGGCGCCGGGTCGGGGGCGGGCGGCGGCGTGGACAGGGCGATGGTCAGCGCCGACTGGAGGGAGGGGCAGTCGACCGGTTCGGCGGCGTGACCTGCGGGGTCCCCCGGCTCCGCGGCCGCGGTGGCGGGCGGGGCCGCCGCCCGCGCGGCGTCGCCGGCGCGCTCCCCCTCCGCGCGGCCGGACCCCACCGACGCCTCGGCACGGCGGGACCCGTCCGGGCCCTTCGCGCCGCCGAACCCCGTCGGGGCCTTCGCGCCGCCGAACCCGGTCGGGGGCTCGGCGGGGCCGTTCCCGCCCGAGGTCTCCCGGGGTTCGACCGGGGGCGGCGGCCCCGCGCGGTCCGGCGTACGCGGTGCCGGCACGCGACCGGCGGCGCGCGGCGCCTCCGGCACCATTCCCCGGGCCGGGCCGCCGGTCCGGCCGACGCCGTCCGGGCCGGTTCCGTCGTCCGCCAGGCCGTCGCCGGGCAGCGCGTACCGCTCGCGCAGCGCCCGGACCAGGGCGGTCACCCGCTGGACATGCCGTCGCTCGACGCCGCCTCCGCCCGGCGCCGTGCGGACGGCGATCTCCAGCGCCAGCACCACCTCGGCGGGGCTGCCACCGTGCAACAGGAGCAGCTCCATCGCCTCCCGGACCGCGGCGCGGGCCGGGGCGCCGCGGCCGAGGGCCGACCTGACCCGCGCCAGGTCGATGAGGGCGAGCGCGGTGGCGTGCGGGTCCCGGAGGGAGCGCAGTTCGTCCAGGGCGCGCGACAACGGCTCCTCGGCGTCCGCCGCGCCCCGGTCGGCCCGCGCGAGGGCCAGCACCCG
The DNA here is from genome assembly GCF_029541745.1 of Streptomyces sp. LX-29. Lineage (NCBI taxonomy): Bacteria > Bacillati > Actinomycetota > Actinomycetes > Kitasatosporales > Streptomycetaceae > Streptomyces > Streptomyces sp. LX-29. Next base: position 5,150,049 of record NZ_CP089746.1, on the reverse strand, counting down.
CCGGGCGGCGGCCGCGCCGCGCACGTCCCGGCGGGTCTCCGCCGCCGCGACGGCGGACAGCGCCCGCGCCTGGGCGGTCTCGGTGTCCCCGAGCCGCCGGGCCAGTTCGGCGGCGAGGACGCCCGTCTGGGCGACGCCGACCGGGTCGCCCGCCCGCTCGTACAGCGCGGCGGCCCGGCTGAGCAGGGCCGCCGCCCGCGGGCGGTCGTCCGCCGCCAACGCCCAGCCGGCGGACACCCTGAGCGCGTCGGCGAGCACGCCGCCGTCGCGCGCGGCCCCCTCCGCCTCCATGGCCGCGACGGAGCGCTCCAGCAGCTCGGCCGCCATCGGCAGGGCGTCGTGGACCGCGAGCGCGGCTTCGAGGCTGAGGAGGGTGCGAAGGGCGGTGGCATGCCGGCCGGCGGCCTGGAGCCGGGTGACGGCGACGCGCAGATCGGAGAGCCGGGTGGGCACCGCGGCCAGCCAGCGGGCCCGCTCCTCGGTGTCGCGCAGCCCCTGTTCTGCGGCGCCGGCGAGCTTCGCGTAGTGCTCGGCGTGACGACGGTACGCCTCGGCCGCCTCCTGCGGGCTCTGCGCGAGCTGTCTGCGGTAGTAGCTGCGGACGGCGGTGAGCATCCGGAACTCCGGATCGCCGCCCTCCCGCTTGGCGCTCACCAGCAGGCTCCTGCGGACGAGGGAGTCGAGCCGGCGCGCGGCCTGCATCCGGCTGAGGCCGCCCAGGCGCTGCACGGTCAGCAGGTCGATGGCGACCTCGCAGACCGCCAGCCGCCGCAGCAGGGACCTCTCCTCGCCGCTCAGCGCCCGGTCGCCCCAGGAGAGCGCGCCGGGCACGGACTGGTGCCGGGTCGGGACGTCGAGCAGCCGGCCGTGGTACGGGTACTCGCCGCGCCGCAGCGCCGCGAGCAGCGCGCCGGTGCCGACCGTGCCCACGGCCCGCGCGGTCACCTCGATGGCGAGCGGCAGCCCGTCCAGCTCGGCGCAGATCTCGGCGATGTTCCGCAGCTCCGTCGGCTGGAGGACGTCGCGGCGGTAGTGCGCGCCGACCCGGTCCACGAACAGCCGCACCGCCACCGAGTCCAGCGGCGCGCCACCACGCGGCCCCACGGGCAGCGGCGTCACCGGGAAGAGGTGTTCCGCGGAGACGTCCAGGGAGGAGCGGCTGGTGAGCAGGATGCGCAGCCGCGGGCAGCGACGCAGCAGGGCGGCGATGTCGCCGGGCAGCCGCGACGCCACCAGGTCGCCGTTGTCCAGCACGAGCAGCACCTCGCGGTCGCCGAGGTGGGCCCCGATCAGCTCCGGCAGCGCGTCGACCGGGGCGTCGGCGACGGGCCGCCCCGGCGCGCCCAGGGCGGCGGCCACCGCGCGCCAGGCGGTGCCGCGGCTACCGGTCGAGGCCAGGTCCACGCCGACGACGACGGCGCCCGGGGCCGGCCCGGGGCCGGCGGCCCGGCGCGGGGCCGGGACCCGCTCAAGCAGCGGAGGATGCCCGAGGAACCCGAGGAAGGGGTACGGCCCGGGGAAGGGCAGCGGGAGCGAGACCGCGGTCGCGTCCCGCGCGGCTTCGGCGCGGCGCGCCGCCGCGTCCCCGGCCCCGGCCCCGCCGCCGTACGAGGTCGTATCCCCGGGGGCGGCCGGTCCCGGGCCGGGCGTCGTGCCGCCGCGGACCGCCGGGCTCGCGTACGGGGTCGCCTCCTCGGACGAGGTCGTGCGCCCGTACGACGTCGCGCCCTCGTCCGAGGCCGTGCGCCCGTACGAGGTGCTGTCCCCGTACGCGGTCGTGTCCCCGAACGGCGTCGCGCCCCCGTAGGCCGCCCCGCCGCCCAGCGCGAAGCGGGCCAGTGCGCTCTTGCCCACCCCCGCCGGCCCGGTGACCGTCAGCAGCCGGATGCCCGGATCGCTCAGCATCCGGGCGAGTTCGGCGAGTTCGGCGTCCCTTCCATGGAGCCGGTCCCCGCGCGGGACGCGCAGCCGCACGTCCCGCGGTATCGGGCCCCCCGTTCTCCGTGTGTCCTCCTCGCGGACACCACGGTCCATGAGCTGGCTCACGAAATCCCTCCCGTCACCATCCGCGACCCCCCTCGCGGAACAGGGTGTTTCATAGATCGTGAAGCCAAGGATTTGTGCGGCACATCGTGCCCCACTGGTGGGCCGCTGAAGAACCGATCAAGATCGTCGGGCGTGCGCCGCCAGGAAGCCGTCGACCAGGTCGGGGACGTATCGCTCGGCGAATCCATGGCCCGAGATAAGCCGACGGAAGGTCAGCGGCCCCAGCAGCAGATCGATCGCCACGTCCGTGTCGAGACCGCCCGACAGCCCGCCGGCGGCCTTGGCGTCGTCCACGATCGCGCGCAGCCCGTCGGTCCCCTTCCGGCTGCACGACGCCAACACCTCCGCGTACCGCGGATCCAGCGGCGCCTGGTCGATGATGACCCGGAGCGCCCGCTCCGACTTGGGGTTGAGCAGCACCGCGAGGAACGCCTGGAGCTCGCGGATCAGGTCCTCGCGCAGGTCGTCGGTCCGCACCGGCCGTTCGACCTCGAACAGCTCGGCCAGCAGCTCCTGGATGAGCATCGCGGACTCCGGCCAGTGCCGGTACAGCGTCGTCCGACCCACCCCGCTGCGGGAGGCGACGGACACATGCGTCACGCCGGACCAGCCGTGCTCGATCAGCAGGTCACTGGCGGCCGCCAGGGCCGCCGCACGACTGCGCTCCGCCCGCGGGTCCAGCGCGCGCCCCGCCGCACGCGTCTCCTTCGTGCCGCCCTTCACCATGCTCCACACTCCCCACGTGAACCCGTACTGTGGGGCAGATTGCGCCACAGTTGCCTCACACAATACGACCTCGTCCGGCGGTGCGCGGGGCTCGGCGCTAGCCTGACAGCAGCCGGTACGCGCCGTGACGGGACGACCGCGGCGGACCGGGGCACCGCACGCGGGACGGGGCGCGGCGCCGCGGCGGGACCGTACCCGGGCACACCGGGGCCCACCGGGACGGCATGGACGACATGGACGAGGAACGGCGCGGGCGAGGCAGAGCACGGCATGGCAACGGCACAGTCCCCCATCGTGGCCGCGGTGGCGGTCGGCGGCGGCATCGGCGCGGCGGCGCGTTACGCGGCCGGACTGGCCTGGCCGACCCCGCAGGACGGCTTCCCCTGGACCACCTTCGCGATCAACACCGTCGGCTGCGCCGCGATCGGCGTGCTGCTGGTTCTGATCACCGAGGCCCGCCCCGCCCATCCGCTGGTCCGCCCCTTCCTCGGCACCGGCGTCCTCGGCGGGTTCACCACCTTCTCCAGCTACGCCGTGGAGATCCGGGGGCTCCTCGAGCACGGCCGCGCCCCGACCGCGGCGGCCTACCTCCTGGCCACGCTGGTGACGGCGCTCACCGCGGTCTGGCTGGCGGCGACGGCGACCCGACGACTCACGGTGGACCGGTGGCGCTACCGGCACCCCGCGGTGGAGGAGGTGCCGGAGCGTGAGGTCGTGCGGTAGGGCGCTGCGGCTGACGGTCTACCTCGGCGAGCGCGACACCTGGCACCACCGGCCGCGCTACGCCGAGATCGTGCGCCGCGCCCACCGGGCCGGGCTCGCCGGGGCCAGCGTGTTCCGCGGCGTCGAGGGCTTCGGCGCCGCGTCCGTGATCCACACCGGCCGGCTGCTGTCGCTCAGCGAGGACCTCCCGGTGGCGGTCGTGATCGTGGACGCCGCGGAGCGCGTGCGGGCCTTCCTTCCGCAGCTGGACGAGCTCGTGGACGAGGGACTCGTCACCCTCGACGAGGTCGAGGTGCTGGAGCCCGGCGACGAGGTCGAGACCCCGGGGGCCGGCCGGTGAACTGGCTCCTGGTCGTGGCGGGCGGCATGGTCGGTGCCCCGCTGCGCTATCTGGCCGACCGCGCGGTGAACCGCCGCCACGACTCGCTCTTCCCCTGGGGCACCTTCGTCGTCAACGTGGTGGGCTGTCTGATCCTGGGCGCGCTCACCGGCGCGGTGGCCGCGGGCGCCGTCGGCTCCCGCACCCAGCTGCTGCTCGGCACCGGCCTGTGCGGCGCGCTGACGACCTACTCCACCTTCTCCTACGAGACGCTGCGCCTGGCCGAGAGCGGCGCCCGGCTGCACGCCCTCGTCAACGTCGTGGCGAGCGTGGCGGCGGGCCTGGCCGCCGCCTTCGCGGGCGGGGCGCTGGCCCACACGGTCTGGGGCTGACGCCCCGGGCCCGACCGGCTACGGGCCGGGGCCCGCGCGGCGTGGGGCTGACGCCCCGGCTCCGACCCGCCAGGGGCCGGGGCCCCCGCGGTCTGGGGCTGACACCCCCGGCCCGACCGGCCAGGGGCCGGGCCAGCCCGACCGGCCAGAGGCCGGGGCCAGCGCCGGGTAGGGCTGACACCCCCGATCCGACCGACTACAGGCCGGGACCCGCGCCGCGTAGGGCTGACACGCCGGGTCCGACCGGCCAGGAGCCGGCGCCCGCGCGGTGGGGGGGGCGCACACCCCCGGCCCGACCGGCCAGGAGCCGGCGCCCGCGCGGGGTGACGTGCGGCCCGGGGTCCGCGCGGCATGTTCGGCGCGGGCGCGCCCGCGGGTCGGTTAGGAACCCGGCTCCGACGTCTTCGGCCCTGGGGACTCCCCGGCCTCCGAGTCCCCGACGGCCGACTCCCCGGCGTCGGACTCCGCCAGATGCTCCATCAGCACCCGTCGCAGCTCCCGTGCGGCGCGCGGCGGGGCGACGTCCTTGCGGTGGGCGACCGCGATGGTGCGGCGCATGCCCTCCTGCGCCGCGAAGGGGGTGACCCGCAGCCCCGAGCGGGCGGCCACCATGCCGGGCACCACGGCCAGCCCGAGCCCTGCGCGGACGAAGCCGAGGACGGCGTCCATCTCGCCGCCCTCCACCGTGAAGTCCGGCACGAAGCCCGCGCCGTGGCAGGCGGCGGTGGTGAACTCCCGCAGGTCGTAGCCGCGCCGGAACATCACCAGCGGTCGGTCCCGCAGGTCGGCCACCCGGATCCGGCGGCCGGACACCGGCGCCGGGTCGGAGGGCGCGGAGACCACCACCAGGTCCTCGTGCAGCACTTCGGTGGTCGCCAGCGGCGGCGCGCCGGCCGCCAGCGGTGTGATGATCAGCGCCAGGTCCAGTTCGCCCGCCGCCAGGGTGCGCACCAGGTCCTGTGAGCCCCCCTCGTCGATGAGGAGCTCGATCCCCGGGTAGCGGGCGTGGAAGGCGCGCAGCACATCGGGGACGAGGCTGGCGCACAGGCTCGGCGGCGCCCCGAGCCGCACCCGTCCCCGGCGCAGTTGGGCGACCTCCTGCACCTCGCGGCGGGCGGTCTCGGTGTCGGCCAGGATCTGTCGGGCGAGCGGCAGCAGCGCCTCCCCGGCGTCCGTCAGCGCGATGTTGCCCCGGACCCGGTGGAACAGCTCGGCCCCCAGCTCCCGCTCCAGCACCCGGATCTGCTGGGACAGCGAGGGTTGCGCGACGTGCAGCCGCTCGGCCGCGCGGGTGAAGTGCCGGGTGTCCGCGACGGCCGTGAAGTAGCGGAGCTGATGCAGTTGCACGCCGGCATCATATTGACTTCCTCCCCTCCCTGAAGGGAGGGGATTCCTGGCTCAGGCTGCCTCCGGGAGCAGCGCTCCCCGAGGTCTTGTGCCCTCGACGCCAGCCGGGATGAGACCAGCCCGGGCGAGCATCACGCGTGCGGAGTTCTTATCCCTGGGGGAGTCGGCTCCGCACGTGGTGCAGGTGTAGGTACGTTTCGACAGAGGAAGTGCGTGCTTGGTTCTCGCTCCGCACGATGCGCAGTCCATGGTGGTGTGCGCGGGATGCACGAGGCGGATGTCCCGCCCGTGCTTGCGGCCCATCTCGATCAGGGCCTGCTTGGTGGCGCCGATGGCGGCGTCTGCCGCCTTGCGGGCCATGGTGGTCTTCGCGAGGAACGTGGGCCGGAAGTCCTCCACTGCGATGGCGTCGTGGTCACGGACGACCTTCTTCGCCCACTTGCGGGCGGTGTCCTCGCGCTGTCGCGCCACCTTCTTGTACAGCTTGGCTGCCTGCGCCTGCGCCTTGCGGTAGCCCTTGGATGCCGCCTGCCCCCTGGCGGGGCGACGCCGGGCCATCATCCGCTGATAGCGCGCGAGGCGCTGCGCCGCGCGCTTGCCGTGCTGGGCATGGCGGAGGTCGTGGTCGTCGGATGTGGTGGTGGCGGTTTCCTTGACGCCCCAGTCCACGCCGAGGACGGCGCCCGTCGCTGCGAGTGGCTGCACCTGGGTGGCGACGACGAACGACGCGTACCAGTGCCCGACACTGTCCCGGTACACGCGCACGCTCGACGGCGCGGCGGGCAGTTCGCGGGACCACACCACGGTCAGGGCGATGTTCCCGGCGAGGTGCAGGCGTCCGTCCTTCAGCCGGAACCCTCGGGTGGTGTAGTTCAGCGTCGGGTCCGCTTCGCGCTTCTTCTTGTGACGCGGCATGCCCGCGCGCCGCTTCACCGGCAGACGCTTCCCAATGTCCTTCAGCGCCTTGGAACGGGACTTGGCGAAGTCCCGGATCGTCTGCTGTTGCGGGACGCTCGCCCCGTCGCGGAGCCACGGCGTCCTCGCGCGGGCCTCGGTCAGCATCTTGTCGAGCTGTGCAGGACCGCAGGCCAGCTTGGAGTCCGGATGCGCACGGTTGTGGGCGTGCACGGCGCCGGACTTGGCGACGCATTCGTTCCACACCCACCGACACCGGCCCCACTCGGCGAGCAACGCCGTGCGAGCGGTCGACGACACACGGACCCGGTAGGTGTACCGGGCATGCCCAGCGCCCTCCGATAACCGTGGTGTCGTCATACCACCATTCTACTACTACAGTTGGGTTCATGGATCACGAGGTACGCATCACTCTTCGACTGCCCGCAGACCTCCACACGTGGCTGACCTCCGAGGCGAGGGTCGCCCGCAGGTCACTCAACTCCGAGATCCTTCACCGGCTTGAGGTCGGGCGCGGCAACACTCCAGCGGACGACTAATCACCCTGACGGCGATTCGGGCGGATCTGCTCGGCCAGCCCCCGGAAGCCGTGCAGCTCGGACGGGCGCCCCCGGGCCTGACGCGGGGTCATCGCGGCGGCGCTGCGCGCGGCCATCAGCGGCTGCGGGTCGAAGGGGGCCACCGGGTCCGCGCGCAGCCGGCGGGCGTAGTCCGCCACCCCGGCGAGGGCGTCCGCCAGCGCGTCGCGCTGCGCGCCCCACGGCCGCACCGGGAAGAGCACGATGAGCGCCGCCTGCACCACGCCGCCGAGGGCGATCAGCGCCGTGTGCTCCAGGGCTCCGGGCACCGAGGTCGGCAGCGTGACGGTCACCAGCATCACGGCCACCATCTGGGTGGCGACCAGCCCGGACACCGGGCCGACCGCCCAGGCCATCCCGGTCAGCAGGGTCCAGGCGACCAGCATGACCACGAAGGTGGCGGTGTGCGCGGCCGCGAGGTAGCCCAGGAAGGTGCCGACCGCGAGCCCCGCCCCGGCCCCCAGCGCCAGCGCCGGCCGCGGGCGCCAGCTGCGCTGGAAGGTCGCCAGCCCCGAGGAGAACGCCCCGAACGCGGAGGAGGCGGCCAGCGACGGCGAGCCCAGCCACAGGGTGAGCCCGACGATCAGGGCCACCCCGACGGCGCCGCGCACCGCCACCAGCGGTTCGAGGCTCGCCCGTTCGACGGTCAGCCCGGATCGAGCCGTCTCCTTGAGCGCTCGTGACCAGGTCATACTGCAGAGCGTACGACCTTGATCGCGGGATCAGCCGGGGACGCCGACGGCGGAGAGCTCACCCGAGCGGTCGACCGGGCGGGCGGCCGGAGGGACCGCCGGGCGAGCGGGCGCCGCGGGGTCGTCGTCGGCCGCGACGGCGCCGGGGCCGTCCTGGGCCGTGGCCGCGTCGACGTCTCCGCGCACCGCGTCGAGGTACTCGGAGATGGCGTCCCGGTTGCGGACCAGGCAGGCGATGTGTCGGGTCATCCGGTCGCGCTCGTGCTCCAGCGTGGCGAGCATCTCCGGTGTCGCGTCGGGGAAGTGGATGGCCCTGGGCTTGTCCAGGCAGGGCAGGATCTGCTTGATGATCCGGGTCGGCAGCCCGGCGTCCAGCAGCCCCCTGATCTGGAGCACCCGGTCCACCAGCCGCTCGTCGTAGGAGCGGTAGCCGTTGGCGCAGCGATCGGGGATGATCAGCCCCTGCTCCTCGTAGTAGCGCAGCAGCCGGCGGGGGGTGCCGGTGCGCTCCGACAGCTCTCCGATACGCATGTGATCGCCCTCACAGCCCGTCAGGTTGACCTTCACATCAGTGTGATGGTTTGAGCATACGGGCATGCGAACTCACACCGCGCCCCGCGCAGTTGTCCCCGACCGTCCCGCCCCCGCTCCCGGGCTGCCCATGGCGGCCCTGCTGGCGCTGGCCACGGCCGTCTTCCTCACCAGCCTCACCGAGACCCTGCCCGCCGGGCTGCTGCCCGCGATGAGCGAGGACCTCGGGGTCGGCGAGTCCGCGACCGGGCAGACCATCACCGTCTACGCCGTCGGGACGGCGCTCACGGCGATCCCGCTGACCGCGGCCACCGCGGGCTGGCGGCGCAAGCGGCTGCTGCTGGCGGCCATGGCCGGGTTCGCCGTCGCCAACACGGTCACGGCGGTCTCGGTGAGCTACCCCCTCACCATGGCTGCCCGGTTCCTCGCCGGCGTGGCCGCGGGTCTGGCCTGGGCGCTGCTGGCCGGGTACGCGCGCCGTCTGGCCCCCGCCCACCTCCAGGGCAGGGCGATCGCCATCGCGATGGCCGGCATCCCGGTCGCCCTGTCGCTGGGCGTGCCGGCCGGCACCTTCCTGGGCAAGGCCCTCAGCTGGCAGGCCGCCTTCTGGCTGATGACCGCCCTCACCCTCGCCCTGCTCGGCTGGATCGCCGCGACCGTCCCGGACCACCCCGGTCAGCGGCCGGCGGCCCGCGCCTCCATGCTGCGGGCGCTGCGCGTGCCCGGGGTGACCCCGGTCCTCTTCGTCACCCTGGTCTTCGTCCTCGCCCACACCATCCTCTACGCCTACGTCGCCACCTTCCTCGACCACGTCGGCATGGCCGGCTCCACCGACCTGGTGCTGCTGGTCTTCGGCGGTGCCTCGCTGGCCGGCATCGGGATCACCGGGGCCCACATCCACCGCCGGCTGCGGGCCCTCACCCTCGGCAGCGCCCTCCTGGTCGCCGGCGCCGCCGCCCTGCTGGCGGTCCCGGCCGACAGTCCGGCCCTGGTCTATCTCGCGGTCGCCCTCTGGGGCCTCGGCTGGGGCGGCGTCCCGACCCTGCTGCAGACCGCCGCGGGCGACGCGGCCGGCGACTCCGCGGACGCCGCGCAGGCCATGCTCGTCACCCTCTGGAACGCGGCCATGGCCGGCGGCGGCGTGGCCGGCGGACTGCTCCTGGACCGCTTCGGCGCCGTCTCCTTCCCCTGGAGTCTGCTGGCCCTGCTGGTCCCGGTGCTGTTCGTGGTCGGCACCGCCCGCACCCACGGCTTCCCGGCCCGGCGGCCGACCACGACCGGATGAGACACCCCGCGGGCACCGACCCGAAGCACGCGACCGGTGGGCGGAGCCGCGACGGCCCCGCCCACCGGTCGTCGGCGGATCAGTGGTTCCTGGGGAAGCCCAGGTTGATGCCGCCGTCGCTGGGGTCGGGCCAGCGGGTGGTGATGACCTTCCCGCGGGTGTAGAAGTGCACGCCGTCGTTGCCGTAGATGTGGTGGTCGCCGAAGAGCGACTCCTTCCAGCCGCCGAAGGAGTGGTAGCCCACCGGCACCGGGATCGGCACGTTGACGCCGACCATGCCGGCCTCGACGTCCAGCTGGAAGCGGCGGGCCGCGCCACCGTCCCGGGTGAAGACGGCGGTGCCGTTGCCCCACCTCGAGCTGTTGATCAGCTCGATGGCCTCCTCGTATGTCTCGGCGCGGACCACGCACAGCACCGGGCCGAAGATCTCGTCCTGGTAGGCGTCGGCGGTCACCGGCACCTTGTCCAGCAGCGAGACGCCGATGAAGAAGCCGTCCTCATGCCCCTCCACGCTGTAGCCGGTGCCGTCCACCACGACCTCGGCGCCCTGCGCGGCCGCGCCGTGCACATACGAGGCGACCTTGTCCCGGTGCTCACGGGTGATCAGCGGGCCCATCTCGGAGGACGGATCGGTGCCGGGGCCGATGCGCAGCCCAGCGGCCCGCTCGGCGATCTTCTTCACCAGCTCGTCGCCGGTGTCGCCGACGGCGACCACGACCGAGACCGCCATGCAGCGCTCGCCCGCCGAGCCGTAGGCCGCGTTGATCGCGTTGTCCGCGGCGAAGTCCAGGTCGGCGTCGGGCAGGACCAGCATGTGGTTCTTGGCGCCGCCCAGCGCCTGCACCCGCTTGCCGTGCTCCACGGCCTTGGACTGGATGTAGCGGGCGATCGGGGTGGAGCCGACGAAGCTGACCGCGGCGATGTCCGGGTGCTCCAGCAGGCGGTCCACCGCGACCTTGTCGCCCTGGACGATGTTGAGCACGCCGGCCGGCAGGCCCGCCTCGGCGGCCAGCTCGGCCAGCCGGTAGGAGGCCGAGGGGTCCTTCTCGCTGGGCTTGAGCACGAAGGTGTTGCCGCAGGCGATGGCGACCGGGAACATCCACAGCGGCACCATGGCCGGGAAGTTGAACGGCGTGATGCCCGCGACGACGCCGAGCGGCTGGCGGATCGAGGAGACGTCCACCCCGGTGGAGACCTCGGTGGACAGCTCGCCCTTGAGCTTGTGGGCGATGCCGCAGGCCAGCTCGACGATCTCCAGGCCGCGCGCCACCTCGCCCAGCGCGTCGGAGTGCACCTTGCCGTGCTCGGCGGTGATCAGCGAGGCGATCTCGTCGCGGTGCGCGTCGAGCAGCTCGCGGTACTTGTAGAGGATGGCGGTGCGCTTGGCCAGGGAGACCTGGCCCCAGCTCCGGAACGCCTCCTTGGCGTCGGCGACGGCAGCGTCCACCTCGTCCACGGAGGCCAGCGCCACCCGGGTGGGCTGGGTACCGGTCGCCGGGTCGTAGACCGGACCGAAGTTGCCGGACGCGCCCTCGACGGGCTTGCCACCGATCCAGTGGTTGACGGTCTTCATCTCAGTGGAACCTTTCCTTCGAAGGAGTCAGAGATAGCGACGGCGGGCGGCTGCTTGGCGGTCGTACTCCTCGCGCGCCTTGACGGCGGCCGGGCGGGTCGCGGCCTCGGCGACCGGAACATCCCACCACGCCTGGGCGCCGGGCGCGCCCGGCACTGTGTCGGTCGTTTCGGTCTCCACATAGACACATGTGGGACGGTCGGAGGCCCGGGCGGTGGCCAGTGCCGCGCGCAGCTCGCCCACGGTGGCGGCACGGATCACGTCCATGCCCAGGGAGGCGGCGTTGGCGGCCAGGTCGACCGGGAGCGGGTCCCCGGTGTAGGTGCCGTCGGCCGCCCGGTAGCGGTAGGCGGTGCCGAAGCGCTCGCCGCCGGTCTGCTCGGAGAGGCCACCGATGGAGGCGTAGCCGTGGTTCTGGACCAGGACGACGTTGATGTTCACGCCCTCCTGGACCGCGGTGACCAGCTCGGTCGGCATCATCAGATAGGTGCCGTCGCCGACCAGCGCCCACACCGGCCGCTCCGGCGCGGCCAGCTTCACGCCGATGGCGGCGGGGATCTCGTAGCCCATGCAGGAGTAGCCGTACTCCAGGTGGTACTGGCGCGGCGAGCGGGCCCGCCACAGCTTGTGCAGGTCGCCGGGGAGCGAGCCGGCTGCGTTGATCACCACGTCGCTGTCGTCGACGAGGGCGTCCAGCGCGCCCAGCACCTGGGTCTGCGAGGGCCGGGCGGAGTCGTCCGCGGCGGCGTAGGCGGCGTCCACCCGCCGCTCCCAGTCGGCCTTGCCGGCGCCGTACTCGGCCTCGTACTCCGCCGCCACCCGGTGTCCGGCCAGCGCGGCGGTCAGCGCTTCGAGGCCGGCGCGGGCGTCGGCGACCAGCGGGAGGGCGCTCAGCTTGTGCGCGTCGAAGGCGGCGATGTTGAGGTTGACGAAGCGCACCCCGGGGTCGGCGAAGAGGGTGTTGGAGGCGGTGGTGAAGTCGCTGTAGCGGGTGCCGACGCCGATGACCAGGTCGGCGGTGCGGGCCAGTTCGTCGGCGACCGCGGTGCCGGTGTGGCCGATGCCGCCGATGTCCGCGGGGTGGTCGTGGCGCAGCGAGCCCTTGCCGGCCTGGGTGGAGGCGACCGGGATGCCGGTGGCGTCGACCAGCGCGCGAAGCGCCTCCTCGGCCTCGCTGTGGTGGATTCCGCCGCCGGCGACGATCAGCGGTCGGCGGGCGGCGCGGACGGCCGCGGCGGCCCGCTGCGACTCGACCGCGTCCGGGGCCGGGCGGCGCACCCGCCAGACCCGGTCGGCGAAGAACTCCTCGGGCCAGTCGTACGCCTCGGCCTGCACGTCCTGCGGCAGCGCGAGGGTGACGGCGCCGGTGTCCACCGGGTCGGCGAGGGTACGCATCGCCTGGAGCGCGGCGGGGATCAGCGCCTCGGGCCGGGTCACGCGGTCGAAGTAGCGGGAGACCGGGCGCAGGCAGTCGTTGACCGAGACGTCGCCCGCGGCGGGGACTTCGAGCTGCTGGAGCACCGGCTCGGCCGGGCGGGTGGCGAAGGTGTCGCCGGGCAGCAGCAGCACCGGCAGCCGGTTGATGGTGGCCAGCGCCGCTCCGGTGACCAGGTTGGTGGCGCCGGGGCCGATGGAGGTGGTGACGGCCTGGGCGGCGAGCCGGTTGTGCTGGCGGGCGTAGCCGACGGCGGCGTGCACCATGGACTGCTCGTTGCGGCCCTGGAGGTAGGGCATGGCGTCCGGGCCGGACTCCAGCAGCGCCTGGCCGAGGCCGGCCACGTTGCCGTGGCCGAAGATGCCCCAGCAGGCGTTGATCAGGCGGTGTCGTCGGCCGTCCCGCTCGGTGTACTGGTGGGACAGGAACGCGATCAGGGCCTGGGCGACCGTGAGCCGTCGGGTCGTCATCGGGCGTCTCCGGTGGATGCGGTGGGGGCGTCGTAGAGGGGCAGTCGGGGGTCGACGGGCTGGTCGGGCCAGCTGCCGCGGATCCAGGCGTGCTCGGGGTGGTCGCAGATCAGCCAGGAGCGCTCCGGGCCGGGGCCGGCCATGACGTTGAGGTAGTACATGTCGTGGCCGGGGGCGGCGATGGACGGGCCGTGCCAGCCGTCGGGGATGAGCACCGTGTCTCCGCTGCGCACCTCGGCCAGGACGTCGGTGCCGCGGCCGCGCCCGGAGGGCGAGACGCGCTGGTAGCCCAGGCCCTCGGTGCCGTGCGCCTCGGCGATCTCGAAGTAGTAGATCTCCTCCAGCTCGCTCTCCTCGCCCGGCCGGCACTCGTCGTGCTTGTGCGGCGGGTAGGAGGACCAGTTGCCGCCGGGGGTGAGCACCTCGACCGCGATGAGCCGGTCGCACTCGAAACCGCTCCTCGGGTCTCCGCCTCCGGCGGGGGCAGCCGCGGCGAAGTTGTTGACCTGTCGGGAGCAGCTCCCGGCGCCGCGCAGCTCCACGGGGACGCCCGAGGCCGGTCCGTACCGCGCCGGCAGCCGTCGCTCGCAGCGGGCGCCGGTGAGCGCGAACCGGCCGCCGGTGGCGGTGTCGATGCGCACCTCGGCGTCGCGCGGCGCGTAGGCGAAGTCGGTGACGCCGCTGAAGACGTCGGTGCGGCCGTGGAGTTCGAAGCGCTCCCCGGCGGCGCGGACGGTGCAGCCGCCGCGGAGCGGCAGCACGATCCACTCGCTGTCGCCGGTGGCGAAGGAGTGCTCGCCGCCCGGCGGCAGCTCCAGGACGCGCAGCGAGGAGTAGCCCCAGTCGGCCCGCGCGGGGTCGATGTCCACGGCGTACGGGCCCACGGCCGCCTTGCCGGCGGGGAGCCAGAACTCGGCACGGGAGGCGCCGGAGGGGGAGTTCGGGGTGGTCGAGATCATGGGGTGAGTCTTCCCTGGTCGAAGTGGGTCAACGGGCGGGCAATCGTCTGAGCGGCTCTGGTGAATCGGCTGCGGTTCGGCAGCGCCCCGAAGGGGCGCGGGGAACTGCGCGACCAGCCCCGACGAGCCCGCAGACGATCGACGGCCCATCACAGCCACCTAGAGGAGGCCGACTGCCGTGTCCACGGCCGCCTCGACGCCGCCCTCCGCCGGGTAGAGCAGCGAGCGCCCGACGACCAGCCCCTGGACGGTGGGCAGCCGCAGCGCCTTGCGCCATCGCTCGTACGCCTCCTCCTGGGCCGCGGCGGAGCCGCTGACGTCGCCGCCGAGGAGCACCGCGGGCAGGGTGGAGGTCTCCATGACGGCGGCCATCTCGTCGGCGTTGTCGGTGACCGGCACCTTCAGCCAGGTGTACGCGGAGGTGCCGGCCAGCCCGGAGGCGATGGCGATGGAGCGGGTGACGGCCTCGGCGCTCAGGTCGTTGGCGACCCTGCCGTCGATCCGCCGGGAGATGAACGGCTCGACGAAGACCGGCAGTCGGTGCTCGGCCATCTCGTCGATGGCGCGGGCGGTGGACTCCAGGGTGCTGAGTGAGCCCGGGTCCTGGTAGTCGATGCGCAGCAGCAGCTTGCCGGCGTCGAAGTTCAGGCGGGCGAGGTCGCGCGGGCGGTGGCCGGTGAAGCGGTCGTCGAGCTCGAAGGAGGCGCCGGCCAGCCCGCCGCGGTTCATCGAGCCCATCACCACCTTGCCCTCCAGGGCGCCCAGCAGCAGCAGGTCTTCGAGGATGTCCGCGGTGGCCAGCACTCCGTCGACGCCGGGCCGGGACAGCGCCAGGCACAGGCGCTCCAGCAGGTCGATCCGGTTGGCCATGGCCAGGCGCTGGCCGCCGACGGCCAGCGCGCCGCGCGCCGGATGGTCGGCTGCGACGATCATCAGCCGGCCGCTGGCCCCGACGAGGGGGCGCCGGGCGCGGCGGGCGGCCGCCTCGGCGATGGCCTCGGGGTGCTGGGTCCGCACCTTCACGAGGTCGGAGATGCTGATGCTCACGGGGCTCAAGGGAGGCTCCTCGCCTTCGCGATGGGACAGGGGTACGGGAGGGGGCGGGCCGAGCGCGGCGCGCCCCGCCCGGGCGGCCGGGCCGCCGCGGCGTCAGCCACCCGCCAGGAGGGCCTCGACCTCGGCCTCGGTGGGCATCGCGGAGGAGCAGGCGAGGCGGGAGGCGACGATGGCCCCGGCGGCGTTGGCGTGGCGCATGATCCGCTCCAGCTCCCAGCCGGCGAGCAGGCCATGGCAGAGCGAGCCGCCGAACGCGTCGCCGGCGCCGAGCCCGTTGACGACCTCGACGGGGACCGGGGGGACCTCGGCGACGGTGCCGTCGCGGTGCACCGCGAGCACGCCCTTGGGGCCCTGTTTGACGACGGCGAGCTCCACGCCCGCGTCCAGCAGCGCCTGGGCGCAGGCCCCGGGCTCCCGTACGCCGGTGGCGATCTCGCACTCGTCGAGGTTGCCGACGGCGACGGTGGCGTGCCGCAGCGCCCGGGCGTAGAGGGCGCGGGCCTGCTCAGGTCCGGTGTCCTCGGCCCAGAACATGGGCCGCCAGTCGAGGTCGAAGACGGTGGCGACCCCGGCCTTCGCCCGGGCCTCCAGTGCGGCCAGGGTGGCGGTGCGGCTGGGCTCCTCACAGAGCCCGGTGCCGGTCATCCAGAAGATGCGGGCGTCCCGGACCGCGTCGAGGTCCAGCTCGCCGGGGTGGATCTCCAGGTCGGGGGCCTTGGGCCGGCGGTAGAAGTAGAGCGGGAAGTCGTCGGGCGGGAAGATCTCGCAGAAGGTGACCGGGGTGGGGTACTCGGCGACCGGCGTCACCCAGCGGTCGTCCACGCCGAACTCGCGCAGCGCCTGGTGGACGTAGGTGCCGAAGGGGTCGGCCCCGGTGCGGCTGACGACCGCGGTGCGGCGACCGAGGCGGGCGGCGGCCACCGCCACATTGGTGGCCGAGCCGCCCAGGAACTTCCCGAACGTCTCGACCTGCGGCAGCGGAACGCCGGTCTGGAGCGGATAGATGTCCACTCCGATCCGGCCCATCGTGATCAGGTCAAACGGCTCACTCATGCGTGCCCCTTCGCGGGATCCCGGCACTTCCAGACTCAGGTCTAGAGGGACTCGCCACCCACTGTCAAGAATTTGTCCTTACATTCTGACGTCTAGACCCCGGACCCTTCTGGGCGCGTTATCGGGTCGTTACGTCCGGATGAAATGTTGTCATGACAAAGTCTTGACAGTGCATGTCCCCAGGGAGTTGGCTCCCGTTCTGCAACGGCCGTGTTCATCCGGAGTCAACGCCCTCCGGATCACGCCCCGGATGTCCCCCGGATCACGCCCGGATGCCGCTCCGGAACACCCCGGACCCCGCTCCGGATCACGTTTGAGAGGTGCAAGGCCAGATGGACCTCAAGATCACCAGAAACCGCAGGGCGGCCGCCATCGCCGCGACGACCGCCGTGGGCCTGCTCCTCGCGGCGGGCTGCAGCAGTCAGGGCGGGAAGAAGGCCCAGGACGCCGCCGACGACATCTCCGCCGGCAAGGCGAACACCCCCCGGATGAAGATCGCGATGATCACGCACGCGGCACCGGGCGACACCTTCTGGGACGTCGTGCGCAAGGGCGCCAAGACCGCCGCGGCCAAGGACAACGTGGAGCTGGTGTACTCCAGCGACCCCAACGGCGCCAACCAGGCCAACCTCGTCCAGAACGCGGTGGACCAGAAGGTCGACGGCATCGTGGTCACGCTCGCCAAGCCCGACGCGATGAAGGGCGCGATCGCCAAGGCCCGCAAGGCCGGCATCCCGGTCGCCGGGCTCAACTCCGGCCTCGGCGAGTGGAAGGACCAGGGCCTGCTGGAGTTCTTCGGCCAGGACGAGTCCATCGCCGGCGAGGCGCTCGGCAAGCGGCTCAACTCCATGGGCGCCGAGCACACCATCTGTGTGATCCACGAGCAGGGCAACGTCGGCCTGGAGGACCGCTGCGGCGGTGTGAAGGAGACCTTCGACGGCGACACCGACATCCTCTACGTCAACGGCACCGACATGCCCTCGGTGAAGTCGACCATCACCGCCAAGCTCAAGCAGGACGACAGCATCGACCACGTCGTCACCCTCGGCGCCCCGTTCGCGCTGACCGCGGTGAAGTCCGTCGACGACTCCAAGTCCGACGCGAAGGTCGCCACCTTCGACCTCAACAAGGAGCTGGTGGCCGCGGTGAAGGACGGGGACGTGGAGCTCGCCGTCGACCAGCAGCCCTACCTCCAGGGCTACCTGGCCGTCGACGCGCTGTGGCTCTACGAGAACAACGGCAACTTCAGCGGCGGCGGCGAGGAGCCGGTCCTCACCGGTCCCGCCTTCGTCGACAAGGACAACGTGAGCGAGATCGAGAAGTTCGCCACGAAGGGCACGAGGTGACCCGGCCATGACGCAGACTGCCGCACCGGCGGCCACCGCCACGCCGCCCGAGGCCCCGGCCGCCCGCCCCGAACGGCGCACCGCCGACCGCTCGCTGATACGCCGCCTGCTGGCCCGCCCCGAGATCGGCGCGCTGGTCGCCGCCGTCGGCGTCTACGCCTTCTTCTTCATCGTGGCGCCCTCCTTCCGGCAGGCCGACTCCTTCGCCACCGTGCTCTACCAGGCCTCCACCATGGGCATCATGGCGCTGGCCGTGTCGCTGCTGATGATCGGCGGCGAGTTCGACCTGTCGGCCGGCGTGGGGGTCACCGCCTCCGCGCTGACCGCCAGCATGGTCAGCTTCCAGCTCACCGCGAACGTCTGGGTGGGCATCGCCGCCGCCCTGCTGGTCTCGCTCGCGGTCGGCGCGATCAACGGCATCCTGCTGGTCAAGACCGGGCTGCCGAGCTTCCTGGTCACCCTCGCCAGCTTTCTGATGCTCCAGGGCCTGAACCTGGCCATCACCAAGCTGCTCACCGGCAACGTCGCCACCGACACCATCAACGACATGGACGGCTTCGACTCGGCCAAGCAGATCTTCTCCTCGGAGATCTCCCTCGGCGGCGTCGACGTGAAGATCACCGTGCTGTGGTGGCTGGCCTTCGCGGCCCTGGCCACCTGGGTGCTGCTGCGCACCCGCTTCGGAAACTGGATCTTCGCCGTGGGCGGCTCCCAGGACTCCGCGCGGGCCGTCGGCGTCCCGGTGACCTTCACCAAGATCGCGCTCTTCATGGCGGTGGGCTTCGCCGGCTGGTTCGTCGGCATGCACCTGCTCTTCGAGTACAACACCGTGCAGGCCGGCGAGGGCGTCGGCAACGAGTTCCTGTACATCATCGCCGCGGTGATCGGCGGCTGCCTGCTGACCGGCGGCTACGGCTCCGCGATCGGCGCGGTCATCGGCGCGTTCATCTTCGGCATGGTCAACCAGGGCATCGTCTACGCCAACTGGAACCCCGACTGGTTCAAGTTCTTCCTCGGCGTGATGCTGCTGGTCGCGACGCTCGTCAACCTGTGGGTGCGCCGCCAGGCCACCAGGAAGTGATCGCCATGACTGACACGACCTCCCCGACCGAGACCGAGCGGACCCCCGAGACCGCCGCGCCCATCGTCCAGCTCAAGGGCGTCGGCAAGCGCTACGGCAACTTCCACGCGCTGCGCGGCATCGACCTGGCGGTCCGGCCGGGCCAGGTGACCTGCGTCCTCGGCGACAACGGCGCCGGCAAGTCCACCCTGATCAAGATCATCTCCGGGCTGCACCAGCACGACGAGGGAGAGTTCCTGGTCGACGGCGAACCGGTGAAGCTGGCCAACCCGCGCGACGCGCTCGGCCGCGGCATCGCCACCGTCTACCAGGACCTGGCCACCGTCCCACTGATGCCGGTGTGGCGGAACTTCTTCCTCGGCTCGGAGCTGACCCGCGGCCCCTGGCCGGTGCGCCGGCTGGACATCGAGACGATGAAGCGGACCACCGACGCGGAGCTGTCCGCCATGGGCATCCACCTGGACGACCTCGACCAGCCCATCGGCACCCTCTCCGGCGGCCAGCGCCAGTCGGTCGCCATCGCCCGCGCGGTGCACTTCGGCGCCCGGGTGCTGATCCTGGACGAGCCCACCGCGGCGCTCGGCGTCAAGCAGTCCGGCGTGGTGCTCAAGTACATCGCCGCGGCGCGCGAGCGCGGCCTGGGCGTCATCTTCATCACCCACAACCCGCACCACGCCTACATGGTCGGCGACCACTTCTCGGTGCTGCGGCTGGGCGCCCTGGAGCTGAACGCCGCCCGGGACGAGGTCACGCTGGAGGAGCTCACCAACCACATGGCCGGTGGCGCCGAACTCGCCGCGCTCAAGCACGAGCTGGCCCAGGTGCGCGGGGTCGACGTCGACGAGCTCCCGGAGGCCGTCACCGCCCCGGCCTCCTGACGGGGCGCCCCGCGCGCCCGCCCACCATCTGACCTGACGTCCGTATGTCCTGACCTGCCCTTGACGGCCGCCCACCCGGCCGGTGAAGCTGCCGCAGAGAGCGCCCGTCTTCTCCGGTCATCCCCGGTCACCGTCGACCGGTGAGAGGAGCCCCAGCCATGACAGCCCCCACCCCCGCCCCCACCCCCGCGCTGGACCGCATCCGGGTCGGCTCGGCCCCCGACTCCTGGGGGGTGTGGTTCCCCGACGACCCGCTGCAGGTCCCCTGGCAGCGCTTCCTGGACGAGGTCGCCGAGGCGGGCTACGCGTGGATCGAGCTGGGGCCGTACGGCTACCTGCCCACCGACCCGGCCCACCTCCGCCGCGAGCTGGCCCGCCGCCGGCTCCAGGTCTCGGCCGGCACGATCTTCACCTCGCTGCACCACGGCCCGGAGGTCTGGGAGAAGACCTGGGCACACGTCTCGGAGGTCGCCGAGCTCACCCAGGCCATGGACGCGGGGCACCTCGTGGTCATCCCCTCCTTCTGGCGGGACGACAAGACCGCCGAGATCCTGGAGAACCCCGAGCTCACCGTGGAGCAGTGGAAGCACCTGGCGAGCGGCATGGAGCGGCTGGGCCGCGAGGTGCGCGAGCGCTTCGGGCTGGACATCGTGGTGCACCCGCACGCCGACACCCACATCGACACCGAGGAGCACGTCGAGCGCTTCCTCGACGCGACCGACTCCGACCTGGTCAACCTGTGCCTGGACACCGGCCACTACGCCTACTGCGGCGGCGACAGCGTCAAGCTGATCGAGACCTACGGCGAGCGCATCGGCTATCTGCACCTCAAGCAGGTCGACCCGGAGATCCTCGCCGGCGTCGTCGCCGACGGCACGCCGTTCGGGCCCGCGGTGCGACAGGGCGTGATGTGCGAGCCGCCGAAGGGCGTGCCCGCGCTGGAGCCGGTGCTGGCCGCGGCGCAGAACCTCGGCGTGGACCTGTTCGCCATCGTCGAGCAGGACATGTATCCCTGCCCGCCCGACCAGCCCTTCCCGATCGCCCAGCGCACCCGCCGCTTCCTGCGCGGCTGCGGCGCCTGACCCGGCCGCCGCCCCCAGCGAACTCGTACAGCGCTACTTCCGTACCGACCGACCCCCGGCGCGGAGCAAGGAGAGACCCAGATGAGCCGACAGGGAACCCTCGGCGTGGCCGTCATCGGCACCGGCCGCATGGGCGCCGACCACGTGCGCCGCATCAACGACGTCATCAGCGGCGCCCGCGTCGCGGCCGTCGTGGACATCGACGCGGAACGGGTGAAGGCCCTCGCGGACTCCATCGAGGGCTGCACGGCCCACACCGACCCGGAGGCCGCGATGGCCGCCCCCGAGGTGGACGCCGTGCTGATCGCCAGCCCGGGGCCGGCCCACGAGGCCGCGCTGCTGGCCGCCTTCCGGCACGACCTGCCGGTGCTGTGCGAGAAGCCGCTCACCCCGGACGCCGCCTCCGCGCTGCGGGTGCTGGAGGCCGAGCAGCGGCTGGGCCACCGGCGGGTGCAGGTCGGCTTCATGCGTCGCTACGACGCCGACTACGCGCGGCTCAAGCGGCTGCTGGACGCCGGGGCCTACGGCCGCACGCTGATGCTCCACAACAAGCACCGCAACGCCGACACCCCGCCCGGCTTCAGCAACGCGATGGTCGTCAACGACTCCCTGGTGCACGAGATCGACGTGACCCGCTGGCTGCTGGACACCGAGATCACCTCGGTGCGGATGGTGCGCCCGGCCGCCACCTCGCACGCCCCCGAGGGGCTGGACGACCCGCAGTTCGCGCTCTTCGAGACCGCCGCCGGGCAGCTCGTCGACACCGAGCTCTTCCTCAACTGCGGCTTCGGCTACCAGGTGAGCTGCGAGGCGGTCTGCGAGCGCGGCACCGCCCGGATCGGCGACGATCACGGGGTGTTCGTGAACAGCGCCGGCCGCTGGGGCGGCGAGATCGCCCCCGGCTTCGTGGAGCGCTTCGAGGACGCCTACGACCGGCAGGTGCAGGCCTGGGTGGACGCCACCCGGCGCGGCGAGGTCGAGGGCCCCGGTTGCTGGGACGGCTACGCCGCGGCCGCCGTCTGCGAGGCCGGGGTGCGCGCCCAGGCCACCGGCGAGCGGGTGGCCGTCGAGCTGATCGAGCGCCCCGCCCTCTACCGCTGAGCCCCCTCGACCCCCTCCACCCAGACAGGAACCCCATGCGTATCGGATTTCTCGGTGCGGGGCGCATCGGCTCCTTCCACGCCGCCGCCCTCGCCGCCACCGACGGCGTCGACCACCTGGTGATCGGCGATGTGGACCCCGGACGGGCCGCCGCGCTCGCCGCCGCCCTGAACGACCGCTTCGGCGACCGGGTCACGGCCGCGGAGTCGGTGGACGCGGTCTTCGACGCCGGAATCGACGCCGTGGCGATCGCCACCGCCACCGCCTCGCACGCCGACCTGATCACCCGCGCGGCCCGCGCCGGGCTGCCCGCCTACTGCGAGAAGCCCATCTCGCTGGATCTGGCGGGCACGGTGCGGGCGCTGCGTGAGGTGGCGACGGCCGGGACGCTGCTCCAGATGGGCTTCCAGCGCCGCTTCGACGCCGGCTACCGGGCGGCGAAGGAGGCGTACGCCTCCGGGAAGCTGGGGCGGGTGCACACCATCCGGGCCGTCACCTCGGACGCGGCGCCGCCGCCCCCGGAGTTCCTGCCGCACTCCGGCGGGCTGATCCGGGACTGCCTGGTGCACGACTTCGACGCGGTGCGCTGGCTCACCGGCCGTGAGGTGGTGGAGGTCTTCGCCACCGGCGCCAACGGGGGCGCCGCCTTCTTCCGCGACGCGGGTGATGTGGACACCGCGGCCGCGCTGCTCACCCTGGACGACGACACCCTGGTCACGGCCACCGCCACCCGCTACAACGGCGCCGGCTACGACGTGCGGATGGAGCTCTCCGGCGAGCGCGACAGCCATGTGGTCGGGCTGGACGCCCGGACGCCGTTCACCTCCGCCGAGCCGGGCGGGCCGGGCGCCCCGGCCCGGCCCTGGACCGGCTTCCTGGAGCGGTTCGAGGACGCCTACCGGGCCGAGCTGGCCGCGTTCGTGGCGGCGGCGCGCGGGGACGCCCCCAACCCCTGCTCCGGCGAGCAGGCGCTGAACGCGCTGCTGGTCGCGGAGGCGTGCGAGCTCTCCCGGCTGGAGCACCGCCCGGTGCGGTTGAGCGAGATGACCGAGCGCATGGCCGCGCTGACCGAGGCGGCCGCGCCCGCGCCCTGATCGCGGACGCGCGGAGGAGGCCGCCGGCCGGGCCACCCGGCCGGCGGGGGCACCGGCCGGACGGGGGCGGCCGGTGTCCCTCGACAACACGCCACGCCGTCGCGGAGCGTCACTGTTCCGTCACAGACGTCACACTTCCGTGCCCCTTGCGCCACAGCCCTTCCACACCCGCCTCGCACCGGCCGGGCCGCGAGGCGGAACGGGCACGCTGAGTGACCACCAACGGTCGCGCCGCGGCGACCCCCGACGGTTCTCGCCTGAGCCGTCCGCCGCGGCCCTGCAGGAAGGCGCGAGACATGACCGACCGCAGACTCTGGTCGTACCGGGAGATCGCCGCGCACATCGGCGTGCGGCCCGACACCGTGCGCTCGTACCGCAAGCACGGGCTGCTGCCGTCGCCGGACCTGGTGGAGGGCGGGAAGCCGTACTGGTTCGCCGACACCATCCGCGCCTGGGTCACCCGCCGGCCGGGCAACCGCCCCCGCCGCGATCCCTGACCCCGCCAGAGCCGCTCTCCCCCGAACGGGTCCCGCACCTCACCACGAGGCGCGGGGCCCGTTCGCGTTGCGGGGGGGCGCGACGGCGCAGGCGGCGGCGCGGGTCCGGCTCGGCCTCGCCGCCGCCACCGGCGGCCCGGTCCCCGTCGCCCGCCGCCGCGAGCGCGCCGCACACTCGCGCACCCGGCACCGGATCGCACGGACATACGTCGAAGACATGGCCAAGAAGAAGGGGTGCGCGATACCCCCTAGGGGTATACAGTTGTGGAGGTGGGGAGGCCACCGGCACATCGCCGACCTCCCCGCGCACAGCCGTATACACACCCCTACAGGAGCAACCATGACCTCCGAGGCCAACACCGCCGTGACCACCGTCTTCAAGGTGACGGGAATGACCTGCGGGCACTGCGAGGGCGCCGTCTCCGAAGAGATCTCCGCCATCGCCGGCGTCAGCTCGGTCAAGGCCGTCGCCGCCACCGGCGAGGTCACCGTGGTCTCGGCCGCCGCGCTGGACGAGGAGGCCGTCCGCGCCGCCGTGGACGAGGCCGGCTACGAGCTCGTCGGCCGGGTCTGACCGACCCCGCAGCCTTACCCCGCCGGGTCGTGCCGCCCTGCTCATACAGCCGCCGCACGACCCGGCCCACCCCACGGGAGACCCCCATGACCAGCACGGCCCCCGAAACCACGGCTCACCCCACCGTCGCGGAACCGCCGACCAGCCAGGTCGAACTCGCCATCGGCGGCATGACCTGCGCCTCCTGCGCGGCGCGCGTGGAGAAGAAGCTCAACCGGATGGACGGCGTCACCGCCACGGTCAACTTCGCCACCGAGAAGGCCAAGGTCGCCTTCCCCGCCGGCGTCGAGGTCGCCGATCTGATCGCGACCGTCGTCAAGACCGGCTACACCGCCGAGGAGCCCCCGCCCGCGCGGCCCGAGGCGGCCCCGCGGGGCACCGCGGAGGGTCCCGCCGAGGCGGCCGCCGAGCATGGCGCCGAGGACCTCGCCGCCCTGCGCGAGCGCATGCTCGTCACGGTCGCGCTTTCGGTGCCCGTCGTCCTGCTGGCGATGGTCCCCGCGCTTCAGTTCGACTACTGGCAGTGGCTGTCCCTCACCCTGGCCGCCCCCGTCGTGGCCTGGGGCGGCTATCCGTTCCACAAGGCCGCCTGGACCAACGCCCGACATGGCGCGGCCACCATGGACACCCTCATCTCGATGGGCACCCTCGCCGCGCTCGGCTGGTCGCTCTGGGCGCTGTTCCTCGGCGACGCGGGCATGCCCGGCATGAACCACGGCTTCGACCTCACCGTCTCCCGCTCCGACGGCTCCTCCTCGATCTACCTGGAGGCGGCGGCCGGGGTCACCGCGCTCATCCTGGTCGGCCGCTATCTGGAGGCCCGCTCCAAGCGCCGCGCCGGCGCCGCCCTGCGCGCCCTGATGGAGCTGGGCGCGAAGGACGTCACCGTGCTGCGCGGGGGCCGCGAGGAGCGCATCCCGGTCGGCCGGCTGGCGGTCGGCGACCGCTTCGTCGTCCGCCCCGGGGAGAAGATCGCCACGGACGGCACCGTGGTCGAGGGCGCCTCCGCCGTGGACGCCTCGATGCTGACCGGAGAGTCGGTGCCGGTGGACGTGACGGTCGGCGACGCGGTCACCGGAGCCACCGTGAACACCGCGGGGCGGCTGGTCGTCGAGGCCACCCGGGTCGGCGCCGACACCCAGCTGTCCCGGATGGCCCGGCTGGTGGAGGACGCCCAGAACGGCAAGGCGGAGGTGCAGCGGCTGGCGGACCGGATCTCGGGGATCTTCGTCCCGGTGGTCATCCTGCTGGCGCTGGGCACCCTGGCGACCTGGCTGCTGCTCACCGGCGACGCGGCCGCCGCCTTCACCGCCGCCGTGGCCGTTCTGATCATCGCCTGCCCCTGTGCGCTGGGCCTGGCCACCCCGACCGCGCTGATGGTCGGCACCGGCCGCGGCGCCCAGCTGGGCATCCTGATCAAGGGCCCCGAGGTGCTGGAGTCCACCCGCCGCGTGGACACCGTGGTCCTGGACAAGACCGGCACGGTCACCACCGGCCGGATGAGCCTGCACGGGGTGCACCCCGCCCCCGGGGTCGACGAGAGCGAACTGCTGCGGCTGGCGGGCGCCCTGGAGCACGCCTCGGAGCACCCCATCGCCCGCGCCATCGCCGACGGCGCCCTGGAGCGCACCGGCGCGGCCGCCCTGCCCGCCCCCGAGGGCTTCGAGAACCTCGCCGGCCTCGGCGTCCAGGGGGTCGTCGAGGGGCGCGCGGTGCTGGTCGGTCGCGAGAAGCTGCTGGCCGAGTGGTCCATCGAGCTGCCCGCGGAGCTGGCCGAGGCCAAGGCCGCCGCGGAGGCGGAGGGCCGCACGGCGGTCGCCGTGGCCTGGGACGGCGCGGCGCGCGGTGTGCTCACCGTCGCCGACGCGATCAAGGAGAGCAGCCCCGAGGCCGTCGCCCGGCTGCGCGCGCTGGGGCTCACCCCGGTGCTGCTGACCGGCGACAACGCGCTGGTCGCGGAGGCGGTGGCCCGCGAGGTCGGGATCGAGCGGGTCTACGCCGAGGTGCTGCCGCAGGACAAGGTCGACGTGGTCAAGCGACTCCAGGCCGAGGGCCACTCCGTCGCCATGGTCGGCGACGGCGTCAACGACGCGGCCGCGCTGGCCACCGCCGACCTGGGGCTGGCGATGGGCACCGGCACCGACGCCGCCATCGAGGCCGGGGACCTGACCCTGGTCCGGGGCGACCTGCGGGTGGCCGCGGACGCCATCCGGCTCTCCCGCAAGACCCTCGGCACCATCAAGGGCAACCTCTTCTGGGCCTTCGGCTACAACGTGGCCGCGCTGCCGCTCGCGGCGGCCGGCATGCTCAACCCGATGATCGCCGGGGCCACGATGGCCTTCTCCTCGGTCTTCGTGGTGACCAACAGCCTGCGACTGCGGACCTTCACATCGTCCACATAGCTTTACCGAGCCGCCATAAGCCGCACACCACCCATACAGCAGAGCCCCGATCTCCAGATCGGGGCTCTTGCCCTTTTAGATGCGCATATGGCAAGAGACGCAGATCACAGTCAACTGAACGTAACCATTGGCGGGAGTGGAGAGTCTAACTGTGCGGCTGGGTCGTCTTGGGGGACGCATTCCGGCTACGCGTAGCCGGGGCACGTACACGGGAAGCTTTGAGCGGCCCTCCCGCACGTACGGGTCCCGGCAGGTCGCGACCCTGGTTGTTTGCGGCCAGCAGACGCCCGGCCGGATCCCGTGGGGGGAATCCGCACCGGGGAACGGGAAGCGCCCCGCCCTAACCCGTGGGGGGATTAGGCGCGGGGCGCTTTCGTTTCGGGGCACCGAACCGCGCCCCGAAGGGGCGCGGGGAACTGCTCGATCAGCCGCGGACGGCCCGCGGCCGACGGATCACCGCCGACCTCGCTCGGGCGCGCCGCAGGCGTCAGCGCTGCTCGACCGGGACGAAGTCGCGCTCGACCACGCCGGTGTAGATCTGGCGCGGGCGGCCGATGCGGGAGCCCGGCTCCTTGATCATCTCGTGCCACTGGGCGATCCAGCCGGGGAGCCGGCCGAGCGCGAAGAGCACGGTGAACATCTCGGTCGGGAAGCCCATCGCCCGGTAGATGAGACCGGTGTAGAAGTCCACGTTCGGGTAGAGCTTGCGCGAGACGAAGTAGTCGTCGGCGAGCGCGTGCTCTTCCAGCTTGAGCGCGATGTCCAGCAGCTCGTCGCTCTTGCCGAGCGCCGAGAGGACGTCGTGCGCCGCCGCCTTGATGATCTTCGCCCGGGGGTCGAAGTTCTTGTAGACGCGGTGCCCGAAGCCCATGAGCTTCACGCCGTCTTCCTTGTTCTTCACCTTGCGGATGAAGGTGTCGACGTCGCCGCCGGACCGCTGGATGCCCTCCAGCATCTCCAGCACGCTCTGGTTGGCGCCGCCGTGCAGCGGGCCCCACAGGGCGCTGATGCCCGCCGAGACGGAGGCGAACATGTTGGCCTGCGAGGAGCCGACGAGGCGGACCGTCGAGGTGGAACAGTTCTGCTCGTGGTCGGCGTGCAGGATCAGCAGCTTGTCGAGCGCGTTGACCACGACCGGGTCGAGCTCGTACTCCTGGGCCGGGACCGAGAAGGTCATCCGCAGGAAGTTCTCGACGTAGCCGAGGTCGTTACGCGGGTAGACGAACGGGTGGCCGACCGACTTCTTGTACGCGTAGGCGGCGATCGTCGGCAGCTTGGCCAGCAGCCGGACGGTCGACAGGTTGCGCTGCTGCTCGTCGAACGGGTTGTGGCTGTCCTGGTAGAAGGTCGACAGCGCGCTGACCACGGAGGACAGCATCGCCATCGGGTGCGCGTCCCGCGGGAAGCCGTCATAGAAGCGCTTGACGTCCTCGTGCAGGAGCGTGTGCGTGGTGATCTCGTTCTTGAAGACCGCCAGCTCGTCCACGGTCGGCAGCTCGCCGTTGATGAGCAGATAAGCGACCTCAAGGAAGCTGCTGCGCTCGGCCAGCTGCTCGATCGGGTAGCCCCGATAGCGCAGAATGCCCGCCTCACCATCCAGGTAGGTGACCGCGGATTTGTACGCTGCGGTGTTGCCGTAACCGGAGTCCAGGGTCACCAGACCGGTCTGGGCGCGAAGCTTGCCGATATCAAAGCCCTTGTCGCCGACGGTGCTGTCGACCACCGGGTAGGTGTATTCGCCGTCCCCGTACCGCAGTACTACAGAGTTGTCGCTCACGTCATCCCTCACCGACGTCTGGTTCTCTTCTTCGAGGTGCCCTGACTCCCCCTACCTTCCCCCATTTGGACGATGAACGTGCACTCGGGGTCGGCCAAAGGGCCTATCGGCGGCACTGAGTGCCTCCCTCGATGCCCATCCTGCCCCCTTCGTCACCGTTCGGAAACCCTCTCGACACGCATGGCGCCGCCGATTCGGTGATCGAGCGCGGTACAGCGACGACCGGCGGACACTGTACGCACCGCCTGAGCCAGTGCCCGACGAGACCCGACCAGCACAACGAGGCGCTTTGCCCGGGTTACCGCCGTATACAACAGGTTTCGCTGGAGCATCATCCAGGCGCTGGTGGTCACCGGGATCACCACGGCCGGGTACTCGCTGCCCTGGGAGCGATGGATGGTCACGGCGTAGGCGTGGGCCAGCTCGTCCAGCTCGTCGAAGTCGTAGGGCACCTCCTCGTCCTCGTCGGTGCGGACGGTCAGCCGCTGCTCCTCGGCGTTGAGCGAGGTGACCACCCCGACGGTGCCGTTGAAGACGCCGTTTTCCCCTTTTTCGTAGTTGTTCCGAATCTGGGTGACCTTGTCGCCCACCCGGAAGACCCGGCCGCCGAAGCGGCGTTCGGGGAGGTCGGGGCGGGCGGGGGTGACGGCCTGTTGGAGCAGCCCGTTGAGCGCCGCGGCACCGGCCGGGCCGCGGTGCATCGGGGCCAGCACCTGCACATCGCGGCGCGGATCGAGGCCGAACTTCGCGGGGATGCGGTGGGCCGCCACATCCACCGTGAGCCGCGCGGCGGCCTCGGCATCCTCCTCGGCGAAGAGGAAGAAGTCGGTCATGCCCTGGGTGACGGGCGGCACGCCGGAGTTGATGCGGTGTGCGTTGGTCACCACCCCGGACTGCTGGGCCTGCCGGAAGATGCGGGTCAGCCGCACCGCGGGCACCGGTCCGCCGTCCGCCAGCAGGTCCCGCAGCA
Organism: Streptomyces sp. LX-29; assembly: GCF_029541745.1. Taxonomy (NCBI): domain Bacteria; kingdom Bacillati; phylum Actinomycetota; class Actinomycetes; order Kitasatosporales; family Streptomycetaceae; genus Streptomyces; species Streptomyces sp. LX-29. The sequence continues at coordinate 5,121,147 of NZ_CP089746.1, read as the reverse complement.
CCTCGCCGGCCCCCACCGACGGCAGCTGGTCCACATCCCCCACCAACAGCAGGTGCGCGCCCGGCGGAACGGCCTTGACCAGCTTGTTGGCGAGCAGCAGATCCAGCATCGAGGCCTCGTCCACCACCACCAGATCGGCGTCGAGCGGGCGGTCCCGGTCATAGGCCGCGTCGCCGCCCGGCTTGAGCTCCAACAGCCGGTGGACCGTGGAGGCGTCCGCCCCGGTGAGCTCCGCGAGCCGCTTGGCGGCCCGGCCCGTCGGTGCCGCCAGGACCACCTTGGCCTTCTTGGCCCGGGCCAGCTCGACCACGGACCGCACGGTGAACGACTTGCCGCAGCCCGGGCCGCCGGTGAGCACCGCCACCTTCCGGGTCAGCGCCAGCCGCACCGCGTCCCGCTGCTCGGGGGCGAGGTCCGCGCCGGTGCGCCGAGCCAGCCAGCCCAGCGCCGTCTCCCAGTCCACCTCCTGGAAGGCGGGCATCCGGTCCTCCTCGCAGCGCAGCAGCCGCAGCAGCTGTGCCGCCAGGGAGAGCTCGGCGCGGTGGAAGGGGATCAGATAGACGGCGGTGACCGGCTCTCCGTCCTCCCCGGGCACGGACTCCCGGACCACCCCCTCCGGGTCCGCCGCCAGCTCGCCGAGACAGTCGATGACCAGCCCGGTGTCCACCTGGAGCAGCTTCACCGCGTCCGCGATCAGCCGCTCCTCCGGCAGATAGCAGTGGCCGTTGTCGGTCGACTGCGACAGCGCGTACTGCAGCCCGGCCTTGACCCGCTCCGGGCTGTCGTGCGGGATGCCCACCGATTGCGCGATCTTGTCGGCCGTCAGGAATCCGATGCCCCAGACATCGGCCGCCAGCCGATACGGCTCGTTCCTGGTGACGGAGATCGAGGCGTCTCCGTACTTCTTGTAGATGCGCACCGCGATGGAGGTCGAGACGCCCACCCCCTGGAGGAAGACCATCACCTCCTTGATCGCCTTCTGCTCCTCCCAGGCCGCCCCGATCATCTTGGTGCGCTTGGGGCCGAGGCCGGGCACCTCGATCAGCCGCTTCGGCTCGTTCTCGATCACGTCCAGGGTGTCCACGCCGAAGTGCTCGGTGATCCGGTCCGCGATCCGCGGCCCGATGCCCTTGATCAGCCCCGAGCCCAGATAGCGGCGGATGCCCTGGACGGTGGCGGGCAGCACGGTCGTGTAGTTCTCCACCGTGAACTGCTTGCCGTACTGCGGGTGTGAGCCCCAGCGACCCTCCAGACGCAGCGACTCACCCGGCTGCGCCCCGAGCAGCGAGCCGACGACGGTGAGAAGGTCACCGGAGCCGCGGCCGGTGTCGACCCGTGCGACCGTGTAGCCCGTCTCCTCATTGACATACGTCAGCCGCTCCAGAACGCCTTCCACGACCGCGAGTTTGAGCATGGACCGACGGTACCGCCCGGGTGCGACAGGGCCCCGGGGGCCTGTGGACAACCGGGGCGACGGGCGGGGCGGTGACCCTCGGCGGCCGGCCGCCGGTGCCGGTGAGGGCGGCGAGGGGCCTCATAGGGTCGACATGCCAGCCGATGAAAGGACAGACGCATGCACCGCTACGACCTGGTGGTCGTGGGGTCCGCCAACGCCGACCTGGTGGTCGGGGTCGAGCGCCGCCCCGCGGCCGGGGAGACCGTCCTCGGCTCCGACCTGGCGGTCCACCCCGGCGGCAAGGGCGCCAACCAGGCCGTCGCCGCCGCCCGGCTGGGGGCCCGCACCGCGCTGCTGGCGCGGGTGGGCGACGACGACCACGGCCGGATGCTGCGGGAGGTGCAGCGGGCGGCCGGCGTGGACACCTCCGGTGTCCTGGTCGGCGGCGCGCCCACCGGGGTCGCGCTGATCACCGTCGACCCCTCGGGTGACAACAGCATCGTGGTCTCCCCCGGCGCCAACGCCAGGCTCAGCCCCGAGGACGTCCGCACCGCCGCCCCGCTGCTGGCCGCGGCCCGCGTGGTCTCCCTCCAACTGGAGATCCCGCTGGAGACGGTCGCCACGGCGGTGGCGGCGGTGGGCCCGGACACCCGCGTGGTGCTCAACCCCTCGCCGCCGGCCGCGCTGCCCGCCGAGGTGCTCGCCGCCTGCGACCCGCTGGTGGTCAACGAGCACGAGGCGCGGTTCCTGCTGGGCGACGACCCGGCGGCGCGGAGCGAGGACCCCGCGGCGTGGGCGGCGTCCCTGCGCTCCCGTGGGCCGCGTTCGGTGGTGGTGACGCTGGGCGCCGCCGGCGCGCTCGCCGCCGACGACCGGGGCGCGGTCCGGGTGCCCGGGGTGCCGGTGGCGGCGGTGGACACCACCGGCGCGGGCGACGCGTTCACCGGGGCGCTCGGCTGGCGGCTGGGGGTCGGCGACGACCTGGCGACGGCGGTGCGGTTCGCCGTGCGGGTGGGCGCGGCGGCGGTCACCCGGCCCGGTGCCCAGCAGTCGTTCCCCACCGCGGAGCAGGTGGCGGCCCTGTGAAACGGTCCGGTGCGGGAGCTGGTGCCGGGTGCCGTTCTGACCGGAGAACGTTTCCAGGGGCCCGGTCCGTGGACCGGGCCCCTTCCCTCCCCCCATGCGCGGCCCCTCGGACCATCCCCCCAGACTCCCGGGCGGCCGCACGACAGTTACGACCCCACTCAGCCCTGAAGGGTTGCACGATTTCCCAGAGTTATCGATCCGTTACCTGAAGTCAGCATCGCTGGCGGGAAACGTCACGCACGCCGGCCGACATAAGAACGAGATGCGAACAAAAGCGCGCCGAACGTGCGCCCGCGCACCGAGACGGCGGGGCGGCGGGGCGGCGGGGCGGCAGGGCCGGACGCTCACAGCACGTGCGCGCGGAAACGCCCGATCGTCTCCGCCAGCACCTCGGCGCCGTCGCGCGCCCACAGCGCCGGGTTGAAGATCTCCACCTCGGCCGGGCCGGAGTAGCCGGCGTCCGTCACCCGCCCGCGGAACCAGCGCAGGTCGACGGAGCCGTCCCCGAGCTGGCCCCGGCCCAGCAGCACCCCCTCGGGCAGCGGAGTCACCCAGTCGGCCAGTTGGAAGGCGGCGATCCGGCCGCCGGCGCCGGCCCGGGCGATCTGCCCGGCCACGGTGTCGTCCCACCACAGGTGGTACGTGTCCACCACCACCCCCACCTGGTCGGCGGGGAAGCGCTCCGCCAGGTCCAGGGCCTGGGCGAGGGTGGAGACCACACAGCGGTCGGCGGCGTACATCGGGTGCAGCGGTTCGACGGCCAGCCGCACGGACCGCTCGGCGGCGTACGGGGCGAGGTGGGCGAGCGCCTCGCCGATCCGCTCCCGGGCGGCGCCCAGGTCGCGGCTGCCGTCGGGCAGCCCACCGCAGACCAGCACCAGGGTGCGGGTGCCGAGCGTCGCCGCCTCGTCGATGGCGGAGCGGTTGTCGGCGAGCGCGGCCGCCCGCCCGGCCGGGTCGGCGGCGGTGAGGAAGCCGCCCCGGCAGAGGCTGGTCACGGTCAGCCCGGCGGCCCGCACCAGCGCGGCCGTGGCCGCCACCCCGTACTCCCGCACCGGCTCCCGCCACAGCCCGACCGCCGTGACGCCGGCCCGCGCGCAGCCCTCGACGAGCCGCGGCAGCGACCACTGCCGGATGGTCTGCTGGTTCAGGCTGAACCCGGCCAGGTCGGTCACGGCGCCACTCCGTGGACGGCGAGGAAGTGGCGCATGCGGGCCGTGGTCAGCGTCGGGTCGGGGAACAGCCCCAGCCCGTCGGCGAGTTCGTACACCCGGGCCAGATGGGGCAGCGAGCGCGCCGACTGGAGGCCGCCGAGCAGGGTGAAGTGGTCCTGGTGGCCGGCGAGCCAGGCCAGGAAGACCACGCCGGTCTTGTAGTAGCGGGTCGGCGCCCGGAACAGCTGCCGGGACAGCGCCACGGTCGGGTCCAGCAGCGCCCGGAAGCCCCGGGCGTCGCCGCCGTCCAGCCGCCGCAGGGCGGCGGCGGCCGGTGCGGCCAGCGGGTCGAAGACGCCGAGCAGCGCGTCGCTGAAGCCGTCGGCGTCGCCGGCGATGAGCTCGGGGTAGTGGAAGTCGTCGCCCGTGTAGCAGCGCACCCCGGCGGGCAGCCGGCGGCGCAGCTCGACTTCCCGCCCCGCGTCCAGCAGCGAGACCTTGACCCCGTCGACCTTGTCCGGGTGGGCGCGGCAGAGCGCGAGCAGGGTCTCGGCCGCCTCCTCCGGGCGGTCGGCGCCCCAGTAGCCGCGCAGGCCCGGGTCGAACATCGCGCCCAACCAGTGCAGGACGACCGGCTCGGCGGCCTGCCGCAGCAGCGATCCGTACACCTCCAGATAGTCCTCGGGGCCGCGCGCGACGGCGGCCAGCGCGCGCGAGGCCAGCAGGACGGCGGGCACGCCCGCCCCCTCCACCAGCGCCAACTGCTCCTCGTAGGCGGTGCGGACGGCGGCGAGCGAGGCCGGCCCGGTCAGCTGGTCGGTGCCCGCGCCGCAGACGATCCGGCCGCCGGCCGCCTTGGCCTCCGCCGCCGACCGGGTGATCAGCTCCGCCGCGGTGGCCCAGTCCAGGCCCATGCCGCGCTGCGCGGTGTCCATCGCCTCGGCCACCCCGAGCCCGTGCGCCCACAGATGGCGGCGGAAGGCGAGGGTGGCGTCCCAGTCCACGACGGCCGGGCCCTCGGGGCCGGAATCCGCGTACGGGTCCGCGACCACGTGTGCGGCCGCGAAGACCGCGCGGGAAGCGGGCGGGCGACCGGAAGGCGGATGCCAGACCGGCTCGGTGCGCGGCCGGTACGCGGTCAGCGCGCCGCCCGCGCGCGGCAGCCGGAGCGTCACAGCGTCAGCTCCGGCACGTCCAGCCGACGCCCGGAGGCCGAGGAGGCCAGGCCCAGCTCGGCCAGTTGGACGCCGCGCGCTCCGGCCAGCAGGTCCCAGTGCCAGGGCTCGCCGAGGGCCACATGGCGCAGGAACAGCTCCCACTGCGCCCTGAAGGCGTTGTCGGCCTCGTCGCCCGCGTTGTCGGGGACCCGCTGCCACTGCTCGCGGAACCGTTCGGCCGTCGGCTGGTCGGGGTTCCAGACCGGCTTGGGCGTGGTGGCGCGGTGCTGCACATGGCATTCACGCAGCCCCGCCACGGCCGAGCCCTCGGTGCCGTCCACCTGGAACTCCACCAGCTCGTCGCGGTGCACCCGCACCGCCCAGGAGGAGTTGACCTGCGCCACGATCCCGCCGTCGAGCTCGAAGATCCCGTACGCGGCGTCGTCGGCGGTCGCCTCGTACGGCTTGCCCCGCTCGTCCCACCGGCGTGGGATGTGCGTGGTGACCAGCGCCTGCACGGTCCGCACCGGACCGAACAGCTCGCGCAGCAGGTACTCCCAGTGGGGGAACATGTCGGCGGCGATGCTGCCGCCGTCCTGCGCGCGGTAGTTCCACGACGGCCGCTGCGCCGGCTGCCAGTCCCCCTCGAAGACCCAGTACCCGAATTCGCCACGCACCGAAAGGATCTGGCCGAAGAAGCCGCCGTCGATCAGCCGCTTGAGCTTGCGCACGCCCGGTAGGAAGAGCTTGTCCTGGACCACTCCGTGCCGCACCCCGGCGGCCTCGGCGAGCCGGGCCAACTCCAGCGCCCCGGTCAGCGATCCGGCGCTGGGCTTCTCGGTGTAGACGTGTTTGCCGGCCGCGATCGCCTTCCGTACGGCGCCCTCGCGGGCCGTGGTGGCCTGGGCGTCGAAGTAGATGTCCACGGACGGGTCGGCGAGCACCGCGTCGAGGTCGGTGCTGACGTCGCCGACCGGGTCCAGTCCATGGCGCTCGGCCAGCGCGGTCAGCGCGTGCTCCCGCCGCCCCACCAGCACCGGTTCCGGCCACAGCGTGCCGCCGTCACCGATGTCGACGCCGCCCTGCTCCCGGATGGCGAGCAGCGAGCGCACGAGGTGCTGACGGTGGCCCATGCGGCCGGTCACCCCGTTCATGGCGATGCGTAAGGTCTTGCGGGACACGCTCGTCACCTGGTCCGTCTCCTTCGGTCCGCCCACGCGCCGGCCCCGCCCGCCCTCGCCGCCCGGGCCTCGCGGACGGTCGTAGCAAGCGCTTTCCCTCCCTTTCACGCTAGTCGCCTTTTGCATCCGCCAACAAGGGCGCCGGTCGCTTATCAGCCGTATGGCGGGCGGGCGTTGCATGTCGTACCGTCCCGGCGTCTCGCCTGACGGTCACCGGTTCACCGCCCCGGACCGGTGCGGTGAGAGCATGGGCGGAGCATGCGGCAACCCTGGGGCGCCCGGCGCGCGCCGGGCGCACACGGTGCTCACATACGGAGGAAGCCATGACAGTGACGCTGGCTGATGTGGCGGCGCGGGCGCGGGTCTCGGCGGCGACCGTCTCCCGCGTCCTGAGCGGCAACTACCCGGTGGCCGAGTCGACCCGGGCCCGGGTGCTGCGGGCGGTCGACGAGCTGGAGTACGTGGTCAACGGCCCGGCAAGCGCTCTCGCGGCCGCCACCTCTGACCTGGTCGGCGTCCTCGTCAACGACATCGCGGACCCGTTCTTCGGGATCATCGCCGGTGCCGTGCAGTCGGAGATGGGCGGTGCCGGCGAGCCGGGCGCCCGCCGTGAACCGGGCCGTGGCGGGGAGCCGCGGCGCGGTGGCGAGAAGCTGGCCGTCATCTGCAACACCGGCGGTTCGCCGGAGCGCGAACTCACCTATCTCACCCTGCTCCAGCGTCAGCGCGCGGCCGCCGTCATCCTCACCGGCGGCGCGATCGAGCACCCCGAGCACGCGGCCGCCGTGGAGGCCAAGGCATCCCGGCTGGCCGCCGCCGGCACCCGGGTGGTGCTCTGCGGACGTCCCCCGATCCCCGACGCCACCACGCTGACCTTCGACAACCGCGGTGGCGCGCGCCGGCTGACCGAGCACCTGCTGGCCTTCGGCCACCGCCGCATCGGCTATGTCGCCGGCCCGGCCGACCGCAGCACCACTCGGGACCGTCTGGAGGGGCACCGGGAGGCGCTGGCCGGCCAGGGCCTCGCCGACGGAGCCGAGCGACTGACCGTCCACGGCCCGTACGACCGCTCCTGCGGCTATGACGCCACCCTCGAACTGCTGCGCAGGGAACCGCGGCTGACCGCGGTCATAGCCGCCAACGACACCGTCGCGCTCGGCGCCTGCGCGGCCCTGCGCGACCAAGGGCTGCGGATCCCGCACGACGTCTCGGTCGCCGGCTTCGACGACCTGCCGTTCAGCGTGGACGCCGTGCCGTCGCTCACTACCGTGCGACTGCCGCTGCACGACGCGGGGGCGCGGGCCGGCAGGCTGGCGCTGGGCCGCGAGCCGGAGCCGCCGGGCGGGGTGGCGATGGTACGGGCCGAACTGATGGCCCGCGCGTCGACCGCGCCGCCCCGCGCCGGCGCCGCGGCCTGAGCCCCGCGGCCCCCGCGCCGGGGCCACCCGCGCCCCGCGGGCCTGTCGGCGGCGCGCCGTCCTCGCCTCCGGTCGTCCACACCCCTTCCCAGGCAGTTGTTCGGGAGCAAGTATGGGGTCAAGCGATTCCGTGAAGGGGGAGCTCGATGGGGCACGGGGACGACCTGCGCGCAACCGTGGACGAGGTGCGCCGCTTCCAACGCCTCTACACCCGGCTCACCGGGTCCCTGGACCATCCCGGCCGGCCGCACACGCCCTACACGCCCAGCGAGGCGCGGATCCTCTGCGAGCTCTCGCGGCGCGAGCGCACCCATGTCTCCCAGCTGCGCGAGGACCTCGGGCTGACCGCCGCGCATCTGAGCCGGACCCTCGGCCGGTTCGAGGAGCAGGGTCTGATCACCCGGGAGCGGCACCACATGGACGCCCGCTACCAGCAGGTCCTGCTCACCGCGGCCGGCCGGGCGGTCGCCGCGGAGCTGGAGGAGCGTTCACGGGCCTCCGTCGCCCTGCTGCTGCGCGGGCTGCGCTGGGCCGATCTGCGCAGGTTGCGGGACGCGCTGCGCATCGCGACGGACGTCCTGGGGGAGCCGCGGCCGCCGTCCCCGGTGCGGCTGCGGCCGCCGGCACCGGGCGATTACGGCTGGATCGTGCAGCGGCACGGGGCGCTGTACGCCCGTGAGTTCGGCTGGGACGCCGCGTTCGAGGGCCTGGTGGCCCGCATCGTCGGCGACTTCGCCGCCGGGCACGACCCGGCGTGCGAACGGGCCTGGATCGCGGAGCTCGCCGACCGCCCGGTGGGCTCCGTGCTCTGCGTGCGCGACGCGGACGATCCGCGGGCCGCGCGGCTGCGCCTGCTGCTGGTCGAGCCGGACGCGCGGGGCGAGGGCATCGGGGAGCTGCTGGTACGGCGGTGCGTGGACTTCGCGCGCGAGAGGGGCTACCGGGAGGTCGTGCTGTGGACCAACGACGTGCTCTCCGCCGCGCGGACGATCTACGAGCGGGTCGGTTTCGAGCTGGTCGCCGAGCGGCCCCACCACAGCTTCGGCGTCGACCTGGTCGGCCAGGACTGGCGCCTCGCGCTGACGACCTGAGGCCCCGTACGGTCCACGGGCGCGCAGCCCGGCCCGTCCAGCGGGCGGCGCTCAGCGGGCTCGGCGAAGTCCGGTGCGGTTCGGCAGCGCCCCAAAGGGGCGCGGGGCTGTGACATGTGCGGCTCCGCCGCGTGGGCGCGACCAGCCACGACGCACCCGCAGATGGCATACCCGCCAGCGAAGCGCTTAGCGTCATCGTCATGAAGCTTGCCTTCTCGACGCTGGGCGTCCCCGGCGCGCCCCTCTCCGAGGTGGTCGCGCTCGCCGCCGACCACGGCTACCAGGGCGTGGAGCTGCGCGCCCACCCGGAGGAGCCGGTGCACCCGGGGCTCGGCACGGCCGAACGACGCCGGGCGGCCGAGGAGTTCAGGGCGGCGGGGGTGGAGGTCCTCGCCGTCGCCGGATACGCGCGGGTCGCCGCGCCCGGCTCCGACGGACCCGTCCTCGCCGAGCTGCGCGCCCTCCTCGGCCTGGCCCGGGATCTGGGGGCCCGCCACGTCCGGGTCTTCCCGGGCGCCGGGGAGCGCCCCGAGGACGAGGCGGACGCCGACGCCGTGCGCCGCCTGGCCGCCGTCGCGCCATACGCCGCCGAGCTGGGGGTGCGGCTGCTGGTGGAGACCCATGACTCGCATCGCACCGGGGCGGCCGTGGCGCGGCTGCTCGGCCGGGTGGAGCACGGCGGGGTGGTCGGTCCCGACGAGATCGGCCATGGCGCGGTGGGCGCGATCTGGGATGTGCTGCACCCATGGCTGGGCGGCGAGGAGCCGACCGACTCCTATGCGGCCCTCGCCCCCCACCTGGCCTATGTGCAACTCAAGGACGTCGCCTCGGCGGACGACACCACCCCCTTGCCGCTGGGCGCCGGAGTGCTCCCGCTGACCGAGTGCCTGGGGCTGCTCAGCCGCGCGGGCTGGGACGGCTGGCTGTGCTGGGAGTACGAGAAGCGCTGGTACCCGCGTGTCCCGGAGCTGGCGGGGCTGCTGGGCGCGGCGCGGGA